>CAZXMX010000201.1:0-5997 GCA_964641645.1 uncultured Neomegalonema sp.
GTGTTGGTGACAGAAACGGGGGTCGAGCGGCTGTCGCGCAGTTCGCTCGATATGGTGGTGTTATGAGCGTTCAATCGCGATCCTTCACGCCGGTCTTTGACGAGGGCCGTCATCCGCGGGCCAAGCTGGGCTTTGTGTTGCTCGCGACGGAGCAAACAGTTCAGGGCGATGTGATCCAACTCTGTCCGGCGGGTGTGGGGGTGCATTTTGCGCGGGTGTCGAACCCAGACGTGATCACCAACGCGACCCTCGCGGCGATTGGGCCGGACTTGACGCGGGCCAGCTCGACGTTGTTACCGGACGGCTCGCTCGACGTGGTCAGTTATGCCTGTACTTCCGGCTCGTTGGTGTTGGGTCAGGAGAAAGTCGAAGAACTTCTGCGTGCCGGAAACGAAGGGGCGAAGGCATCGTCGATCATCACCGCCGTGTTGCGCGCATTGGAAGCGGTGGGCGCCAAGCGGGTCGTTGTCGCGACGCCGTATCTCGATGAAGTCAATACGGCGGAACGCGATTACATGGTCGAGCGCGGCTTTGATGTGCTGGACATACAAGGGCTGAACCTGACGCTCGACAGCGAGATGGTGCGGGTTGATCCAACGTTTATCGCCGATATGGCGGCGTCACTCGACCGTCCCGACGCGGAAGCGATCTTCATTTCCTGCGGGGCGCTGCGCTCGGTTGATATTATCGATGCGCTGGAACAAAGAGTCGGCAAGCCGGTGATCGCGTCGAACCAAGCCCTCGCATGGGACGCGCTGCGCCTTGCCGGGATTGCGGATCGGATGACGGGGTATGGAACGCTGTTCGCCGAGCATTGATGGGCAAACGGATGAGAGGTCAGTGTGAAGCGCCGACAGCGTCGTTCTGCCACGACGGGGGCGGTTTCACTCACCCCCTATGAACGATTTTCTTATGCGTAGATGGACGAGACATCAGCGACCTAATCCGTGACCTTCCGCGTAAATCCACCTAAACTCCCCACAACTTAGGGAGTGTGCGCTTTGGATCTTGTGAATGACGGCCTGCTCGGGGCTTGGAATATTGGAGCCGACGGGTCGGTATCTGAGATTGGTTGGGAACAGCTCGACGACCCGCTGCCCACTGATGGGTGGCGCTGGGTGCATTTGCATCGTGATGGGGCGAAGTCTCAGGAATGGTTACTGGATGGCGAGACGCCGCCGGATACGCTCGCCTGGGCTTTGATGGCCGATGACACGCGGCCCAGATATACTGAAATCGACGGCAAGGGTTTGCTGATCTTACGGGGGGTCAATCTCAACGATCAGGCAAAGCCAGAAGACATGGTCTCGATCCGATTGTTCATTGATACCGGCTGGATTGTGACCGTCGGTCTTCGGCGGCTGAGGTCGGTCGATACCCTTGTCGAAGAGGTCCGTGCGGGCCGTGCGCCGAGCTCGCCTGCCGATTTTGTGGAGCGCTTGGTTCAGCAGCTTCATGCGCGGGTTGAGCCTGTGCTGGATGAATTGGAAGAGATCATCGAAGCGCATGAGTTGGATGCGTTGAGCGATACGGTCGCGCCCACGGCGGCCACGCGTGCGGCATTTACAGGGGCGCGGCAAGACGCAGTGATTATCCGGCGCCATATCGCGCCGCAAAGCGCGACCCTGCGACAGTTGTCTCAAGAACCGCCTTACTGGCTGCCCAATGGAGAGTTGTTGTCGGAAGAGGCCGAAGCGTTCGAGCGGATTGTTGGCGATCTGGACTCGATCCAAGAACGCGCGGCGGTGCTGCGCGACGAGATGACGGCGCGCATGACCGAACGGCAGAACACGATCATGTTGGTGCTGTCGGTCGTGTCGGTGATCTTTTTACCGATTGCCTTCGTGACCGGGTTGCTAGGGATGAATGTCGGCGGGATGCCGCTGATGGAGTCGGCGTCGGGATTCTGGATTGTCTGCGCAGGGTTGGCCTTGATGGCCGCCGCGTCGGCGGGGCTGGTGTGGTGGTTGCTCAGGCGGTAGGGGGTTGATAGTCTCTGCGGACGTTTAAGGTCCTAGAGAGCAATTACCTTTACGCTGCGTCGGATAATGGTGATCGATGGATTGTTCGTGTCGAGCAAGGCTTCGTCGATAAGTTGGTAGTTACAGTGACGAAAGGTTTTAGCGCATGAGCATCGATCAGACTAAGGTTAAGCGGCGCGAAGCGTTGGCATTGACGGCAATCAAGAACGCCTATGGCACCGAAGAGAGCGAGTATGGTGTCGATCTGTTCGTCGCGCATCATATCGAAGAGATCGAAGAAGAGTATTGGCGCAAGCATCTGTCGAAAAGCAAGCCTGAGCCCAAAGAGGTTATCGGGTTGCTCGTGTTGAAATCGCATTGGGGTGTAGATGATGAAGAGGACCTCGATACCTTTGATTTTACCTTGCCGGACGAGACGACGAACTATGTTCTCTGCGTCTCTTTTGACGATGGAGGTGAAGTGACCTCGATCGAGATGGAAAGTTAGTTTGCGGGCTGTCTCGTGTGGGCTCGACTAAAATTCGATTGCTTTCAACACCACGTCTTTCGCTGCCTTCTCTCGCGTCATCCAGTCTTGTTCCGTCACTTCGACCCAAGTCGCGCCAATAAATTCGAGCCAGTGCTTTAATCGCGCATGGAACCATTGGCGTTCCTCGGCGGTCGAATGGTAGCGGGTGCCGTCGTCGATCCAATCGGTGTCCGGCGAGAGCAGCAGATAGAGGTCGGGACGATCTGCGTTTTTCAATTGCTCCACCAGCGCGGGCGGGGCTTGATTCAACAACGCCTCGGACCAGACCACGGTATAAGGGGTGGGAGTGTCAAGCTGGGGGCTGAGAAACCTTGGCGCGGCGTGACGATTTTTTGAATCGTCAATCATGCACAGCACTTCGAAACGGCGGCAAAATTTGACAATCCTTAGAAGGTGGACTTGATATTGACGCCACGGACGTGGCGAAGGTTGGAGCCGGTGTCGGGGCTGCATATGTCACCTATCGTGTTATTCGATTTCTGCCGTCACTCTTGCCGCCCCTTTGGCCTAGCGCCCCTGCCAACTTAGCGATCCCATGAACAGTTCACCCATCCACGCCACCAGACTTGAGGAAAAGCTTGGCGCTTCTATAGCGCTTTTGAGCATGGATCGTGTGGTACCCTTTTATCAGTGGCTAGGAGTCCCAACCGACGATCCGGCTCGGCTGGTAAGTGCTTTGCGCATTGCTATCACTGCGAACCGTCAGGCGTTTGCTGCCGATCAGTCGCAGGTACCTAATCTTTGGGCAGCGGTTGAGGCGGCCCTTGATGAGGCCGGCGATACACCGGCCTCAAAGGACTTGCAGGCTTGGATTGAGGATATTTTCGTCTACGATGAGCATGATCTCAAGCAAACTCAGCCATGGTTCACGCTGCTTGGGTTGACGTTTCGGAACGACGATCGCTGGCGACATTTGATCTTGCCCGAGGCCGTTAAGGCGATGGCTTTAGAACGTTTGATCACTGTTTTTTCTCGCGACGAAATTCACGCCGTGGCAGATGCGATTGACGCCCAGCCTATGTCAGCTTGGGACGTTGAGATCTATAGCTTGCACGGGTTTGATGAGGATGAGAACGATCCGTATCACTGGGTGCTCGAAATCGCGACCAAGCGCAGTATCATAAACTTTTTGGCTTGGCTCCGAGCGGAACTATCGGAAGTAGAAGCGGCTTCTTTTCAAAAGTCGGCCACGAACTTGGCTAGAACGATTGAAGCCACCAAGCACTATCAAGCATTCGATTGGTAGCTGGGCATGGGTCTTTCCATTTCTTCGTCGCAACTAGACGAGGTTGATCTTAAGTTTCTCAAGCAACTGGCAGGACGGGTGTTTTCCGCACTCGCAATCAGTCGATCAGACTGGATGGCTGACCGCATGCTTAGAACGGAGCAGGACGAAATCATCAATCTGATTCAGAATGCCGAAGAGTTAAACATTCAAAGTGAGGTGGATGTGGTGCGCTTTGTGGGTCTCGCGTACGCGCCGTCACACTACCGCTCCGATCCGTTGTCCGCCAGCGTGATCACCCGCACGTTAAACCGTCTCGATTGGGATGGCGGGAAACGGCTCGACTTCATCTATCGGAATGTGATCGACAATCCGAAAGTAGCAGCCAAAACGTGACCGATAGAACGCCCCTGCGGTCAAGACGGTGTTGGCGTCCAGAGTTTTAGCGCTCCGAATCCGGGGATCTTTACTTCGTGCCGCGAAGGATCGAAACCGGCGACGAGGCCGAAAACATTGATCTCAAATCCCCGCTGGCCGCCCAGCCTCAGCCCGGCATAGCCAGCGAGCGAAATCCGCAATCCGTCCTCCGCGTTGCGCCGCACCCACTTGCCATCGGTCGGATAATCCCGCCCGACTGCCGTGGGGGGAAGGCGGACATCCAGCCCCGGCACGGCATCAATAACGCCAGCCACGAACGTGTTCGAGTTTGGCCCCGGCCAAAGCTTGTAATCGCCGCGGCGACGCCAAGGGTAGGCAGCGATGGCCTGCTCGATCTTCGGGATCAGCGCCTGCGCTTCGGCGCCCCGAACGACATAATGGACTTCCGGTTGGTTCGAGTACCAGAGCGCGTCGGCGGCGTAGGCATTCTTGCGTATGGGGTTGCCCCACCCAACCACGTCATAGCGGTCAAAGCTGCGCCGCCCCGGTTTCTTCAGCACGATCCAGCTATGCGAAGACACCGCGCCTTTCATGCCGCCGGTGCGTGCTGTCATAATGTAGACGCCCGCCGCATCGACCTCTGGCACGGAGAACATTTTGCTGCTGCTCCAATCCGCTTCATACCAACTCGCCGGGCGATCAAGACTCGCCCAAATCGCGCCGTGGGCCAACGCGGGCAACACGAAAACGAAAGCGATAATTCTAACGGTTAGTCGTAACAAACGGCGCATGGGCGACTCTCGTTTTGAACATGAGGTTCTTTAGTACGCGAACAATGCGATTGAATTATGTGGCAGCGCCGGACGCGATTCACCTGTCTGGTGGGGCGGGTCGAGAACGGTCGCTCTGTCTCTCTCTGTCATTATCGTGCGTCCACTCATCTTCGTGCTCCACGTCAAATGGAATAGAAGTTGCTAAGTTTTCTTTAACCTTGTGATCATTCGACAATGATCGTTTCATGATTACTATCCGTTGTACGAATAATGGGGATGGCAAGTATTATGTCTCTTTTTGATCGTTTGTTCTCGCGGTATCTTTCCCCGTCGAAGCCAGATGCTGGTCGCGCGGCGGTTCCCGCAGGCGCTCTGTTTGGCTGCGCTTTGGCGGTCTCTCTGACGGCGGGGTCGGCCTCCGCTGCGAACGGGTTTGAGTCCGTCTTCGATTGCGGGGACGTCATCGGCACCGTCTTCGCGGACAAGAACAGCAACGGCTATCAGGATCAGGGCGAGCCGGGCTTGCCGGGGGTGCGTTTGGCGACAGTGCGCGGTTTGCTGAGTGTGACTGATAAGCAAGGCCGCTATCATGTGACCTGTGCTCAGACCCCGCGGGGTGGGATCGGCTCGATCTTTGTTCTGAAGCTCGATGATCGAACACTGCCTGCGGGGTATCGGATCACATCGGAGAACCCGCGCGCGGTCCGCCTGACGCGCGGTAAGGTGACCAAACTGAATTTTGGCGCGTCGACGTCTCGCGTCGTGCGTCTGGATTTGGCCGGTGCGGCGTTTGAGGCAAACGGCACGGGGTTGAACCCGAAATGGGAGACGGGGATCGATCAGTTGATGGCGGTCCTCGGCGAAGACCATTCGGTCCTACGTCTGACTTACGAAGCCGGAGCAGAAGACAAGGTTTTGGCGAGGGCGCGCATGCGGGCCGTCTCCGATCTCGTCAAAGCGCGCTGGCAACAAGATGATCCATCCTATCGGCTTGAGATCGAGCGGCGGATGATCAACAAGGCATTGGCTAAGCCGTAGTCAACAACGATCCATTCGAACACGTTGCCGAAGCATGCCGACGAGAAATTCCGTCATCGTTTCTCGCTCACC
>CAZXMX010000202.1:0-5995 GCA_964641645.1 uncultured Neomegalonema sp.
CCCTCCGGAACTCGCAGATGGTCCCACTGCAACAAAGCCTTCACTTCAAGCGTCTATCCTATCCGCGAAAAAAGATGGCGGAGATCAAGGATCATGGAGCGCGCGAAGATCATTTTTGGGCTTTTGGCAATGGTATTTGGAGCCTTTGTCGTCTGGCAGATGAATGACATTCGCAACAAGGCAGAGGTCGCGCCGTCCTGGCCTCATGTGATCGGGTCGATAACGACTTCTGAACTCGATTTCGAGAACGACGCAAAAATCCGCTACCGATACGACGTGAATGGCCGCGCGTATGAGTCGTGGAAGCTCTTCCACGGTATGGTTTCGAACGGAGACATTTTTCTCGAAGATGGCGCGACGCTCTCAGATGGTGGACTCGTGGCGCGCTTTCCGGCGGGTTCCGAGGTGAAGGTCTACTACGACCCGGAAAACCCCTCCGACGCCATCTTGTTACCGGGCGCTGAACACAAAACCGATCTAATGAAATTCATCTTTGGCTACGGGTTCGTCGCTGGCGGGTTATTACTCACTGCGAGTGCTTTTCTCGCGAAACGGAGGCGCGGGTCGGTTGATATCGGGAAACTCGTTTTTCGGCTTTTGCTGGGGGGCGGGATGCTTGCTGTTGGTGTCGGCATCGTTTGGTTTATGAGCGATATCCGAACTGAAAATCGAATGGCTCGGTTCTGGCCATCGGTTACGGGAAAGGTCACATTGGCAGAGGTCTGGGGAGATCGCCCAGAAATCGCATATGAATATTCAGTTGATGGTGGAAGCTACCTCTCGGATCAGCTTTACATCGGCGTCCCGACGAAACGGCTGACGCTTGATGACGGGACCGAGCTTTGGCCGCGCCGACTCAACCGGCGCTTCAGGCTTGGTGAACCGGTCGAAGTTTTTGTTGATCCCGATGATCCGACGAATGCTATCCTGCTGCCGGATGCAAAGCACAACACAGATGTTCCGATCTATTTGGGCTATGCTTTCGCGATATTTGGACCGCTCATCGCTCTATTCGGAAAGATGGGTGGGCGAGGATCGCCCAAGAATTCACCTAACAGACAGCGGCACCCTGAGAGCGGCGTGACAAAGATAAAAACAAGGCGACGCTCGCACCCACCAAAGAGCAGTCGAGTGTAGTTCTTAACGATGCAGGGCCATCGCGGTGGGACCAGAACTCAGCTAACCGTATAACGCTCGCTGCTGAAACCACAGCCCCCTTTAGTTAAGCCGTTGAATCAACGTGACAGTTTGGCACTCTCGGGAACTCATACAAGGCGAAAGCATCTCGGCAACTTGAAGAGTCGGATCATTCGTTTCGCTGTACAATACGCTTAGGTGTCAGAAGGCACGTAGTTTTCGTAGACGGCCAAGGCGTCTTCGAGGGTTCTTGAGGTATCCATATCGGCGCGGGTTTCGTTGGCGAAGGGTGTTTCGGCCAAAATTCTGAAAATATCAGCAGCACCGTCATGGAAACCTGAACTGATACCGGCTGATGCAAACGTCTTCGCGATTTCCTCCATTTCACCGACCCATCGTGCGGAGTCTGCGGGTAAGAAAGGAACGCGCGCGCGCATGGCATCGAGCGGGCCTGATTGGCTGAATTCGAACTCTTCTAGCAGCGTATCGATGACGCCGAGCTTCTGCGCAGCCAAAAGAACAGCCGTTTGAAGCGTCCACGTCCCTTTTGTTAATCCGGCATAGGTCATTTTCAATGCCGAGGCTTCACCAATATTGTCACCGGATTTGAGAACACGAAAGCCCTTGCCATCAAGGTCGAGCATGGCCCCGACGTCAGGACCGGAGACGTAAAAGCGCGGCCCCGCGCCTTTCCCCGGTGCCAGGCCGATAATTCCCGCGTCAATGAACACGCCGTTCGCACCTTCGATAACGGCAGCAACATTCTTTGCCGTCTCCGGAGATATCGCGTTGCAGTCGACATAGATTGGCCGCTTACCCAAATCGTTCATTTCTCTCGCGACTCGTTCAGCCTGCTGAACCGCCGCAGCCGGAGGCAAAATCGAGAGGATCAGATCTGCTACTTCAACGACGTTTCGAAGCGTATCCACATCGCGCAAGCCGGCTGCACCGGCCAGTATTTGGGTGTGCTCGCCGCGCCCTTCGAGCGCGCAAACCACTTCAAAGCCGTGTTCTTTCAGCGCACGTCCGACGGCATGGCCCATATCGCCCGGCATTAAAATCGCGATGGTTTTCACTGTCATGGTTCGTCCCTAGCGTAAGGCGAGAGGCTTACTCTTCATAATTCTAAAGGATTGTCCAATATCCGAATTCAAGGATACACCTAGAGGCAGAACGCCAATTCAATATCGGTTTTGACATGTTTGGGACGCCACCAATAACACTCGCTGTCGCAGGCTTAGGCGCCATCGGAATGCGCGTCGCTCGCGCAGTTGATGCCGGAGAGGTAGACGGCATCAGGCTTGTTGCCGTCTCTGCCAACGATCGAGAGCGTGCCTCACGTCGGATCGCCGAATTCCAATGTGGCCCTGCCGTTCTACCCCTTGTCGAATTACCGAAAGTGGCGGAGGTGATTGTTGAATGTGCGCCCGCTGCGGTCTTTTCTGAATTGGCAACGGCGAGTATCGAGAATGGCCGCTGCCTGATGCCCTTATCCGTTGGCGCATTGCTCAACCACCCGGACCTGATGGACAAGGCCAAGCAATCCGGTGCACGGATTGTCGTCCCGACCGGAGCATTGATTGGCCTCGATACCGTGCGGGCGATGGCCGTTGGGAAAATTCACAGCGTCACGTTGCAAACCCGCAAGCCACCGGGTGGTTTGGCGGGGGCGCCCCATCTGATCGACAACAAGATCGATCTTTCCGATTTGGCCGAGCCCCTCTGCGTTCTGCGCGGCTCGGCACGGGATGCCGCGCGCGGCTTTCCCGCAAACGTCAACGTCGCCGCTGCACTCGCGTTGGCTGGCATCGGGCCGGAGGAAACGCAAGTCGAGGTCTGGGCCGACCCGACAATTGATCGCAACATTCAGTCCGTAACGATCGTCTCGGATTCTGGCGAAGCGACGATGACGATGAACAATATTCCCTCTGACGAAAACCCGCGCACCGGACGGATTGTCGCGAACAGTGTCATCGCGACACTGCAACGATTGACGGCACCACTGGTCGCAGGAACTTAAGCAACAGACGGAGGCGCTGCGCAGACCTGCTGGTAAGAAAAGCGCTCCGTCAAACCACCAGCATATTCATAGATATTGAGCATCGCTTCATAGGCATTCGGCGTAATCTCGACATGCGGGGTCCAGCAGCCAAGCTTTTGATACGTCGCGATGCAGCTCGCGAGTACCGCCTCATCAATCTTCGGGAAGTAGGGTTTCTGCGCCTTGGCAATTTCTGCGGCGCTTTCTTCGTTCATATACGCACGGGTTCGCGTGTAGGCGCGCATGAAGGCCTTCGCCATATCGGTCTTCAGCCACTCTGGGGTTGCCGCAAGTGACGAGAACCCGCAAGGCCCAACCATCGGCCCAACCTGCGCGACAACATGCGCTGCCCCCTCTGCTTCGAGCTGTTGGGGAAACGGACCCTGTTGTTGCACATACTGTCCGGTACCGTCGCGAAACGCCCGGTCCATATCGGCAGCACCACCAACATTGATGACTTTCAGTTTGTCGAAATCAATACCCGCTTTGTGGCAAGCGTACTTAAACATCACGAGCGGTTGGCCCCCGCCGAACAGGATGATCTCGGCACCTTCAAGTTTACGCCATTCGAAAGAAGAATCAGCTTCGCGGCCTGTGATGAAGAACCCATCCATGTCGTTGATTTGCGCAAAATGTAGGCAGCTTGGCTCCTCGCCTTTTTGTAACGACATGAGATTTTGGCTGAGAGTCGACTGGACAACGTGGGCACTGCCATCCTCAAGTGCCGCAATTGCAGAGACGCCGGGCGTCGCAACAGACCAATCAGGCTCCAGCCCTTCGTCTTTCAAAAATCCACCAGACATTGCGGAAATCAAGGGCGAATAGAATGCTGAGAACAGCGTGAATTGAATATTGATCTTTTCCAAGACGAGAATTCCTTCCGTACGATTCCGAACAACGAAGCTATTCGCGTCGCGATCATTTCACCTCTGCCGCCGATTGCAAAGGTTGACCGCACTGCAAGAGGCGATAACCTTTCAGCAGAGCAATCCAAGAATTGCCGAAACCGGGAGGAAACAGAATGAAACTTTCTAAGCTGTTCATGACTGCGGTCGCGGCTGGTGCCGTGTCAATGACCGCACCAAGCACCGCATCCGCCGCGGATATCCCTTGCCAAACCGCTAAGTTGATCGTGCCGTGGGCTCCGGGTGGCGGAACACATATCATCTTTTCGATTTTTGAAGAGACGATCAACAAAGGGGACGGGCCGAAAATTCAAGTCGTCACCATCAGTGGTCAGGGCGGCAACAAGGGCGCAAAAGAAGCCAAGAAAGCAAAGGCCGACGGCTGTACTCTCTTCGCAATTCACCAAAGCGCGGTCGTCAGCTACCTAGCCGGTCGCGTCGACTTCACTTGGGACGCCTTCGATATGGTCGCCCAAGTCACGTCAACGCCCGAAGTGATTGGTGCGTCGGCGGATGCGCCTTGGGCCGATTTCAATGAAATGATTGCGGACGCCAAAGAGAACCCAAATACAATTCCGTTGGGCGCAACGCTGGGTTCGACCAGTCAGTTTATGTGGCTGTTGATCGAAGAACTGAACCCCGGCGCGAAACTAAAATACATTCCCTTTGACGGCACCAAACAACGTGTGACGGCTCTGCTGGCGGGCACCATCAAACTCGGCACGGTCAATATCCCAACAGCCGAAAAGAATGTCGCGCAGGGCACCTTGAAAGCCTACGCCGTCGCGGCGCCCGAACGCCTTCCACAGTTCCCAGATGTTCCAACGCTGAAAGAGCTTGGTACGGATATGACGTATTCGCTGGATCGCGGAATCGTCGCACCGAAAGGCACACCAGAAGATGTCATCGAGATGTGGTCTCAGGTCTTTAAGGATGCCGCTGAAAACCCTGAGCTACTTGAAAAGCTAAAAGCCAAAGGTACGCCTGTCCGTTGGGCGGGACCAGAGGCTTACGCCGAATGGTTTGAGAAAGAATATTCGGCGCATGAGAAAGTCGCGATCAAGATCGGCATGTTCAAGAAATAGTCCGATCCAACACTAGGCCCGGCGGCTGACGACGGCGTCGGGCCTCGCTTTCAGCGACCTGAGAATGGTTTTCATTATGAGCAACCCGAGCAGAGATACGATCGTCTCTGTCATTCTTTTAATGTTCTGCGGTTTTCTGATCTGGGCAGGATTCTTAATCCGCGATCCCCAGTTCGGAGAGCTGTCTCCGGCGGCGTGGCCCAAAGGTGTCACCTATGTCTTGACAGCTTTTTGCTTCATTTTTTTCGTTCAGTCCGTTCTCGCTGATCGGGCGGGTCGAACAGACGAAACAGCGCCCATCAACCCTGTTCGCGATCCCGGATTGATCGGGTGGGTACGATATTTCTTCAACCCGATTGTCTGTTTCGCGCTGTATTTTGGCTTTCTCTATACGCTCCCCTATTTTGGAACACTGATCGGCGGAACGCTGTTGGTCTTTTTGCTCCTCAGTTTTCTTGGCGGCATCGCGCCGAAGCAAATCGCGAGTCATGCGCTGATTGCCGTCATCTCCGTCGGGTCGATGTGGGCGCTTTTCACCTTTGGTCTGCGGGTGCTGTTGCCGCGCGGCGAGATTTTTCCTGGCATTTAAGGTGGGCAAGCGATGATCATCGATAACGTCCTTGCGGCCGTACAAGAGCTGGCCACTCTTCAAACCCTGTTATTAATGACTGTTGGCGCGACGGCGGGATTGATCGCTGGTGCAATCCCCGGCTTTACGATTGCAATGGCCATCGTGCTCACCCTGCCTTTCACGTTCGGGATGGAGCCATCTCAAGGCGTTGCCACGATGATCGGCGTCTATGTCGGCGGTTTATCCGGCGGGCTGA
>CAZXMX010000203.1:0-3998 GCA_964641645.1 uncultured Neomegalonema sp.
CAAGCGCCGTGATTTCGTCGTTATGCCAAGGGCCGTGTTCTGCCGTGAATGCTTTGAGGAAGCCGTCATTCGTAACTTGAGCTTGGCCGAGTTTGTTAGGCTCGCCGAGAAAGCGGTGTCCTATGAAAGCGCCTGCCCCGGTTTTCTGGACGATCTGATCGGGCGTTCGAGACCGCAAGAGGTTTCGTGAGATCAAAAGTCACTGACAAACGGGTTCCGTCGTTCAATCGCGAAAGGCCCGCTTGAGATTGCGGGTGTTCTCAAATTGATCGTCTGAACCGCCTTTGAGCGCCTTTAGACGGGTTGAAGTCACGTCAGCATCTTTGAACTTTGCGCCTGACACATCTGCGCCACTGAGGTCAGCGCCGCCTAATGTTGTCATCGACAGATCGGCATCGGTAAAATCGGCACCGCGCAGCTTTGCGAATTCCAGATCAGCGCGCGACATCATCGCGCCCGTGAAATCTGCACCATCCGCAATCGCCTTTCGCAGAACCCCGCGCATCAAGCCCATCGATTGGTTCTTCATATCGGCGGATAAATCTGCGCCTCGAAAATTGGCATCCACAAGCGAGGCTCGGGTAAAATCTGCTGCGGCTCGCGCGCCGGACAGGTCCGCGCCATCCAAGTTCGCACCCCCAAATTGCGTCATGAACAGCGATGCACCCTGGAGGCTGGCAGCGGAAAAATCCGCCCGTAAAGCCCATGCCTGATCCAAGACGGCGTTATCGAGGGTCGCGCCGCTTAGGTTCGCGTTGTTCATCGCAGCCGACCGAAAAATCGCGCCACTCAAATCTAAGTTTGAAAGATCAAGGCCATTCAGACGCATGCGCGTGAAGTCAGCCGGTTTTTCCGCTGTCGCCGCTTTTACCCGCGCCATCACCTCTTCGCGGCTCAACTCGGCCTCTGTCATTCGCGGTAACGTCATGTCGACACCAGACATGACGTTCTGTGCATGAACCGAAACGGAGGGAGCAACCGTGAGAGAAATGAGCAGCAGAAAAAGCGTCGACTTCATATCATTTCCTTCGATGTGGGGTCGTCCGGTGTTCTCACTCGCCGCTTGCTGGCTGCCATTGTGCGCCGTTTCTGATTTTGTAACGCCACGGCAGTTCGGCATTGCGCCATCCATTCTTACTGCGCGCTCCCGTCTTTCCGTCGAGACTGCCTTCAAAACCTTCGATCTGATTCCAGACATTCTGATAGCCCGCGGCGTGAAGCAATCGGGCAGCCACGGCAGAGCGCGGTCCAGAGCGACAGCTCACAATAATCGGCGATGACTTCGAGAGGTTTAGTCGTTTCATCAGGGCATCAACGTCAGCAACGAACCCAGCGTTATCCCGCATCCGGTAGTGGCCAGACTTGGGGTTAAATCTGTCGGTGATCGTCCGCAAAGGAATGTTGGAGTCCATCGGTTCTGGATGGCCAACGAAGGTGATTTCAATAGGGTCACGAACGTCAATCAAAACGATGGATGGCTTTTTCGTCACGGCGGCAAAAGCCTCTTTCGGCGTAACATAAAGGCCGAAAGGGGTTTGGCGAGATTTCGAGACGGACGTCTTGTCCACGCGACTGAAAATTTCAGCGGCACTGACAACGTTTGGAGCAAGAAAGACGCCGATCAAGGCCGCCGACAGCAATACATTTTTTAGGGTCATGGAGTGGCGTCGTCCTTTGCTTTTCTCTGGTTGGCCTTACCGATCAACAGGCAAGCCCTCGTTGCTCCAACGGTCCATTCCACCGCTCAGAACTTTCAGACCTTCGATGCCGGATTGGTGCAAACGTCTAATCACCGTCTTCGAGCGCCGCCCTGTTGCACAACCGACCGCAATCGAAGCATTCGGGTTTTCGCGCATCAGCCAGCGAACTTTTTCCGACAGAGTTTTGTCGGTCATCGCAATGCGATGACTTCCACTGGGGGTTCCGGTTTGCTCCCATTCGTCGGCATCGCGCACGTCAATGAGAACGACCTCGCCCGTGCAACTGCCTTCATAGGCATCCTGCGGCGAGATCGTCTCAATCGGCGGCCCAAACCCGAACGACGCCAGAACGCTGCGAAGAAAGTGCGACAGCATCAGCCTTACGACTTGGCGCGGGTGCTGGCACCGATGAGGCGGTAAAGGGGGCAAAAACTCACGAAGGCTGTTCCGACGAGCACGGCACCAACGATCATGAGAACGATGCCCAGAGCGGATGAAGGGGCCGCGATGAACCCGAGTAGAGGCAACAAGATCAAAGCGCCGCCCAGAACGATGCGAAGCAAGCGGTCAAGTGATCCGACATTGGCGTTAAACATTTGGCTTCTCCCATTTCGAGTGATGAGAGACCGATAGCGGATAGGCCGATTCGCCTCCGTGACTTAGTCACCAAGTTCAGCCAACTTCCTCAATTTAGGAGCGTCGGTGATGCGAATAGAACCGCGCCCCCGAACGATCAACGCTTGTTTTTCCCAGTCCACCAGCTTTCGGCTGACCACTTCGCGCGCCGACCCCAAATCACTGGCCAGTTGTTCATGTGTGACGTCAATGAGGTCGCTCGTCGCCGATAAGGTCAGCAGACGCCGGGCCAGTTTCTTATCCAAGGACGCAAAACTGATTTCATCAATCTTGGCCATCATGGCCGACAGCCGAGAGGAAAAGGATCCGAAGACAAGTTCTCGAAAGGGCTGCGAGGTGTTGAGCATCGCTTGAAATTTCGGCTTTGGAACGACGACGGCTTCAACATCGGTTTCCGTCAACGCTTCGGCGCAGTAACGCTCATCAGAGATGATGCAAGACGTCGTCAGGATGCAGGTCTCGTTCGGGCCAATATGATAGAGGAGAACGGACTTGCCCTCATCCGTGGTGAGGTCAACCCTGACAGACCCCCTCAGCAAGAAATAGAAATTCTCGCATGGATCGCCGGTCTGGAAAATTGGTGAGCCAGCCGCAATCGTCGCCACCTGAAAATCGCGCAGGCACTCAGGCAAGAGGGGTGGGGTCGGCATGACATTCCTTGACCGCTGCGGAGGCGATTCAAACTGTGACATAACGGGCCAATCCGACCAATCGAATTTTCTCCGCTTTGGTCAGGGAACGTCCATTGTCGAACGCAAACGGTAAGACGTCACGTCGCGTGCTTGGCGCGAGGTATCGCGGATTACGCCGACAATCGGCGCTCGGTCGAACTCAAAGGCTGAAGAAGGCGGGTCGTGCCGTTTTCGGTTTCGAACGGCAAGAGGATCAGTTCGTATTCGATCTCGCCAGACCCCTCTAGCGATCGGGCCTTGCGGGCGAATTGCGGTGCTTTGTTGGTAATGGATCGGCCCGTGCGCTGTCGGATATCGGCGTAGTTTCTTTGCTCCGAACGGCTCTCTCTCATGTCCTGCATCTTTACCGGCTTGCCGTTGCCGATGAGTTCGGTGGGATGATTGCCGTAGACCGTGAATTCGATCTCATGGTTCTCGATATCTCCGACCTGAAGAACGCAGACCTTATCGAGATGGCGTTTGACCATAGCGGGTGAAAAACTGGACCAGCGGGGCAGCAGATCTCCGTCAGCACGCGGGAGATCGAGCCAGACTTCGGCGATGGCTTTGAGGTCCGGGCATGCGATGCGATCAAACGGAAGCGCGTCGATTTCTTCGTCGAGAATGACAACGGGCAGCGGCGAATCCACAGGATCTTCGGAGTCTAAATTCCGCAGATATTTGATCATCCAGTCGATCCCAGTTCGTGAAGAATGTGTAAACCCGACGCTACGTAGGTATCTTGTATTTCATAGATTGGTTAACAGACTCACTCTGCTGCGCGGCGAGCGGCTTCGCGCATGACAACGGCCTTGGTTGCAGGAGCGAGGGCTTCTTCAGGGACTTCGCGGGATTGCGGAGCCGGCACCGGATGATTGTCCGCGCTATAGCGACCAAAGCGCGCACGCTCTCGGCGGTTCCGTGCGGGAAGTGCCCACATATTTCGCAGCGATTTGAGGGCCATGCGGATGTCATGCTCGACCGCCATGAC
>CAZXMX010000203.1:4098-5953 GCA_964641645.1 uncultured Neomegalonema sp.
CCCGCCATGCCGATCAGTCCGACAACCGAGAACATGCTCAGCGAGAGACCGAACCAATAGTGTCCCCAGATCGCGCCGATGAAGCCGAACGGGATCACCAACATCACGACGAAGGGTCTGGACCATGAGGCGAAAACCCAACACAGCGTCAGATAGATACCAACGAGGCACAGGATAAAGCCGAGCAAAGCATCGGCGAGGAAACTCTTTTCATCCGCGCGTAGACCGCCCTGCTCGTAGGCGACGCCATACTCAGCGGCAATGGCCGGGAGCAAACGATCGTCGAGGGTTTCGCGGACGGCTGCTGCGGCGCCTGTCACATCCTCATCGACATCGCCGGTAACGGTCGCGACACGCAGGCCGTTTTCTCGACGAATAGCGGCGAAGCCCTCACGGGTCGTGATGCTGGCCACCTCGCCCAAGGTAAGGATGGCACCGGAAGGGGCACGGATGTAGGCGGCTTCGAGATAGTTTGCGCCGATCTCGCCGTCGGGCGGCTGGACGCGGACGGTGATCTGTCGGCCATCCTTGGCGAATTCAGCGGCTTCGATCCCGTTGAGCCGCGCGCGCAGCTCGGTTCCGAGGGTGCGGGTGGTAAAGCCGAGGGCTTCGCCGCGCGGGGTCAGCGTCAGGATCAATTCGGTTTTGTCGAAGACCAAGCTGTCATCGAGCGCACTGACGCCCGGTGCATCGGCCAGTCCCGCCTTCAGCGCCTCTGCCGCCGCTTTGAGCGTGAAGGCATCGGCACCAGAGAACTTCACGTCAATCGCATCGCCGCCCGGCCCCGAGCGCGCAGAGCGAAGCGAGAACAGCTCGACCAGCGGCGACACGTTGATCTCGGAATCCCAGTCCCGCATGAACTTGAACGACGAATACGGGCGCAGGTCGGCATCAATGAGTGCCGCCTGAAAGCCGCCGATCAGGTCTTTGGATTTGTTGTCGCCTGCACTGAACCGGCGTCCCACATTGTCGCCCAAGGTTGCTTGTGCGAAATCGAGCGGTGCGGTGCCGTGTTCTTCTTCATAGCGCGCATTGACGACATTCAAGGCGCGGTTCATCTCGTTCAGCATGGCCTTGGTATCGGCGCGGGTGGCCGCCGCATCCATGATGACATTGGCTGAGATCGTGCCTTGTTCGGGCCGGGAGAAGAACTCCCACTTCACCGCTCCACTGGCGAAGAGGCCCATAGAATAGAGCAACGCCGCAATCGCCAACGACAGCGTGAGATAGCGCAGCTTGACCACCCAGAGCATGAACGGGCGGAACACTTGATCGCGGAATTCGTTGAACGCGCCGTTGAAGGCACGGCTTGGCGCGTCGTACCAAGGCGATTGGTTTTTCGCCGACAGCGCGTGCTTCATGTGATTGGGCAAGATCAGGAACGACTCGATCAAGCTCGCGATAATCACCGCTGAGACGACAAACGGGATCGCGGCAATGAGCGCACCGAAGCGACCGCCAATAATAATCAACGCCGAAAACGCCAAGACCGTCGTAATCGAGGCGCTGACCACCGGCCCTGACATGCGCCGCGCTGCTCGGGTCGCCGCATCCGCTGGCGGCACGCCTTTTCGGGCAAGGTCATCCGCGTGCTCGCCCACGACAATCGCATCATCAACGATAATACCCAGCGAGATAATCATGCCGAACATCGAGATCATGTTCAGCGTCTGGCCGCTGACATACATGATCGCGACCGTCGCCGCGATGGAGATCGGAATGCCCGCCGCGACCCAAAAAGCCGTGCGCGCCGACAAGAACAGGAAGAGCAGGATCAACACCAACGCGAGACCCGTCAGACCATTGCGGGTCAGCATCTCTAGCCGATCCATGATCGGTTCCGCCCGCGAACGCG
>CAZXMX010000204.1:0-5938 GCA_964641645.1 uncultured Neomegalonema sp.
CCGCCGCCATAGCCGCCGCCACCACCGCCAGAACCGCCCGGCGAGTCGAGCATGGTCATTTCACCCCGGTAAGGGCGCAGGGTGACTTCAGTCGTGTATTTCTCGACGCCAGCCTGATCGGTGTACTTACGGGTTTCGAGTTGGCCCTCGATATAAACCTTCGAGCCTTTCTTGAGATATTGCTCGGCGATGCGCACGAGGCCTTCTTGATAGATCGAAACACGGTGCCATTCCGTGCGCTCTTTGCGCTCGCCGGATTGCTTATCTTTCCATGTTTCAGAGGTGGCGAGGGCGAGGTTGCAGACCTTGCCGCCGTTTTGGAAGCTGCGGACCTCGGGGTCGCGTCCGAGGTTTCCAACTAAAATTACTTTGTTAACGCTGCCCGCCATCGCTTCGACTCGCTTCAATTGTCCCAATTCTGACGGACGATACTCATGCCGGATAGAGACACAAGTTTTTCTTTTGTTCCCTGTTCAGTTTCTGCTTGCGACACTTTTACGCCGTACGAGGTCGTTTTCGAGGGAGTCGAGCGACGGAATCAACGCAAACCTAACGTTTAAGGTTCGTAATGCGTCTATCGGGGGCCGTCAGTTGAGACGCATTGCGTTTGGATAGAAGTAGAGCAAGACGATGATGGCACAAATATTCGACCTCACTGAAGAATCGATCAAACGCCTTCGTAAATTGATTTCAGACGAGAGCGTTCAATCGGCCGCCGAGCAAGCGCTCGCGCAGCCATCCCGAAAATGCAAAGACAGACCCGCCTGTGTGCATCGGCTCATCCTGACGGACGAGCAGCGCGTTGGCATCGTCGCCAAGCTACGCCTGATCTTGGCGCGCGAAGGCTTCGAGGAATGTGGAGCGATGCTGCCCATCGGTCACATCTACGAAGGTCTGATCGAGACATTCTCGAAAGACAGCCGCGTCGTCGCCTAAAGCACAGTGGCCTAAAACCGATTTGCTGCGCGAAAAGCGGGATTCACTTTCCGGCCAAAGCAACCTATTGTCTGCCCAAGCGCTTAGTCAGTATCGAATAAGCGCTTGATCTGGGGCTGAACCCCTTGGCGGAGAATGACATGTTTAAACCAACCGTTGGTCGTCTGGCTGTTGCTGTGGCCTTGTTTGCGATGGCTGCTTGCTCGCAAGCGCCGCGTGGCCCTGACCCGAGAATTTCGCAACCTTTGCCGCCGCCGGGTCCATCGATCCCGGGTGGCGGGCAGTCCGCTTTCCAGCCTCAAAGATTCCAACCTCAACCCGCGTTACAACAACCCGGTGCGCCGCAAGACATCGTCTTGCGCGGGGTGGCATTTGCCGAGCGAGGCGATGGCCGTTTCCCGCCGAATTCGACCCTGACGGTGCGAGTCTATGATGCCGCCGGAGACATCAATAACCCGGTTGCGCAACAGACCTTCAATGGCAGCGGCGTGTTGCCTTGGCCTTATTCGTTCAACTTCCGCTCGGAAGTGCTTGGGGGCGTTCGCCAACCATCGCTTGCGGCGCAGGTCGAAGGTCCGGACGGTCAACTGATCTATCGCAGCGCGAATGCGGTACCGCTGATCCGGGGTGGTTCTGAAGACATTCCGATGATTGCCGTCGGCGCCGCGAATACCGGCTTTAGTGCGGCTCCTGCCCCAGCCAATCTCGATCCATTTACCGGCGAGCCGATCCAACGTGCGGCCCGTTCGCAATATGGCATTCCTGACATCAACGAAGTCTACGGCGCGCCGAATTTCGATGCCCCGGTCTATCCGGGTCAGAGCTTTGACTCGACTTCGTTTTCCGGTCCGCCGACAAACGGTGTTTTCTGAGGCGGTTTGACTTCTGACACGGGGATGCGCGTTCACAAGGCGCGCGTCCCGAACAAAGGTTTCTCGACATGCTCGATGGAGGGCAGAGATGCCGCTGAATTTAAAGGCTGCCCTAAAGCGCCGTTTTGTGCGCGACATCAATATCCCCTCCGAATTGCAGAACAACGCGACTCTGGCTCAGATGGCGGGGCGTGGGTCGTGCCGGTCGTTTGACGCAACGCCAATCGGCGCTGAGATGCTGCATGCGCTTTGTGCTGTTGCCCTATCCTCGCCAACGAAAAGCGACTTGCAGCAGCGCGATATCGTGATTGTTGAAGATGCTGCAGTGCGCGGCGAGATTAACGCGCTCGTGTCGGGGCAGAGCTGGGTGCGGGATGCGCCGAGCCTTCTGATTTTTTGTGGCAACAACCGACGACAACGCCAAATCCATGACAAGCACGACATCCCGTTCGCCAACGATCATCTCGACGCGTTTTTCAACGCCGCTGTTGATGCGGGAATTGCGCTGTCGGCGTTTGTGACGGCAGCGGAAGCGGTGGGCCTCGGGTGTTGTCCGATTAGTGCGGTTCGCAACCAAGCACAGGCCATTAGTGATCTGCTCGGTTTGCCGGATCATGTCTTTCCGGTCGCGGGGCTGGCCGTTGGGATTCCGAAAGCACCGGCTGAGATTGCGATGCGCCTGCCGCTCCCTGTGACGGTTCATACGGATCGGTTTTCCGAAGACGGGATTGCAGATGCCATCGATGCCTATGATGAGGCGCGAGAGACGGCGCAGCCTTATGCAGCGCAGCGGTCGGAAAGCGTTTACGAACGGGCCGATCGATACGGATGGTCAGAGGATAAAGCGCGGCAATACGGGCTGCCGGAACGTGCCGATTTCGGCACTTTTGTTCGGCGCAAGGGTTTCAAACTAGATTAGAATTCACGATCGTTCAGTCCACTTTTGTTCTTTTTCTTTCGCTTGCCTCCGACTCGCTCTATATGTCCGATGAGATTGAGCAGCGGGACACACAATGGCCGAAACCAAGCACATCTCCGTTCGCGGGGCGCGGGAGCATAATCTAAAGTCGGTGGACGTCGATATTCCACGGGATTCGCTGGTGGTCTTTACGGGCGTGTCCGGGTCCGGCAAATCGTCGCTGGCCTTCAACACGATCTATGCCGAGGGCAGCCGGCGCTATAACGAGAGCCAGAGCGCGTATGCGCGGCAGTTCTTGGAGAATATGCAAAAGCCTGATGTGGATTTGATCCAAGGGCTATCCCCCGCGATTTCCATCGAGCAAAAGACGACCTCGCGCAATCCGCGCTCGACGGTCGGCACGATCACCGAGATTTATGACTATCTGCGTCTGCTGTTCGCGCGGGTCGGTGTACCGTATTCGCCCAAGACGGGTGAGCCGATTGCTGCGCAGCAGGTGTCTGACATGGTCGATACGATTATGGCGATGGAAGAGGGCACGCGGCTTTACCTGCTCGCGCCCATCGTACGGGATCGTAAGGGCGAGTACAAAAAAGAAATTGCGCAGCTTCGCAAAGACGGCTTTCAACGCTTGAAGATCGACGGCGAGTTTTATGAGATCAGCGACGCGCCCAAGCTGGATAAAAAGTTCCGCCACACGATTGATGTCGTGGTGGACCGGCTGGTCGTGAAAGAAGGGCTGGAGACGCGGCTGGCGGATAGCTTACAGACGGCGTTGTCGCTGGCCGATGGCATCGCGATTGTTGAGACTGCGCCAAAAACAGGCGAGCCGGAGCGTCATACCTTCTCGGAGAAATTTGCTTGCCCGGTGTCGGGCTTTACGATCCCGGAGATCGAGCCTCGGCTTTTCTCGTTTAACGCACCGACCGGAGCCTGCCCGGAATGTGATGGGCTGGGGATGGAGCTATACTTTGATCCGCGCCTCGTGGTGCCAGACGAGGATTTGTCGCTCTACAAGGGCGCACTGGCCCCGTGGTCGAAATCGGGTCGGCCCTCGCCATACTATCGGCAGACGGTGGATGCGGTGGCGCAGCACTTTAAGGGCAGCGTCCATGATGCGTGGCGCGAGTTGCCTAAAAAACTGCGCGAGGCGCTGCTGCACGGCACCAAAGAGAAGATCAAGTTTCGCTTTGACGATGGCGGGCGCGTTTACGAGGTGAACCGGAACTTCGAGGGCGTAATCCCGAATATGGAGCGGCGGTATCGCGAGACCGATTCCAACTGGGTCCGCGAAGAATTCGAACGCTTTCAGTCGAACAAGCCTTGTGATGCCTGCGGTGGGCACCGCTTGAGACCTGAAGCGCTGGCCGTCAAGCTGGACGGGATGCATGCGGGTGAAGTCACGCAGATGTCGGTGCAGGTGGCGGCGGCTTGGTCGGAAACGCTGTGGGATACGCTGACGAAAAAGCAGCAGCAGATCGCCGATAAAATCCTTAAGGAAATTAGACAGCGGCTCGGGTTCCTGAACAATGTAGGGCTTGATTACCTGACGCTCTCGCGGACCTCCGGCACGTTGTCGGGCGGGGAGAGTCAGCGCATTCGGCTGGCGTCGCAAATCGGGTCGGGCTTGCAAGGCGTTCTCTATGTGCTGGACGAGCCGTCGATTGGCCTGCACCAACGTGACAATGACCGCCTGCTAGAAACGCTGAAAAACCTGCGCGACCAAGGCAACACGGTGATCGTGGTTGAACACGACGAAGAGGCGGTTCGCCTCGCGGATTATGTCGTCGATATCGGCCCCGGAGCGGGCGTGCATGGCGGTGAGATTGTCTCCGAAGGCACGCCGGAAGAAGTGATGGCCGATCCGAACTCGCTGACGGGACAATATTTGATCGGCGCGCGAGAAATCTCGATCCCGAACGTGCGGCGCGACGGCGACGGGAAGAAACTCAAGATTTCCGGCGCGTCGGGGAACAACCTGAAAGACGTGACGGTCGAGCTGCCGCTGGGTACGTTTACTTGCGTGTCTGGCGTGTCGGGCGGCGGGAAATCGACGCTGATTAATGAGACGCTTTATAAGGCCGCCGCGCGCAATCTGAATGGCGCGCGCAGCAACCCTGCTGAGTATGACCGGATCGAAGGGTTTGAGTACCTCGACAAGGTCATCGACATCAACCAATCGCCGATTGGCCGCACGCCGCGCTCGAACCCCGCAACCTATACCGGCGCATTCACGCCGATCCGCGAGTGGTTTGCGGGCCTGCCCGAAGCACAGACGCGCGGATATAAGGCCGGGCGGTTCTCGTTCAACGTCAAAGGCGGGCGTTGCGAGGCGTGTCAGGGCGATGGCGTCATCAAGATCGAGATGCACTTTCTGCCCGATGTCTACGTCACCTGTGATGTCTGCCACGGCAAGCGCTACAACCGCGAAACGCTGGAAGTGAAGTACAAAGGCAAGTCGATTGCTGATGTGTTGGACATGACCGTCGAAGACGCCTCGATCTTCTTCAAGGCGGTGCCGTCGATCCGAGATAAGATGGTCACGCTGGAACGGGTGGGCCTCGGGTATATCAAGGTGGGGCAGCAAGCGACGACGCTGTCCGGCGGCGAAGCGCAGCGCGTGAAACTGTCGAAAGAACTGGCGAAACGTGCGACCGGCTCGACGCTCTATATCCTCGATGAACCGACGACGGGTTTGCACTTCGAAGACGTGCGGCGGCTGTTGGAGGTGCTGCACGAACTGGTAGAGCAGGGCAATACCGTCGTGGTGATCGAACACAATCTGGACGTGGTCAAAACGGCGGACTGGATCGTGGATATTGGCCCTGAAGGGGGTGATGGCGGCGGCGAGATCATTGCGGTCGGAACGCCCGAAGATGTCGCCAAGGAAAAGCGTAGTTATACCGGCCAGTACCTCGGCCCGATGCTAAAGCCGAAAAAGAAGGTGGCGGTGAAAAAGCCTGCCGCGAAGAAACTCGCGGCAAAATCGAAACCGGCTGGGAAGAAGAAGCCGGTTAAGAAGGCGAAGGCGGGGTAGATTTCGGGCGGGGTGGAGATCGCAAATAAGTGGCGGATTGGCCAAGCGTTCTTCGCCGTAAAACGGGAGTTGATCTATGGTGTTTTTTCGTTCGATCCTTTTGGTGAGTTTCACTCTTTTGATGGTTGGTTGCGCACAAAATTCTGCTGCACCGGCGCCTCCGTCGAGTGCCGC
>CAZXMX010000205.1:0-5926 GCA_964641645.1 uncultured Neomegalonema sp.
GCCTATAAGATTCCGGGGGTTCAAGAAGTCATTGAGCCGGCGATTGGCCCGTTCATCGAAAAACTAAAGGGCCTTTGATCTAAAGGCCGACTGAAATTTGAAAACGAGAACAGCCCGGCAGATTGTTGCCGGGCCTTTTTATCGCATACGGCGACTCTTTAAGCCGCTACCTGTGTCTTCACGATGGGGACCGCCCGAGCATCGGCTGGTTTGGCCTCATCCGACTTCCGATATGTTTCTGCCATCGACAGGTAGAAGCTGACGGAATGATGGGTCGGCGATTTCCCGCGGGCCATCAATTCTGCGTCTTCGTGATAGCGCGTGCTCGCTGTGTCATGGATCAGAGCAAAACCAACCTTACCAAGGGTCGCTTCGTTCATAGCCTTCACACGGTTTTCGGATGATCCGCGCCGCGCTGCTCCCGCTGCCAGACTTCTGTAGGATTCTCCGAACATCGAAAATTCTGAGCTCAGAGCTTGCGTCAATGCCGAGTCAAAATTGCGAAACATAACCAAATCCTTAATGCATACATATTCGTACAACGTTCCAACAACGAAAAGGTTCTGCCGTGACCGAAATAAGGGTTCTTCTTGACGTTGAACGAGACAGGCACGGGTTCTCGTCAAAGTCCTTGATTGGATGTGAACACAAGTTTACCAAATAAAATTGATTATAATCAATTGATTAGAGTGTAGTCAGATATGGTGAGTGAAATCGCACAGCTCAACAAATGCGGCAGAACCCGCGAACTTCTGCCACGGTTCTCAACCGCGCGAGCCGTTGTGAACGAATGATTGGCGGCGCTTCGCGTTTCGAACAGCGTCACAGACTGACATTGAAAACCGAATGGCAGTCGGCTGTTCTCCGCGGTCGGTCCCATGCACAGCAATCTTCGATCAATTGCGCATAAATGCAGGTGGTATTTTGAAAATACTCCGCAACGGCGGGCGAATGTCATGTGTAAACGCCGATAAACCATAACTATTCTTCTATGCATCAGCCTTAATTTAAGAGGTTGAGCCTAGGGTCTCGTTCATCGAGTTCTTCAATAGGCCCCTGAACGATGGTGCAAACCAACTCATTCACTCCAGAGAACGCTGTTTCCCATGGGGAACGCGTCGAAGATGAGAAATTTCAGGCCGCCGAAGCACTCCAACGCGCCGCACGATTTGATCCTGTTTCGGGCCTGCGCAATCGCCGCCAGTTTGTCGAAGACTTTGGTTTTGGCGTTTCCTCCGCCATGGACGAAAACTGTGATGTCATCGCGCTGCTGACTTTGGCGTCACCAGAGCAATTTAATGGGATCGTTCGGGCGCTGGGCCACGGATTTGCTGAAGAAGTCGTTCGCCTTGGCGTAGAGCGCCTTCGCACGACATTGCCCGCCGACAAGCGCGTCTATCATGTTGATCCGCTGAGCTTTGCCTTCGCGATTCCGGCTCAGGAGAACGATGTCATTCCAGAGGCCGTGGAAGACATGGTCGCGACATTTGCTGAACCTTTGCTTTGCAACGGTATTCCGATCCGCAATCAAATCGGATTGGGTTTTAACCGTGCCGACGAATCCGGGCTTGATCCGTCAGAGATTTTGCGTGGAGCCTTGGTTGCTGCGCAAGACAGCTTGAACCGTTCTCAAACATCGGCCTGGTATGATCGAGGTTCGGATCAGGCGCACTTGCGTTCCTTCCGCTTGCTCGCTGATTTGGGCCGACTGATGGATGCGCCCGACGAATTCATCGCCGCGCAGTTTTCGCTTCATTACCAGCCGAAGATCGATTTGCGCTCTGGGGAGTGTTGCGGTGTCGAAGGGCTGATGCGATGGACGCACCCAAGCCTTGGTTTCGTGTCGCCTGCGGAATTTATCTCGCTGGCGGAGGCCACCGCTGTCATTACGCCCCTCACGCGATGGGTCTTCCGCCAAGGCGTTGCGCAACGGGCTGCTTGGCGTCGGGATGGGATCGATGCACGCATTTCGTTGAACGTTTCGCCGATCAATCTTGGCGAACCAGACTTTGCCGACTTCGTTCTTGAAACTTGCCGCGAGCAAGGCGTCGCGCCGGAGTGGATGGAGATCGAATTCACCGAGAGTGCGCAAACGATGGATAGCGCCTTGACGTTGGCGCAGCTATCGCGCCTCCGTGAGGAAGGCGTGCGCGTGGCGATCGACGATTTCGGTAGCGGTTATTCGAATATGCGGTATCTGCGCTCGATTCCGGCGGATGCGCTGAAAATCGACAAAGAGTTCATTCTCACGCTTGATAGTGATGAGAAGAACCGGAAGATCGTGCCGACGATCATCGATCTGGGCCACCAGCTCGGTTTTGCTGTGGTTGCGGAAGGCATTGAGACGGCTGAATCCTACACGTCGCTCGCGGATTGGGGCTGTGATGAGGGCCAAGGCTTCTTCATGAGCAAACCGCTAACCGAAGAAGCGTTCCGCGATTGGTATCATGCTACCAAGAGTAGTAAAGTCGCCTAAGATCAAGCGCGCCGTTTGTGACATTGATTTGCGATGCCTGTGCTGAATTTTCTTTGAATAATGGCTATTTAGAGACATCTTCCTATCGATCAAGTGACCTCACATTCGCGCGAGATCGCTTGCGAGAATCGGTAAAAATCCCTTTCTACAGGTCATGTTTCAATCGCTGTTCGGAGGCTTCTGTGATCAATCAACTTAACCGCCGTACCCTGCTGGTTTCTGGCATCGCCTTGCTAACGGCTGCTCCCGCGTTTGCAGCCACCGGCCCGATTTACACGAGCTGGGGAACGGCGGCGTCTGGATACGATGTCGTCGCCTACTTTACCGAGTCTCGCCCCGTGAAAGGTTCGCGTTCCTACACGGCAGATCATCAAGGCGCGACCTGGCGCTTTGCATCAGCGTCAAATCGGGACCTTTTCGTCTCGAACCCTGATCAATACACGCCAAAATACGGTGGATTTTGCGCTTACGCGGTTGCCAACGGCGCGCTGGACGTGTCGACGGTCCCTGAGGCTTGGAAGATCGTGGATGGGAAGCTGTATCTGAACTATTCTCGCGACGTTCAATCCCTTTGGGAATCAAACATGGCAGGATACATCGCGGATGCGGATCGGAACTGGTCTCGCGCGCATGGCTGATCTCTGACGAAGGCTTGCAGCGGGGCGTAGAGGTTTCTACGGTCCCGCCTTATGAGCGTGTCAGCAAAAACCAAAGTCGATGGCGAGAAGATCACGCCGTCGATGCAGCAATATTTCGACGTTAAAGAGCAGCACCCGACGGCGCTGCTCTTCTTTCGTATGGGTGATTTTTACGAGCTGTTTTTCGATGATGCCGTGCAAGCGGCGGCGGCGCTCGATATTGCGCTGACCAAGCGTGGAAAGCATCGCGGCGAAGATATCGCCATGTGCGGCGTTCCCGCCCATTCCGCCGAAGGCTATCTAGCCCAACTCACCCGAAAAGGTTTCACGGTCGCGATTTGCGATCAGATGGAAACGCCCGCCGAGGCTAAGAAGCGTGGGTCAAAGTCTGTCGTCCGACGCGACGTCGTGCGCGTGGTAACGCCCGGGACGCTGACCGAAGACACGCTGCTTGATGCGCGTGCGCATAACTATCTCGCGGCGTATGCCGAGGTGCGGGGGGAGGCTGCGCTGGGCCGGCTCGATATGTCCTCGGGCGAGTTTGCTGTTACGCGGATTAGTGACGGCCTAAGCGCTGAACTCGCGCGGATTGGGCCGTCAGAAATCCTCGTGTCTGAAACGACCTTCGAGAATACTGAGCTGTCGCCGGTTCTGGAGGAGGTGGCTCAGCTCACGCCCCTCGGTGCGGCAAGTTTTGATTCGACCTCTGCCGAAAAACGCATCCGCGAATTGCTGAAGGTCAGTTCGCTTGATGCATATGGGGCCTTCGAGCGGGCCGAGTTATCGGTGCTTGGCGCATTGGTGGATTATGTTGCGATCACCCAGAAGGGCGCGTTGCCTCATATCCGGCCGCCGCGCCGGGAGGAACCCGGAACATCGATGCGGATCGATGCCGCGACCCGGCGCAATCTCGAACTGAGCAAAACCCTCGCGGGAGAGCGTCAAGGCTCGTTGCTGGCAACCATCGACCGAACGGTGACAGGCGCGGGGGCTAGAATGCTCGCGTCTCGTCTTGCTGCGCCGTTGACGCATGTGCCGGAGATTTTGAACCGACAGGAGTCCGTCGCGTGCTTTCGCGATGATCCCGGCCTCTCGGAAGAGTGCCGCGCGATCCTAAAAGCCGCGCCTGATATTGCCCGCGCTTTGTCTCGTTTATCGTTAGGCCGAGGAGGGCCTCGTGATCTGGCGGCCATGCGTGGGGGGCTGGCGGCGGCATCGGCGTTGTCGCGGCGCCTGTCAAACCTCTCCGATCCGCCTGCCGAGGTATCAACGGCGAATGATGACTTGCTTGGCCATGAAACCCTGACGGATCGTCTCGCGTCGGCGTTGGCGAATGATCTGCCAATGCTGGTGCGGGAGGGTGGTTTCATCGCCGCCGGGTGGAACGCGCCGCTGGACGAGTTACGCAGCCTGAGGGATGACAGCCGCAAGGTCGTCCGCGATATGGAAGCGCGGCTCAAGACCGAGAGCGGTATCAACGCCCTCAAGATCAAGTTCAATGGCGTGCTCGGTTACTTCATCGAAGTACCGCCCGCCCATGCCGACAAGATGACGGATGAAGCGTTCATCCATCGCCAAACCCTCGCCAGCGCCGTGCGATTTACGACTGGCGAATTGGCCGACCTCGATGGGCGAATTTCGCGCGCAGGCGCGCAGGCGATTGAAGCCGAGTTGGGCTTGTTTGAAGAATTACGCGCGGCAGTGTTGGAACGCGCGCCGCAGATTTCGGCAGCGGCAGAGGCACTGGCCATTCTTGATGTGGCGTCGGCGCTGGGGGAACTGGCCGCTGATGAGGGCTGGGTCCGCCCGCGCGTCGATGACAGCCTCGCGTTTGACATCAAAGGCGCGCGTCATCCCGTCGTTGAGGCCGCGCTTAAATCGGCTGGCGAGCCGTTTGTTGCCAATGACTGTGATCTCAGCGACGAACGCCTTTGGTTGCTGACCGGTCCGAATATGGCTGGTAAATCGACGTTCTTGCGCCAAAACGCGCTGGTGGCGGTACTGGCCCAGATGGGCTCATTTGTTCCGGCAAGTGCTGCGCATATCGGCGTTGTTGATTGCCTGTTTAGTCGGGTGGGCGCGTCAGACGATCTGGCGCGAGGGCGCTCGACGTTTATGGTCGAAATGGTTGAGACCGCGGCGATCCTGAATCAGTCGGGCGCGCGGGCGTTGGTCATTCTGGACGAGATCGGGCGCGGGACGGCGACCTTTGATGGTCTGTCCATCGCCTGGGCCACCGTTGAGCACTTGCACGACGTCAACAAATGTCGGGGCTTGTTCGCCACCCATTACCACGAACTCACTGAGCTGGCGGCGAGGCTCGACGGCACAAAAAATGCCGCGATGAAAGTTGCGGAATGGGAAGGTGATATCGTCTTTCTGCATGAAGTCGAACCCGGTGCCGCCACGCGCAGTTACGGCGTTCAGGTCGCCCGCAAAGCTGGACTCCCGTCCTCCGTCGTCGCCCGCGCCCGCGAAGTCCTCGAACGCCTCGAAAAGGGGGATGCGAAGGGCGGCGAAGCCCGCATCCGGGCGTTGGTTGATGACTTGCCGCTCTTTGCTGCCACGGCTCCGGTTTCTGAACCAAGCGGGCCGTCGCCTATCGAGACAGCGATGACTGAAATCGACCCAGACGCCCTCACCCCCCGCGAAGCCCTCGACGCGCTTTATCGGCTGAAGGGGTTGGTAGACAAAGCGTGACTTTTCGCGGCCCTTGACCTCTTGCGCTCCAAGAGGTCTTAGTCGCGCGGCAATCGGAGCAGCGTATGACCTTTCCTGACATCAGCCCGTTCGTTTTTGGCCTTGAGTATAA
>CAZXMX010000206.1:0-5846 GCA_964641645.1 uncultured Neomegalonema sp.
CGGTTGTCACGACTGACGCAGTATTGACGCAGGAAAAAGACTGGGCCGATACATTTATCACGAAGATGCAGCGTCTCGCCGGTTCGGACGCCGTGAAATACGATAACGAGGTCTTCGAGTCAGAACGCGAATATGGCGACCTCAACCGGGCGATTGCGTGGTTTCTGAAGGCCAAGAAGAACCTCATGTGCGATCCTACGCTGGTCACCGAAACCTACTTTCGCGCCTGTTCGACAGCGATGAGTGCACGTGAGCTTGCGATAGCGGGCCGTTGTCTTGTTGAGGAGAACGAGATCGCCGACCATGAACGCTTGCAACGGGTTCGAGCGATCATGCGTACCTGTGGACTCTATGACGCCGCCGGTGATTTCGCGTTTCGTGTAGGTTTGCCAGCGAAAAGCGGTGTTGGCGGTGGCATTCTAGCTGTCCAACCGGGTGAGTATTCGGTTGCGGTTTGGTCGCCAGCGCTGGACGAAAAAGGGAATTCGGTCGCGGGTGTGCGAGCGCTTGAGCTACTCACGGATCGCATCTGACAGATTGATACCGGTCGAGGAGGCCTGAAGTTTCGCTCATGACTTTGACCTGATATGAGAGCAATGCATACGAAACTCGTCGCTCACCATTTGGATCAATGGAATTTGTCATGACCACGATCCATGCACGCAATGCGCTTACGGCTGAGGGTTGGCGGACGGATGTCGCCATTTCCTTTGGCGCAGACGGGAAAATTTCCTCGGTCTCCGATGATGTCGATAGGGCCGATCATCGACTTGATTTGGTACTACCCGCCCCAGTTAATTTGCATAGCCACGCCTTTCAGCGAGCGATGGCCGGATTGACGGAAGCGCGTGGCCCTGATCCCCGCGATAGTTTTTGGACTTGGCGCAAGCTGATGTACCAATTTCTCGATCAACTCACCCCTGAGCAAGTCGAGGTGATTGCGGCGCAAGCCTTTATGGAAATGGCGGAAGCTGGATTCGCGGCTGTTGCTGAGTTTCACTATTTGCACCATGGCATCAACGGACAGCCTTACGATCATCTCGGTGAGTTGACCGATCGGATCGCAGCGGCGGCGCAAGCCGTGGGGCTTGGTCTCACGCACTTGCCGGTATTGTATGAATTTGGCGGTTGCGACAGACGAGCGTTGGTGGGTGGGCAACGACGGTTCGGAAATGAATTTGAGCGATACGCATGCTTGTTCGAGGACGCACAGAATACGATTTCTAAGGGGCCGCCCGACTGGAATATCGGCGTCGCCCCTCACTCGTTGCGCGCTGTGGACGAAGACGGGTTGGCTTGTGCCTTAGAGTTGGCGAATGGCCGTCCGTTCCATATGCATCTTGCCGAGCAAATCGCCGAAGTCGAAGAGATAGAGACGTTTCGCGGTAAACGCCCCGTCGAATGGCTTTTGAACACGCATGAGGTTGATACGACGTGGTCGCTGATCCATTGCACACAAATGACCTCTGACGAAACGGAAGCCCTTGCCAAAACAAGGGCCGTTGTCGGGCTCTGTCCTCTCACGGAGTCCAACCTTGGTGACGGCATTTTTAATGGCGCGTCCTTTATGGATTCGGGCGGAGTTATCGGAATTGGGTCCGACAGCAATATCCAGATTTCGCTTTTCGATGAATTGAAGACCTTTGAGTATTCACAACGGCTCAAGGAACGGTCGCGTGCCGTGCTGGCAACTTCAGAGAGGTCGACGGGGCGCGTATTGTTTGATGCTGCGGTGTCGGGCGGCGCGCAAGCGGCTCAACGAAACAGTGGATTGATCGCCTCTGGTCATCTAGCTGACCTTTGCGGAATATCAACGGATAACGAATGGGTTTGTGGCCGTTCTGGCGACACGGCGCTCGACAGTTTGATCTTTTCGGGCAGGGGAAACAGGTGTGTTCGTGAAATGTGGAGCGCAGGACGCCATATTGTGCAAGAAGGGCGACATGTTGCTCGAGACATGATTAGCGACACGTTTAAGCGCACAGTATGTGAACTTCGGCGCAATTTGTAAGAGCGGCCCGCTTGTGCCTCTCGCCAAGGGTCCGCCTTATCTCCAGTGTTAGAAGTCTCTTCACTTTGTTTTCTGCGGCTCTCCGTTGACATACGTTTCAGAAATCGCGCGATCATCGCCCATGATCTGAAGGACGAAGAGTTCCTCGGATAACGTCTCGACGCGTTCCATACGCAGAGCCATAGACTCCGTCGCGCGAGCGTTCAGGATAACGATGTCTGCCTCAGTGCCGGGGTCAAGCGTGCCGATCTTATCCTCCAGCCCGAGCACTTCAGCGTTGCCGCGTGTGATCCAATGAAAGGCTCTGAACGGGTGTAAGTTTTGTCCAAGCAACTGCAGAACCTTGTACCCTTCACTCAACGTTTGAAGCATCGAATAGCTGGTCCCTCCGCCGATATCTGTAGCGATGCCATTCGAGATATCTTGCGCACGCAAATGTGCGTCATCAAATAATCCGCTGCCGAGAAATAGGTTTGAGGTCGGGCAGAAAACCGGATGTGTCCCTGTTTCAGCGAGTGCTGCGACTTCCCGTTCCTTCAAGTGTATGGCGTGCCCCAGAAGTGTGCGTGGTCCTAAAAGTCCGTGAGTCTCGTACACATCGAGGTAATCCCGTGCGTCTGGGTACAGTTCAGACGTCAAGGCAATTTCGTCATGGTTCTCTGATAAGTGGCTTTGAACATAACAATCGGGATGCTCGGCTGCGAGCACCCCCGCAATAGCCATCTGCTCCGGTGTTGACGTGATCGCGAAACGCGGCGTAATCGCGTAGCGTGCTCGGCCCCGCCCATGCCATGCGTGAATGAGTTCCTTGCTATCGTCGTAGCCTGATTGCGGCGTGTCTTTCAGATCATCCGGCGCATTCCGATCCATCAAAACTTTACCGCCTATCATTCGCATGCCGCGCTGTTCGGCTGCTTCGAAAAATGCTTCGGTGGATTGCTTGTGAACGGAGCAGAAGGCGACGGCAGTGGTGGTGCCGTGATCGACGAGTTGGCGAAGAAGTTTCTCGGCCATCCGTTGCGAGTGCGCCGGATCAGCATAGCGTGCTTCTTCAGGGAAGGTGTAAGTGTTGAGCCAGTCCATCAACTGCGCGCCCCACGACGCAATGACCTGCGTCTGCGGGAAGTGGAGATGGGTATCGATGAATCCTGCCATCATGAGATGCGGGCGATGATCGATCTGCTCGATTTCGCTGGAGGCGGCAATCAGGTCCGAAAAGAGACCCGTGGCTTCGATAAGGCCATCCTTGATGATGAGCGCACCGTCTTCGATATACTGGAACGCGGCTTCGTCATCCGGTCCTTGCGGCTCCCGGTGAAAGGTGAGCAATCGACCACGCAGCAGTCTTCGAGTCATTGAGGTGTTCCTGTTGATGCGCGTGCGGTGGCCTTGGCGCTTTGTTGTAGAATCCGAACTGGGTCGGAATGCAAGAATTCCTTGGAGTTGCATTGGGACAAGGCGGTGATGACCTCGGCGACGACAAAGGAGGCGATGACCTCGGAACGCTTGTCCCGTGTGTCGGTCTTTCCAATTGGGCAAGTAAGCCTATCATGGTGAACCACAGTGCCGCTCTCACGATGGAATTTTTCGAAACGTGCCCGCTTCGTCGCAGAGCCGATCAATCCAACATAAGCGGCGTCATTCCGGTCAAGGGCAGCGGCGGTGAGCAGGAAATCGAGCGCATGATCGTGGGTTAAAATAACGAAAGCGCTGTCCGCTGGTGCTGTTCGAATTGCAAACTCGGGTATCGCGCTGAGACGTTTCTCGACCGTCGCGTCGCACAAAACCAACTCATTCGCACGTTGATCGACAATGATCGTCTGGAATGGCAGGTGTTGGAGTTGGTTGGCAAGGGCGCGCCCGACATGGCCGCTTCCCATAATGTAAACGTGAGGACGGGCGTGAGACATTGATTTGATACGGCGGACTACATTGTCGCGATCAGAATCACTCATTCGGGAGAGCGAAACGGTAACGTGGCCACCGCAACATTGGCCGATCTCTGGGCCGAGGGGTACGTCTAGATGAGCCGTTACTTCACCGGTGAGAAGAAGGTCTCGTGCTGCTTCAGTCGCAAGGTGTTCCAATCGTCCGCCGCCAATTGTTCCGAGCGCGTCATGATCTGTCACGAACATCTCGGCACCGGTTTCACGCGGGGATGAGCCCCGCACGTCGGACAAGACGACGTGGATGACGTGGGGCGTTCGCTTCAGTAAAGATTCGAGTTGCTCTGGCGTCATGTCGCGGTTGTCTCACTGCGCAATCTCTCGACTGCGAGCAAGACCCTTTCAGGCGTCGCGGGCGTGTCGAGTCGAGGACATTCTCTGTAGTCCGCGACGCTCGCGACGGCCATCGACAAGGCTTCCAACACCGAAATTCCTAACATGAAGGGCGGCTCGCCGACGGCCTTAGAGCGCTTGATTGTTCGTTCCCGGTTTGTTGACCAGCTGGCGAGCTTTACGTTAAATTCGCGCGGGCGGTCTGAGGCCAAGGGAATCTTGTAGTTCGACGGTGCGTGGGTGCGCAGGCAACCTTCTTCGTCCCACCAAAGTTCTTCAGTCGTGAGCCAACCGACACCCTGAACGAAGCCACCTTCGATCTGACCTCGATCAATCGCGGGGTTTAGTGAGCGACCGACGTCGTGCAGAATGTCCGTGCGCTCAACCTGATATTCGCCAGTCAGTGTATCAATCGACACTTCTGAAACAGCCGCTCCATAGGCGAAGTAGAAGAACGGTCTGCCTGTGCCAGTTTCTCGATCCCAATGAATCTTCGGCGTTTTGTAAAATCCCGCTGCCGAAAGATGTACGCGCGCCATGTAGGCTTGTCTGATGAGTTCGGAGAACGGGATGACTTCATCCCCAACCCGTACCTCGTTGGGAGTGAAATTAACGTCGGCGATATCAACGCCCCAATGTTTTGCCGCGAAGGTCACCAACCTTGCTTTGATCTGTTCGACCGCGTCGAGTGCCGCCATTCCGTTCAGATCAGAACCGGATGAAGCAGCAGTGGCGGAGGTGTTGGGAACCTTCCCCGTGCTGGTTCTGGAAATCTTGATCCGTTCGATATCAATTTGGAAAGCGTCCGCGACGACCTGTGCGATTTTGGTGTTCAGACCCTGACCCATCTCCGTACCGCCGTGGTTCAGATGAACGGATCCGTCATTATAAACGTGGACCAGCGCACCTGCCTGATTGAGCCACGTTGCCGTGAAAGAAATACCAAATTTGACGGGAGTCAGCGCGATCCCTTTACGAATGATCTTGTTTGAAGCGTTGTGTGCGAGGACGGCTTCACGTCGAGCAGCGTAGTCTGCGCTTTCTTCGAGTTCGTTCACCAATTTTGCGATGATGCAATCTTCGACGTTTTGGTGATACGGCGTTACGTTGCGGGTTTTGGTGCCGTAGAAGTTGGCCTTGCGCACTTCAAGGGGATCTTTGCCGAGCGCATACGCAATCTCTTCGATCATTCGCTCAGCGGCGATCATGCCTTGTGGTCCGCCGAATCCGCGAAACGCCGTGTTGGAAACGGTGTTCGTCTTCATCGGGCGAGAAACCAAATGTGCATTGGGGTAGTAGTAAGTATTGTCCGCATGAAATAATGCGCGATCGGTAATTGGACCGCTGAGGTCTGCCGAAAAACCGCACCGAGCGGCAAAGCTGGAGGCGACAGCCTCAATGCGACCATCACCGTCAAACCCCACGTCATAATCGATCACGAAGTCATGGCGCTTTCCGGTCGCCGACATATCATCATCCCGATCTGGGCGAAGTTTTACCGGGCGGTTCCACTTTTTCGCAGCGAGCGCGGCAACGGCGCAGAAGAAATTCATCTG
>CAZXMX010000207.1:0-5838 GCA_964641645.1 uncultured Neomegalonema sp.
TTCTTCTTCGCGAAGAACCGCATATGGGAATCATTCGCTTTGATCATGATCGCGTTCACGCTGTTCCGCCCGGGCTTCTGGATGGACATGGTTGTGCCTCCATATGAGAACATTGCGCCTGCCCAACTCGCTGACGCTGTCGGAAAAGCAGAGCCGGGTTCGGAAATTCGTCTTAAAGCTGATGGTTTAGACGACGTTGGGGAACCGGTTTCCCTGACCCTGATCATCAATGTGCCGGAAGGCGAGGGCGGGGAAGAGCGCTTAGCTGAATTTGGTGCGGACATTCTTGAAGAAGATGGCAAGGTCATCGTTGATGGTGCGGCGTTCGACTCGCCAGCCGAGAAAGCAGGTTTCGACTTCGATCAAGAGATCAAGGAGGTTCTGCTTCCCGCATCGCAACCACCAAAGTCTCTTTTCTTCCTTCCGGCACTTCTGCTTCTAGCTTTCATCTACTGGCTGCAAAAGGGGCGTCTTGCGAGAACGGGCCCAACTTCAGTCAACCGCGAGGAGGGAGTTTCCCATGTTTAAGTCGATTTTGGTGCCGGTTGATCTCGATGATGAGAAGGAATCAAAGGCGATATTTGCTTCAGCTCTTGAAATTGCGCGGAGTGTTGGGGCAAAGTTGAGCGTACTGAGTGTCGTTCCAAGCTTCTCGATGCCAATGGTGGCGTCGTTCTTTCCTGCGGACTTCGAAAAGAAGGCTCTCAAAGAGGCATTGAAGTCGCTCACCGACTTTGTTGCGGATCAGGACGGTGCTGACCTTGTCGAGAAGACGCTGGTTGGGCACGGATCGGTCTATAAAGAGATTGTAGGGGCGGCTGAAGAGATTAAGGCCGATGTGATTGTGCTTGGGCCGGGCAGTACCGAGGAGGGAGACTATCTCCTTGGGCACAATGCGGCGCGCGTAATGCGTCATGCACATTGTTCGGTAATGCTATTGAGAGATTAGGCGCTCGGGGGGCGCAAGAATGTCAGAACCGATTGTATTCTTGGTCGACGATGATCCTGCAATCCGAAAGGCGTTACCTCGTGCGTTGGCGATGCGCGGATATCACGTGAAGCCCTACGCGAGTGCCAAGGAATTTCTCGACGATTATCAGGCGCACCAAGCGGGCTGTTTGGTCCTCGATCTCAGCATGCCTGAGATGGATGGGTTAGAACTGCAAGACCACCTGAGAAAACGGGCTCCAGACCTGCCGGTCATTTTCATAACCGGTCACGGTGATATCCCGCAATCCGTTCAGGCCTTGCGAGCCGGTGCGCTGGATTTTCTTGAAAAGCCATTCCGCCAAGAGGCTTTACTCGCGCGAATTGATGAAGCGTTTGCGAGCCAAAAAATCAAAAGTGATCAGCGAAAAGACCCCATTGCGCTGCGCGAGAAGGCTGCTCGTTTGACAGATCGCGAAACGGATGTGTTTCGTCTGCTGACGCGATCCGAGACAAAGCTAACCAACAAAGAAATCGCGAGAGAATTGGACATCAGCCATCGTACCGTCGAACACCACCGTGCTCGTATGATGGAAAAGCTTGATGCGGCAACGTTGTCGGAACTCTTGGAGGTGTCCAAGCTCTTATCGGATGAGCTTTGACCGCTCTATTGCGCTGAAACGATGCGCTCGACATTTCCGGGCAATGAAATCCTGAATCGCGCGCCCTGTTTAACGGTGGGGTCTGCAGTCAACCGACCGTGATGGGCTTCGATGATGGTTCGGCTGATCGATAAGCCGATCCCCATGCCATCAGGCTTGCTTGTCTCAAACGGCTTAAAGGCGCTTTCGACCGATGAGAGCCCGGGCCCAGTATCTTCGACAATGATTTCGGCGCCCGTTTCTAGTTGAGAGGCTTTGACCGTAATCACGCGCGTTTCGCTGTTGGTCGAAATAATCGCATCGACGCTATTGCGCAGCAGGTTGACCAAAACCTGCGCAATCTGGACCCGATTGATCATAATTTTCGGGGCAGCATCGTCGACGTCGACGGCGATATCGATGTTGTTGCTTCGCGCCAGAGGCTCAATCAATCGAACGGTTTGTACAATAAGTTCCGCGAGGTTGACCAACTCGGTGTCGGATTCTCCTTTCCGAATAAACTGTCTGAGTTCGCGAATAATTGCACCGGCACGAAAGGCTTGACCTTGCAATTCCCCTAAAGACTCAACGATTTCATTCTTATTGTCATCTTTAGATTTCGCTGCATTGAGCAACAAGTCGCAGTACTGCGTGATTGCGGTCAATGGTTGGTTTAGCTCGTGGGCAAGGCTGGCCGCCATCTCTCCGGTTGTTGTGACGCGGCTTACATGAGCAAGCTCATTTTGAAGTTGCTGGCTTTGCGCTTCCGCCCGTTTTCTTTCTGCGATCTCAGCGTGGAGGTCTTCAACCCTCACTTCAAGTTTGCGAGCCGAGTCTGCCAACTCATCGTGCATTAGACTATTTTGAGATTGGTATCCGTCGAGCCAACGCGACATTCGGCGAAAGGCCGTAGAGACATGATTTATCTCGACGAAGTTTTCGGGCAGTGAAATTGAATCCGTGCGTTCTCCCCGCGCGATCTGATCCGCGTAGTCAGACAAGGCTGTCAACGGCGACGTAATGTGGCGTGCAATAAACCACCCCAGCAAGACGGTCAGGCATGCGATCGTAAACGCAATCGCGATGTTTAAGGTTCGCCCTTCCAAAATCGAACCGAGAAAATCACTTTCGGGAGCGTAGATTGCAATCGTCCAATCCAGTCCTCCAACCGTGAAGGGCATGAGAACGGCATCAAAGACTTCTCCACTCAGGTCAACTCGGGTAAATTGATCAACCGTGAAATCGACGTCTCCGGTATCGGATGAAAGCGCGCTGACAATGGCGCGGGCTATCGGATCGTCGATCTCGTGGATCTTGGCAAACCGGAGCCCAGCCTCTCCGTCACCTCTGGCCTTTTTTATCCTTGATGGATCGGGATGCGCGATAACGTCGCCGTTTCGCGTCAAAATTAGAGCGGCGCCTGTGTCTCCAATTTCAAGGTCGGCCAAGAATTTGGAGATTGCCGCAATCTCCATATCAATCCCGATGACACCTTGAACCTTCCCGGTCGGCCCTTTTACCGGAGCCGCGACGGTGATCCCGGGTTGTTGAGAAGTATAGAAAATGTAGGGGGCCGTCCATGCCGTCCCTCCCATCTCAACAGCCTCGGTATACCAAGGTCGTTTACGAGGATCGTACATGTCGGTCGGATCGTTCCTCGTCGAGATCTGTTCGAAGGTTTCATTCCGAGAGATTAAATTGGCCCCTTTCGTCGTTGAGGAAATGATCTTCGTTTCAAAGTCTGTGCCCTCAATTTCTGATGAGCGACGCACAAAGGTGAATTGCCCCTCGTTGTCGCCGAGGTACAGGCCGCTGAAATCAGGTGAGATCTTGAGTTGCTCGAAGAAAAACCGCTCTAACGACGCGCTATCATCCTTTGAGAGAACCTCGGCTTCCTGAAGGGATTGGGCAAGACTAACCGCGCTCTCGGCTTGTTGAAGAAACCGCTCCGTATGTCGAACAGTGTCATCACCGATCGCCAGCATCAGACGTTCGGCTTGGCGTAGAACAGCGGTTTCCGAGGTTACAAAAGACGACGAAATGATGATCGCAACTGCGATAAGTTGCAATCCGACTAGGGCCGCCAAGATTGTGGTTTTGATCGAAAGAACCATGCGCACGAATCTCTAATCTGCACCTCAGAGAAGCCTAACCTGATTTTTCAATCGAGCTTATATCTTTCGGTTAAAAACGGCTACGAAGGGGCCACTCAGAGTACCTAGGCAACAAGGTCCGCAGGAGAGGGAACTGGAAGCGCTTGCAACAACTGATGCACCAAGCTGCGGCATTCCGGTCCGGTCCAACTGTTCGGAAACATCATGTCCGGAAGCTCTGGGCTGCGCAGGACAATTCTGCGCCAAGTATGAACGATTAACACCCGCATAACCGCTGTTTCAACTGCGCCAAAGCGAGGTTTTTGCTGTAGCTGAATCTCTAGCTTTCGAAGCATGGCGGTCGCTGATCTCGTGTGCTCAAGTAATTCGGGCGTGCAAATCCGATCTGTCATCCACTCAGGCAAGGTATCTCCACTTACGAGTCTCGTAACAAAGAAGTTATGTGAGGTGGGACGCTGGGCAGTGATGTAGGTGCCCGTCGCAACATTGATCCCACCACTGACGACCTCGTTATTAGCGATCACCAACCACGCTGAGTCCCTCGGTGCTTCTGCGCGATATATTCGTGGACTCGCCGCAACGGTTTCCGCATGGCCATGTTCAGTCAAGAAATAAGAGCTGGTTCGTCCTGTCCGTTCACTTTGCAGCCAGCCTTCCTTCTTCAATCTGTGTAGAGCCACTCGGGTTGCTTCAGGTTTGATTCCGATTGCCTGCGTGATTTGGCCGATCGTGCTGCTGCTCAGCCGCGAGCCGCGTTCACGCGCGAGATCACCAAAGACAGATACCAGCAATGACCAAACAAGGGGTGGCTGGTCACGGGTGAATATTTGGACGAGGCTTTGGAAATCCGAAGCGGCCATAGATCTTTTCAAGTTGTCTAGGAATAAGCGCCAAGCCTCGATTGGGCATTGCGACCGAGGTGGGAAGAGCATCATATTAATCTTGTCGATAGGCCACCATCGTCAACAGTTCATACTCAGCGACGAGTTCGTCTTCTTGATTTGTGAGCGTGACGTGCCAACGAACTTCGCCGTACTCATCGTTGCGCCGGGTCTTCTTCTTGACGGTCAGCCTCACGCTTAAGCTATCACCCGCGACGACGGGCTTCATGAACCTTAGGTTATCAAGTCCGGTGTTGGCGAGAACCGGCCCTTCATTCGGCTCAACGAATAATCCGGCTGCAAAGCTAAGGAGCAGGTAACCATGAGCGACCCTGCCGGGAAAGAACGGGTTCCGGGCCGCTGCGTCCTCATCCATATGCGCGTAGAATGTATCGCCGGTGAACTCGGCGAAATGCTCGATATCACTCATCGTGATCTTACGAGACTCGGTGTGCAAGGTTTCCCCAATTTCGAGGTCATCGAACGTGCGGGTGAAGGGGTGAGCCGGGCCTTTTGCTTCGGCGGCCCCGGGTACCCATTTATCGCCGATAGCGGCGAGAATTTCAGGGCTGCCCTGAATGGCGGTTCGTTGCATGTAATGCATCACACCGCGCACACCGCCCAACTCTTCACCGCCACCGGCGCGCCCCGGTCCACCGTGAACCATATGGGGGAGGGGGGACCCATGTCCTGTAGCGCCCTTCATGCTGTCCCGGTTGTTAAAATACAGTCGGCCATGAAAGGCGCCCGCCCCAATCGCAATCGAGCGAGCCACTTGCGTGTCATGGGTGACGACGGATGCCACCAGAGAGCCTTCGCCGCGGTTGACCAACCTGATGGCGTGATCGACATCGCTATATCCCATGACCGTAGAGACTGGTCCGAACGCCTCGGTATCGTGAACCCGGATTGCGGCATCTGGGTTTGAACAGTGGAAGAGCATGGGGGGTAGGAAGGCACCGGAGTCTGGATCGGCTCCACTGACCTCGAAACTATCTGGATCACCAAAGACTCGTTCCGCTTCTGTCGCGATGATCGCTGTTTTCTCCAAAACGTCGCGTTTTTGGTCATTCGAGACCAACGCTCCCATACGAACGCCCTCGGCCTCCGGATCACCGATCGTCGTTTTCGCGAGCCTCGCAGACACGGCTTCAATGACAGCTTCGACTTGTGCTTGTGGCGCAAAGATACGGCGAATTGCTGTGCACTTCTGACCAGCTTTTGCGGTCATCTCCCGTTGAATCTCCTTGACGAACAGATCGAATTCAGGCGCGT
>CAZXMX010000208.1:0-1162 GCA_964641645.1 uncultured Neomegalonema sp.
GACCGTCAGCACTTCGTTCACGCCTAACCTCATCGTTGATAGAGGTGCTCAGCTCGATGGTGAGGTCAGCAAGGAGGACGTCGGCGGTGACGCGGGGGTCATGGCGCGGGCGCTCTCGCGGCGGCCAATCATGACGGCGCGCGTGTCGGCGGATCGTCGTTTCATGGACGTTATAGCGACGCGAAAGGGCGATAAGGCTCATCGAACCCGACCGCCAATGACGCGCGATTTCCTCCCAGATTTCCTCCGGGACTTTCTGATGCATGGGTGGGGGTCTTTCGGGTGGGGGGCTCTTCGAAACGAAAAACGCCCCGGACATTGCCGGGGCGTCACAATGAATTTAATCCGAATTCGGAAGGCTACGCGGCGCACTTCTCCAGAAGCTCGTATGCACCGTCATTAGACTGAATACGAATGGGTTGCTGTTCTGCAGTCGGAACACTCCTCGCAGAGAGCTCGTCGATCGACGCGTCAACATCAAGCTCCAACTTTTCGATAGCCAGCTTTCGAACAAGAGCCTCGGCAGCACCGTCTATCTCGTTCTCTGAGCGCTCCCACCTTCCAACAGTCTGCTTGTCAACGTGCAGGAATTTGGAGAGCTCAGCTTGAGTATACCCCATCTCTGAGCGAATAAACCTCAGCTCATCTCCGCTCATACCTTTTCCATGGCACACGACACCTTGCGCAATGACGTGATGTAGAACGTTGATCCCCGAAATACTAATTATTTCGTCACCATCATCATCTACTACAGATGGCATGCCCTCAATGAAGACATTCATCAAGCCGCATTCTGTGTAATGATAGCCACTCATCTTACTTCCCCTAGTATCGAGCCGCTAAGCGTCTCTTTTTCGTCAACCCACATAATCGTTACTAATTTTATCATCTTCGCCTTACTATCCGGAATTGCAATAATTCGTATCTGTCTACTGTCTGTGTTTGGCGTCTTACTTTCAACTCCGTACTTAAATAGCCCAGGCTGAGTCGATGGAAGCGGATCTCTTCGAACGAATCCATTTTTTAACGCAAACAAAACGTCAGAAACAATGATCCCTCTCTCAGACATTTGCTCCTTAGCATGAACCTTATAATACAACGTGAGATCTCGATCTTTCGCCATCGACCTGAAGAGGTCGGTGGCTTCGGCATTTGAAAGTGG
>CAZXMX010000208.1:1262-5780 GCA_964641645.1 uncultured Neomegalonema sp.
CTTACACGGGCTCTCAGATTGACAAGCCGCACCGAAAGGCGATCCAGCGTTTGATGGTTAGGTCAAACTCCATTGTCCACCTCTCCCATCCTTCACAAAACTTACAGTTCACCGTTCGTTCTGTCAATCTGAAAACGTGAACAGCGCGCGGTCGGGCGTTTACCGAGTTTTCAGTGAAATCGGCGAAGGTTTTGCAACGAGCGGGACGTCTTGACGAAAATGGGCACTTTCTATGACGAAACAAGCGTATGGCGCAGTCCCCGACGTGGCCATCTCTGAAACATCCGGTTCGTCCGCGGTGGTGGCTTTTGCTTTCCTCGCGGTTCTGCTGTTCGCGGGCCTCGCCTACGCGCATTACCTGCGCAAAAAGCGCGAACGCGATGGGATTTATACCAAATATAAGCTGCCCGGCGATCCTCAAAAAGTGTCCCGTTGAACGCAGCGCCCACCCTCCCGCTGCTATCGCCGTCCACGCAGGGGGATTTTCCTACACGGTATTGGCGAAAATTTAGATCGAATTAATCGACAAGCGGTATCCTGAGGGCAGTAGAAGCGAGTTTTGTCCCCTTTTTTCTGAGGATCAAAAGCCATGATTGATCTGGGTATAATTCAACTACCGCTCGAAGCGATCAATGTCGTTGTGATCGTAACGGCACTGCTGTTGGCGGCAAGATACATCGGTTACAATATCATCGCCGCCGTCGGTGGCTTGGTGGCGATCGTTTACGGCATCCGTACCGGTGCCTACGAAGAAGAGTTGATCATCAACGGCTATCAGTTCGGTGTCTACGAAGGCTGGCTGTTGGCCGTCGTGGGCGGGTTCTTGCTGTACAAAGGCACCTCGTCGTTCTTTGACGGCAACGACATCAACACTTGGAAATAAGCGTTACCGCCGATTGCCAAGCATCTGCCGCAACAATCCCGAACGATGAAGATAATACAGCAGCGTCATGATCGACGCGATGGCTGAGGCGAGGTACGTCAAGAACGCCGCGTTCAGAACTTTGTTCGCCGCGCCGGCTTCTTGCTCATTCACAAAGCCCGCATTGACCATCGCCGTCTTGGCGCGGGCGCTCGCGTCCCACTCAACCGGCAGCGTAATCACCGAGAAAACCACCGCCGCCGCAAAAAGCGCAACGCCGACCAACACGATCCACTGTCCAACCACTGGCGCGAGCGACAGCAGCATCATCCCCACCATCAGAACAGGCATCGACATCTTGCTCGCGATGTTCGTCACCGGCACCATGCTGGAGCGCATTTGGAGCCATTTGTAGCCCTGCGCATGTTGCAGCGCATGGCCGGCCTCGTGGCACGCCACTCCAATCGCTGAAATCGAGCGCGCGTTATAGACCGGCTCTGACAAGCGCAGGGTGCGGTCGCGCGGATCGTAGTGATCGCTCATACGTCCGCCAATCGGCTCGATCCGGCAGTTCGTTACCCCAGCACGTTGCAGCATCGCATTGGCGGCCTCGGCCCCAGTCATGCCGCTTTGCGTTCCGACGCTTTCGTATTTCTTGAAGGTCCGCTTCACGAGCCACGAGGCACCGCCGGACAAGACCATGCCCGGAAGCACAACCAAAAGCATGTAGGTCATATCGAAATACATGAGGAACCCTCGTGTTGGAACGCATTGCAGAGATCATTGGTGAAGTGAACGTGGTTGATGCGCGGTTAATTTTCAAGTTTTGGCGACGCCAGCACAGGGCTTATTCAATTAAAAACAGATGTTTGTGGTCGGCGTTCGCGTGGGGGCTGTCTCTCACGCGGCTTGAGAAATTCAAGCCCCAGTCTTTCTCATGTCAACGTGAGCATATTCCGTTTGTTTTCTAAGAGAATTTTATGACGATGGCTCAAGGTGAGATTGTGAAATTCTAATTGATGATGCCATGCCGGACCTTTTAGAGAAGCCGACCAATGCCGCGGAACTGTTTCGCGTTGCCCCTTCAATTGCGATCATTGGCCTCGAGCTCACTGCACGCACACAGCTTCGGCAGTTCGCAACGGGATGCGATTATCTCAACTTGCCCAAGCCGGTTGTCACCCTGTTCCCCAATACGAAAGATGATCTGAGTTCACGTCACGACTGGCAGAAGATAGTCCATGAAGCCTTGAAATCCGGCCAGCAGACGATCGTTGTGCAGGACCAGATCGCATCGATTCTGCCGGTTCCTGCGAATGACGGGCATCATGCGCATTTCGTGATCGAGACGGCGGCGGGGACATTTTCCTTCGATGATTTGATCATGGACGGCATGCCTTCGCTGACGCGCCTTGGGACGTGATCCGATAAAACCACTTGAATTTTCTGTCATTTTACGGCTTCGCTCTCGACAGAGTTGGTTCTCACGGATCACGCTCTAACCTCTTGCGATACGTTATCTGGATACTCCATGCGTCGACTACCTCCGCTGAACTCCATTCGCGCCTTTGAAGCGTCCGCGCGGCTTCGCAGCTTTAGCCGGGCCGCCCTTGAATTAAACGTCACGCAAAGCGCGATCAGCCACCAAGTGCGTACCTTGGAGGATTATCTCAATGTGTCGCTGTTCCAACGGTTACCGAATGGGATTGAACTGACCCCACAAGCGGAAGCCATTCTGCCGGTCGCCACCAGCGCCTTTGAAAATCTCAGCCGCGCGATGCTGGACGTTTCCACGAAGCGGAATGGAGTCATGCTTTATTGCTCGACCAGCTTTGCCATTCGATGGTTGTTGAGACGGGTTGGACAATTTGAGCTGGCCTCTCCAGATATTGCCGTCCGTTTGTCTTCCGGACCCGGCGCAGAGGGGTCGATGCGAGACATGCTCGATCTCGAAATCGTATACGAAGAGACGCCGCCCAAAAGTAAGAACACCAAACTTTTGTTGGACGAGTGGATGTTACCAGTTTGCTCGCCGGAGTATTTGGAAGAGCGGCAACTGGAACCCGCCGGTGTATTGGCGCATCGACTGCTCGCCAACGAATCCAATGGTTGGGATTGGTTGCAGTGGGCCAAGCATAACGGCATCGACGCGGCGGCGATGCAAGACAGCCTCGCGCAAGGGATCTCGTTCACCGCAGACACCGCTGCAATTGAAACAGCCGCAGCGGGTCAAGGCATCGCTTTGGCCAACCTCTATTACGTTAAGCCAGAGCTGGATAGCGGGGCACTGGTTCCGGCGACCAATGTAGAATCCCTTCGCCTCGGCGCGCATTATCTGGTGCAGCGGGGCCGAGAAACGCAGGCGACCAAGACGTTCACGCAATGGATCGAAAACTGCGCCAAAGAAACAGACGCCGAGATTATGGAGATCCGGAATACGCGTAGCGCGGGGTAGCGCAGGGTTCGCGTTTGGGCGGTAGTTTGAGTGATTGGTTCAGCACGATTGCATGCGAAATCTCGGATTGTGCCCGATCTATTCGTTAAAATTAAGAGAAAGCGCAAGGCGGGCTTCAAATAATCCTAAAGGAATTCCGAATATCCTAGACCTTGTACAACAGGGAGAGCAATTATGACTTTATCGCATCACATGATGATCATCGCCGTCGCCCTCGTCGTTCTGGGACTGGTTATCGCAAAGCGTCGCGGTGGCTCGGGCAAACTTGGTTTCATCAATTTCGAACTGAGCAAGCCGCTGCAAGGTGACAACGCCAGCACAAACTAAAGCCGACACGGGCAAAAGAACCGCACCGCCAGAACGACATGGCTCTGGCGGTGAAAACTGTGGCCATGAGAAACTTTAGACCTCGATGATCTCCGATGGACGGTCCGAGTTGATTCGTGTTTTTGGACCACTGATCGAAAAGAAATCGCTTTCTTCTTCAGAAAATTCCCGAGATCCGGGTTTGCGTTGACATCAGACACGCCGCTTTGATCGCCGGAACGATTAATCAGCTATGCCGACCGCTCCTCATCCTCAGCCACCTTCGCCAAATCCCTCGCCAGTGCAAACGCACCGTTGATTTTTTGCTTGGGGTCTGACCAGTCGCGGCGGACGATGACTTTTGTGCCTTTGACTTTGGCGAGATCGTTTTGGCCGTTGATCCACACGAGCAAGCCGCCGGGGTTGGGGAAGCGATCTTTGTGGAATTGGATCGTGCCGCCTTTGGCGCCACCGTCCAGCTTGGCGATATGCGCGCGGCGGCACATGGATTTAATCATGACGATGCGCAGCAGGTTCTCGACCTCGGCGGGCGGTTTGCCGAAGCGGTCGTGCAGCTCGGCGGCGAAGCCTTCGAGTTCTTGTTTGCTGCCAAACGACGAGAGGCGACGGTAAAGACCGAGGCGCACATCGAGGTCGGCGACGTAGTTGTCCGGGATCAGCACCGGAACGCCGAGGTTGATCTGCGGCGACCACTTGCCATCTTCTTCGCCGCCCTCCATTTCGCCCGCGCGCATTTTGGCGAGGGCTTCTTCCAGCATGTCTTGATACAGTTCGTAGCCGACTTCTTTGATGTGGCCGGACTGTTCTTCGCCGAGCAGGTTGCCCGCGCCGCGAATGTCCATGTCGTGCGAGGCGAGGTTAAAGCCCGCGCCCA
>CAZXMX010000209.1:0-2623 GCA_964641645.1 uncultured Neomegalonema sp.
GAAGGTCTCAAGACGGGGTTCACCTGCGCGGCGGGGTACGCGATTTCGGCGCTGGTGGAGCGGGAGGGACGGCGGATCATTGCGGTGACGCTCGGACATCAAAGCAAGTCTCAGCGGCTCAGTACCGTGAAAGGGCTGATCGAGGCCGCGTTTCAGCTTTCTGGTTCTGGGGAGGTTTTGCGGTCTGGTCCGGTCAGTACCAGAGTTCCACCAGATGTCGGGGCTTGCCGGGGGGCGACGGTCAATGTGGTTGCGACGGACATTTCGCCTGAGGAAATGGCGCTCTATGCGGCGGAGTTGGCTAAGGCGAAACGGCGTGTGGCCGTGAGAGAATCGCGCGTTGCGCCTCCGGCGATCAAATCGGTTCCGAAGAAGATTATCGCGCCAAGCCCGCCGCCTTTGTCGGGTTGGGGCGTCTCTCTGGGGGCTTATCCGAGCGAGCAGGGCGCGCGATCCGCCGTTCGGGCGCTCTGGTTGCGCCTCGGTAAACAGGGGACGATGCGAACCGAGCCGCGCCGCCGCGATGGTCGGACCCTAGGGTTGGTGTACGGATTGGATCGGGCCTCGGCGCAAGCATACTGCGGCGGGACGGATCGGTACTGCCTCGTCTTGCCGCCCGCGCGACTGTTGAACCCCCGCGCGAAGTGGCGACGCTGATTGGTTTACGCCGTCCGTGTTATCTGCCCGACACGCTGCGAATGGACGTGGCGGCCTCATCATACTAAGTGGCGTGCGGTGAGGAGACTTTTCTATGTCCGCTGAAGCCTTTGATGAACTCGTCGAGAATTTCGATCTTTTTGACGATTGGGAGGACCGGTATCGCTACGTCATTGATCTTGGCAAGCAGATGCCCGCGTTTCCCGAGGCCCTGAAAACCGATGCGACGCTGGTTGAAGGCTGTGTGAGTCGGGTTTGGCTGGACGAGTCTGTGACCGGCGAAGGGGCGCAAGCGGTCATCGCGTTCACCGGGGACAGCGATGCGTTTATTGTCAAAGGACTGATCGCGGTCTTGCAGACGTTGTTTTCCGGACAAACGGCACAGGCCATTCTTGATACCGATGTTTCGAGCGAGCTATCGCGCATTGACCTATCGGCTCATCTGAGCCCGCAGCGCAGCAATGGGCTGAATGCGATGGTTGGTCGGATTAAGGACTATGCAGCGGCGCAGGTATAAGGCTGTTGTCTTCAGGGGCAGTTGAGCGGCGAGCGGTTAACAACGCCGCTTGGTTGTGGACGACTTTGGGTCAGACGAAACCGTAAGCTGCCCAGTCGATCGTGACGGTCGCTTCAAGGATCGCGATCGCGGAATCGAGACATAGTCCGATGTTTATAGCGACCAATCGCTCTGCCCAGCCCATAGGGTCCCCCGACCTTTAATCAGTATGCTGAAGACTCGTTGTCTCATGAGCCAAAACTTAACACAAGGTTAAAATTCTTTCCCTCGGTCGAGGGTGATTGGCCTTGAAGAAAAGGACGTGTTCTGTAATGTTTCGGTACGGATAATGGTTAATTAACCAGCGCATGGGCGGGTTTTAAGCGTTGGGATTGGGGACTTAACTGAGCAGTGATTCCGCAAAGATTGGAATCACGCCAGAAGTGCGCAGCAGAATGTTGTGTGCAGGGACGCGGGGAGCGTTTGCGTGGCGGCAATGAGAACTATTTCTCCTTCGGAGTTTGTGCGGCGTTTGAAACACGGTGTTGTTTCTCACGACAGCAAGATCGTCTGGTTTTTGGGTGCCGGGTGTTCTGTTAGCTCTGGGGTTGAGGATGCGGGGACGCTGACAAAGCGTTGGATCCGCGAACTGAAGTATCTGGAGACCGGGGACGAGGATGATCTGGAGGAATGGGCCGAATCCCGCTTCCCGACCTTTGACCGCGATGATCCGGCGGCAGCGTATATTCAGGTGCATGAGGCGCTGTTCTACACGGACCAAGAGCAACAGCGCGAACAAGAAGCGCTGGCCGCAGATGGTCAGCCCGGCTTTGGCTATGCCACGCTCGCGCAACTGTTGACCCACGAGCGTTGGGGAGACCGGTGTAACACCGTCATCACCACCAACTTTGACGATCTGGCCGCTGATGCGCTGTATTTTTATTCGCAGCGCAAGCCGCAGGTCCTGACGCACGAGTCGTTTGATCGGCATGTCCAGGTCAGCGATGCGCGACCGACCATCGTCAAGCTGTATGGCGACGCGCACCTGAGTTCGGAATACCTTGATGGGAACCGCCGCTTGCTGCGGACGGATGTTAAGGACCGTCTGCGGGCTTTGGCGACCGAATGTACGCTTGTCTTCGTCGGGTACGGCGGGCGCGACGATTGTATTCTCGATCTGTTTGAAGACATGCCGCTCGGCGCGCCTTCGGGCGGAGTATTCTGGGTCAATGACAAGGCGCCGGGTAAATCGATGGCGGATTGGCTGGAAAGCCGCCGCGCGATTTGGGCGCAGAATGATAGCTTTGACGATCTGATGTATCTGCTGCGTCGGGAGTTTGACCTCGGCCATCCGCGCATCGACCGCTTTGACCAGATTCTGCAGAAATACGACGAGCAATATCGCGCGCTGGCTGCGAAGAAGCCTCGATATGCGACGACGTCGGAAACGGAGGCAGAGGCTGCTGAGCC
>CAZXMX010000209.1:2723-5775 GCA_964641645.1 uncultured Neomegalonema sp.
AGAAGCGGAAGCTGATCCTGTCGTGATGGAACCCGCGCCAAAAGCACAGCCATCACCGTACAAACCGATCTCCGAGAAGTTTGCGGAACCGGTCTTCACCCGCAAACCGGTCGCTGAGAAAGCGCCAGAAGTTCTGGAACCCGCGACCCCGGACGCTTTAGCGGGTGAGCCGTTAGTGGCAGCCGCCATCGCGATGAAGGCCCTGGCCAAGGTCGAGGAAGAACATCACGCGGCGCAGGTTCCTCCGGCTGCTCGCCTCGACTCTGCGGCCTCTGCGCCGGCCCCGATTGCGGGTGCGGTGAATGGTGTTGAGACGACGTTGACCCAAGCCAATTCAGTCGCGACCGAAGCGACTGCGGTTCCTGATTCCGTTGATGTGACGGACTTCTCGCTCGCCTTGGGCGATACGGAGAAACCGGGGGCGGCATCTGATGATGTGCTTGAACTTAGCGAAGAAGCCGATGCGGATGAAGCGCCCTCGCGCCATAAAATTGATGCGCTTGTCGCCGCTGCGGTCAAAGCAATGGCGACGGACAGCGCGGACAAGCCGGAAATTCCGGCCATTGATATGTCGGCGAGCCTCAGCGTCACCGAGGATATCCAAGTCGCTTTGTCGAGTGTCGATATTGATGCGGACGACGTCGCGCCGCCGTTGGATTCCATCACCGCCCAACCTTTACCCGAACGCGCTCGCGCGGCTCCGACCCGTTCTGCTGATGCAGAGTTGATCGACATTGTTGACGGTCCTGTCGATACGGGTCCGTTGGTTCCGCCGACCCGATTGATGCGCCGCGACGATGCTGTGATTCAGGACGCACGGTTTCGGTCCGCCCTGACGGAAAATCCGCGCGATGCGATGTTGCTGGCGAATTATGCGCAGTTTCTCACCGTTGGTCGTCAGGACCATGACGGCGCAGAGCATTACTTCAATCGCGCGATTGATGCGGACCCGCAGAACGATGCGGCCTTGCGGCTGTTCGCGGTCTTTTTGACCGAGACGCGCCGCGATCATGAGCGGGCCGAAGATTGCTATCGACTCGCAATCCGCGCGAATTTCGAGAGCGCCGAGACGATGTGCTCTTATGCCGAATTCTTGTGGCATGCGCGCGGTGACTTTGAGACGGCGGGCGAGTGTTTTCAGGTGGCCGTTGATGCCGCACCGCGCGATGCGCGGGCGCTGACGCGCTACGCGACGTTCCTGCGTTCGATTCAGCGCAATGATGATGCTGCTTTTGCGCTGTTGAAATTGGCTGCGGCGTCGGGCGGCACTGATCCGGCTCCGACTGTGGCGCTGGCTGAGTTTACCGCTGCGCGCCGCAACGACATTGAAAAGGCCGAGGCGATTTACACCTCGGCGTTGGAGGTTGATCCGAGTTCTGCCGCGACGTTGGTTTCGGCGGCGGATTTCCATGCCGTCTATAAGGGCGATCTCACTCGTGCTGAGGAACTGTTCGATCAAGCGCTTGCCGCTGATCCGGCATCGACGGATGCGTTAATCGCGTATGCCAAGTTCCTGCACACGCGGCGGGCGGATCAGGATCGTGCCGAAGCGATGCTGAAGCGGGCCATTGATCTCGATCCCGGTAGCGCGAAAATTACTGCCGTGTATGCGCGGTTCCGCGACGAGGTGCTGGCCGACGATGAGGGGGCCGAGGACACGTTCCGTAAGGCGATCAACCTCGATCCGCGCGATGCGACCGTGTTGACTCAGTATGGACGGTTCCTCCAGTTCTCGCGGCGCAAAGCCAGTGCCGCTGAAGACCGCTTGCGCAAAGCGGTATCGATGGAGCCGCGCAATGCGTTTTCGCTGCGCAGCTATGGATCGTTCCTGATTGCAGAACGCGGCAACAAAGAAGAGGGCGAGCGTTTTCTGCGCCGCGCCGTCAGTGCCGCGCCATCGGATGGTGAAGCGCTGAGCGATCTCGCTGAGTTTCTCAGCAAGCATGCGACCAAGCGGGACGAGGCCGAGGACATGTTCCGCCGTGCTTTAGCGGCAGACCAAACCAATAAGCAGACCCTGCGCCGATACGCTCGGTTCGTCGGTGAGGCCAAAGGCGACACCGATGCCGCCGAAGAACTCTATCGTCAGGTTCTGGATGACCAACCGAGCGATGCACGGGCGCTGGGCGGGTCCGCGCAAGCGATGCTGGTGCAAGGGCGCCGACATGAAGGACTTGAGCTGCTGGACAAAGCGTTCGACGCGGCGATGGGTAAAGAGCCGAAGCGGCGAAGCATCGATCTGTTGTTGGAGCTTTGGTTCTATCGCTATGCCTTCGATTCTCATGCAAAGCGGGATTCGATCAAAGCCGTGATCTGGCTGTTGAAAGAGGGAGCGAAAGTCACGCGCACCGATCTGTCACCCGTCGTGGCCCGCGCGACCGCCGAAGATCACCCGGAACCCGATATCCTGCGCGAGTTGGAGCGCGTGGTTAGTGGCTCCGTCGCGCCGGAACGTTTGGAGCGGTTCAACGTCGCCTAACCCTTTTTCGAATGGCGAAAAAACCTAAAACGCGCGCATCGCTGGACGAAATTCTGGCGGATTGCTCGGAAGTTCTTTTCCCAGCTGAAATGGGGAATGCAGCGGTTACGCTAAACTGTCATGGTGTCGAAGGTGATACGCCTCTTCATGTGATGGTTTGGCGCGACAACAATCATGCCGTCTTGGCGCTTATTGAAGCCGGGGCTGATGTGAATGCTGTCGGGGATATGTCGGAAACACCCCTGCATGTTGCGCTCAGGAAGCAAAACTTGGTTGTGATTGAGGCGATGCTTAAGGCCGGAGCAAACCTGACCCGCGTCTCTGAATTTGGACAAACGCCATTGGATGTCGCCAAGGAAATCGGTGGCGAAACGCTGAAATTACTGGCGGCTCGCTGATAGTTTCATGCCTTGATGCTAAATCCAACAGACGACTGGAATCTATAGAAGTGAATTGGAATGACGTCGGCTGAACGATCCATACCTGACGAAACTCGCGGTCAAAAATGATGACCGAGAATGACCCAAATGTATGGACCGGCTGCCGCTCGCAAGTGATTATTCGCAGGATATC
>CAZXMX010000210.1:0-5762 GCA_964641645.1 uncultured Neomegalonema sp.
GCCTCTCGGTGGCGATAGGAGTCGCGGCCTTCGTGATCGATGTCGAAGGCATGATGGGCGTGTTTGATGGTCGAAACCTTCAGACCCCGCGCCGTGATCTCGGTGACCAGCCGTTCGACCAAGGTGGTCTTGCCGTTGTTCTTCCAACCCGTGACGCCATAGATTTTCACGTCAGTAATCCTTCGGCTTCGGTTAGGTCTTCGGGCGTGTTGATGTTGAAGAATGGATCGAACGGCACCGCGTCGAACACCGCTTCGGCACAGCCGTGCTTGCCGGTCCAGCGATCTACTTTGCGCATCCCGTCCGCCATAGCCAAGCGTAGATCGTCAGCCAGTTCGACGGGCCAGAGGCCGAAGACCGGGTGCGTGCGATCACCGGTTTTAGCGCAAGCGAGCGGAACGCCCTGCCCTTCGGCGGCAGCTCGCAGGCGGCTCACGAGATCGGTTGGAAAGAACGGCGTGTCCACGGCGACCGTCACGATATGCGTTGCGCCTTGCTGGGCCGCATGATCGAGGCCCGCCAACACACCGGCGAGTGGACCTGAACGGCTGTCATCGGTATCAGGAATGACGGGAAGGTCGGAGAACGCGGAAAAGCGGGTTGGATCATCATTCGCATTGATGACAACGGCATCGACTTGAGGCGACAAGCGCGCAACGGCGCGCTGCAACAGCGTTTCGCCGCCCAGCTCGATCAGGGCCTTGTCGCCGCCGCCCATGCGACGGGCTAAGCCGCCCGCGAGGATCACACCAACGCACCTCATCCCAGCGGTGACACGCCAAAGAGCCACTCGTGGCCAAGGAAGACCGCCAACCAAACCGCCAATCCAATCGGGATCGCCATCCAAGCCACCAGCACGTTATCTGACGAAGCAGGCAGTGGCGGCTTGCCAGTTTGCTTGTTGATGATGATCACCGACGCAACGGCCCAAACGAGCAATCCGCCAAACAGCACAAGCGACCGCACGTCGCCATTCACCAGCAGGTGCAACACCGCCCAGAGTTTGAACCCCGTAAGCTGTGGATGGCGCATTCGGGAGCGCAAAACCGCGCCCGGATGAGTGCTAAAGAACAAGATGAAAGCAATAGCCATGAGGAAGATCGCAGCCATCCGAACGGCATTGGGAACAGTCCAAAGAACGTCAGCGGAGGCCTCGCCATAGCCCCGGCCCATCATCCACACACTGAGAAGCAACATCAGCGCGACGAGGATCTTGCGCGGGATATCGGGCAACGCGCCAATGAGGCTCGGCATCGTGCGATGCGCCAAATGCGCGAGGGAGAAGAGAACGACCCCCGCAATCAAAATAATCATGTCGCCTCCTTCGCGGCCTGCTTGATCGCGCCGCGATCTTCGTCGAGCCAGCGTTCCATGACAATGGTCTGAGCATCACCATAGCCGAGCTTTTCATAGAAGGCGACGACGGGCGCGTTGGTGCGGCGAACCATCAAGTGCATTTTCGGCATTCCTTGTGCGCGGCCCCAGTCTTCGGCGGCCGCCATCGCACGCTCGCCCCACCCTTTGCGGCGATGATCGGGGGCGACGGCAAGGTAATAGACCCATGTGCGGTGGGCATCATGGCCGACCATGAAGGCCGCGATGATTGCGCCGTCTTGCTCTGCCACGAAGATTTCCGCGTTGGGGTTGCCGCGTGCGAGGGCAATGTCGACTTCGGGTGGGTTCCACGGGCGCGTGAGGTCGCAGGCGGTCCATAGGGCAATGACGGCGTCCGTCTCATTGTCTCTCATGGGGCGGAAGGTCATGCAGCTTTCTCCCGCCACATCTCAACGCGGTTCAGCAATTCGCCTCGGGTAACGTCTTCGGGCAGTGCGTTGTAAGGAATCGGAATAGACTGGAGCGGCGAAACCATCAGGTGAAATGCAAGAGGTCCATCAATCGTTCTACGAACAGTAGCCCAACTGAATCGAGAGCCTTGAGAGACTTGGTTCAACTCTATTCCGCTTGGTCCAAGTGTGAGCGTCACTTCCTCGCGGCGCATTGGAGTATCAAGCTCTCCTTGCATGGCGCGCCTATTAAACCAAAACAGGAAAGCGCAAACCACGATAATGACAACGGAATAGAGCAATTCGCCGAACCTGGCTTGCACAACACTAGTGATTGCTGAGATCACAGCTAAGCCAAGTATAATTCGAATAGCTAGTTTGCGATAACGTCCCAATCCGTGAGCAATCGTGCTTGCCTCCTGCAAGATCGGCAGCGACCAATGAAATTGACAGCGGATCTCACTGCCGTCGCTTACGCGCCTGCTCACATCACACCTAGTGCGCGGCGAAAGCGGTTCTTGATTTCGACGCCGTCGCGGGAGGGCATGACGCGCTTTTCTTCTCCGGTGGCGATGGTGATGCTGGTGAGGCCGAGTGCGCCGCCTTGATGGATGCGGATGTGCAGGTCTTCGACGCCCGCAAGGTCCGTCACGCGATGGGACCAATCGAACCCGACGCTCTCCGCGACCCTTTCCAACTGGACGCCGTGTCCGGCATGACTGACTTGTGCGCCTGTCTCGCCGAACTGGCCGTTATCGAGGACAGCAATCGTCAGGTTTTTCGGGGCTTGCACCGCGATGGTCGCGAGCGCGCCGAGGCCCATCATCAGCTCTCCATCGCCGGTAATCACCAGAACTTTGTCGTTCGGGCGTGCCTTTGCGAGGCCCAGCCCGATCATCGCAGCGCTGCCCATCGCGCCCCAAAGGTAATAGTTGCGCGGGTGATCTTCGACCGCCGCGACATCGTAGGTCGGCGAGCCGAGACCTGTGACAACCAACAAATCGCCCCGGTCTTTCAGCAACGCGGCGACGGCTTCGCGTCTGTTGAGCGCTACCATGTTTTCTCTCCGATCAGACGTTGACCGAGCAAGACCGCGCAGGCGCAATCGCCGTCGAACGCCATCACCGCCGCCCCTTTGATGAGCGGTGCCACGTCTTCGGGACGGTCGGCCCGCCATGTCCGCACACCCATCTGGTTCAGCACGGGTTCGGTCGCTTGGCCCATCGGGTTTTGCCACTGATTGAACTCGGCCCAATCCCCACGCATGGTGACGACCATCAACAGCGGGAACTTCGCGTTGGCATTGAGCGAGAGCGTGTTGATGCAGTTGCCGACGCCGCTCGATTGCATGAGCAGCGCGCCGCGCTGTCCGCCGAGCCACGCCCCCGCGAGATAGCCGATGCCCTCTTCCTCGGTGGTCAGGACAACCGATGCCACGTCCGGGTCAGCCTCGAACCGCCGGATGGCCGTGGCATGGCCCGCGTCGGGTACATACGCAAGATGCTGCACGCCGGCGTCCTTCAGGACGGTGTAGACGTCTTCTTTCCAATCACTCATCCGGTGACTGTTGATGATTGGGCGGGTGGGATCAAGAGGTGTTCGGGAAGCCGCGTTCTTGGGCGGAGGGTGAACTCCGCTAGTGCTGGCAATCAGGAACACGAAAGCGCAGCACTAGCAGAATGCTCATCGAGAGGCAGTTACCGGACGACCAACACCCTCCAATCGCAACAACCATAACGCGACTTATTAAAACGTGTAAGGACTTTTTGACGCATCTGAGTTTGACATAAAACTCAGAGGGTTGTCGGCGCGTTAACCATGCTGCGCCAAATGTCCTCGTTGCGGGTGCGGACGAATCAAATTGATGCGCGATTCTTCCTCGCCTGGGACCGACCACAAAACACGACGCTTCAAAAAATTCGGGTCATCATCGTGGCTTGTCTAGCGCAAGCGAAGAACCGCGTGGGTGATCGTGTCGGACAATGGCCGTCGTGTCGTCATTGCAATCGTTTCATGCACCGCGCGCTGCTGTTTTCTACTTGACAGGCATCCAATCATCACTCTATTTGTTCACTTATTGTTCTTAGTAAAAGGTAGCAGATGAAGTGGACTTGGAACGGGCGATTGAAACTCAGCGGATGGCGCTGCTTCGGCTTTTGTCGGGGTGGATTGCCGTGGTTGGGTTTGCGTCTGGTGGTTCGTTTGTCTTGCCGCTGCCGCGATGGGTTTGCGGATTTTTCGATACGCTTTTGACCCGTGCCGAATTTGCTGCGCAGTGCTTGGTGTCGGCTTCGGCTTGTTTGCAAGGCGGTGGTCACCGCCGCGACTTCGGTGACCATGAGCGCCGTTCTTTTTCACACGCAAAGGGCGATGTGCCCTCTTCCCAAACATTGCTTCGCCGGATGGAGGCATTGCGGGGTTTGTTGGAAAACTTGTCGCGCTATGCGCTCCGCCAGATCGCCTTTCGGCACAAATCACCGCCGTATGATTGGAAGCGTGACGGTTGGCGGGGCGACGACGTTGCGCTCGTGTCGAAAAGTAAGTGGCTCGCGCCGCAGATTGAGCGTCCGCCCGATCAGGACGGAACAGACTTTTTGGCGAAACAAGATTGGATTGTCAGAATGAATACGACGATGGCGATCCCAAGCTCCCTCCCGATTTCGGGACGGGAGGCGAAGGCGGTTGTGTGATCGCGGCTTGAGCGGAGAACTCAGGATGACTTCGATTGTCTCCAACGCCAAAACGCATAGCCCGTGAACACCAGACAGATCGCTAACACGGGCAGAAGAACGGCGTCGTTATAGACGTATCCAATCACGCCAGACAATCCGATGCTCGCCAAAAACCACGGAAGGAACGGCGTGACGCAGCAGACGATGGCCGCGATTGTACCAACGATACCAACGCCGAGCCTCGTTCGATGCGACATGTGTTTCTCCGATTCAAAAAGTACCGCCGACGCGCCAAAGATCGATACGCTGGCGCAAGTCTTCGCGGGTCATCCCAGCAGGCAAATCACTGTAGGGAATCGGGAGAGCGGTTGTCGGTGTCAACATCAAGTGAAGAGCTTGCTTTCCTTCGATGATGTTTTGGACCGCTTCCCATTCATAGTGCTCAGTCGACAATGGATGGTCCGCATCGATACCGTTAGGCCCCAGCGTCAGTGTCGTTGTCCCGTGCCGCAACCGTGAACTCAATTCGCCCTTCACCCAACGCTCTTTGGCCCACCATCGGCTCACAAGAGGCGTGGCAACGAAGACGAGCAAGAACAAGATAATCCAATTGTCCGAACGCACAGCCGCAAACAAAATCCAAGCAAACACCGCGGCCCACGCAAACCAGGTAAGAAATTTTTTCAACGAAGAACGGCCACCACCCCATGCGGCATCTATGAGACCGCGTAGTATTTCGGGCGTCCAGTCGAGACGAAACGATAACTGCTCATGATCGTCGTTCACTCTTTGGCACCCTTGCGGCGGTGTTTGCCGTCTTCGTCTTCCACCGCGTCAAGGTCGGCATCGAAGATGATGCGGTCTTCGCCGGACAAGCACATGAAGCGTTTGCCGCGCATTCGGCCAATCAGGGTCAGGCCAACCTCGCGGGCCAGCTCGACTCCCCAAGCGGTAAAGCCCGACCGCGATGCGAGGATTGGGATACCCATACTGGCGGTCTTGATGACCATTTCGGAGGTGAGCCGTCCAGTGGTGTAGAGGAGATAGTCGCCGCCGCTGATGCCGTTCTTGAACATCCAACCCGCGATTTTATCGACCGCATTGTGCCGTCCGACGTCTTCCATATAGACGAGCGGTTTATCTTCGCGGCAGAGGACGCAGCCGTGAATGGCTCCGGCTTCGAGGTAGAGAGACGGGACCGTGTTGATCTGTTTGGAGAGCGCATAGAGCCAGCTTGCGCGAAGCGGTGCAGCGGGGAGTTCCAGCCCTTCGAGCGCCTCCATCATATCGCCGAACACGGTGCCAA
>CAZXMX010000211.1:0-5724 GCA_964641645.1 uncultured Neomegalonema sp.
ATTGTCGATTAGCGGTGTCATCCTCGGAGACAGACTTAACCGCCGGAGCCAGCAGCGAACCACCCATTCAGGATCTGATGAGCGGACCGAGATCAACATCTGGTATTTCATTGGTGGTGCCGGCTTTGTTGCATTGGCGATGATCGTTGGCATCGCCAATGTAGCCTTTTCTCAAGAGATTGTATTTTGTGGCTCATTGGCCATCGTGCTTTTTTTGATGGTGCAGCTTGTTCGGACGCTGGAGCGAAGCAAAGCGCTCGCACTGTTTGGCACGGCCTTCGTTATATTTGTATTTCGTGCCATGCCACTGCCGGGGGCCGGCGCGACGTGGTTCGAGATCGATGTCCTTGGATTCGATCAACAGTTCTTGTCAGTTCTCACGCTCGTAACCTCACTGCTGACCCTTGGCGGAATGATTGTGTTACGTCCGATGATGGCGAGAAAATCGATTTCGTACATCATCGTTCTGTTGACTGTGATTGGGGGCGTATTGGCGCTCCCGAATATCGGCCTCTATTACGGAGTTCACCACTGGACGGCATCGATAACGGGCGGCATCGTTGACGCGCGATTTATTGCCATTCTCGATTCGGCAATTGAATCGCCATTAGGCCAAGTCGCGATGATCCCGATGTTGGCATGGATTGGACGAAATGCACCGGCCAACATGAAAGCGACTTTCTTTGCGGTGATGGCCTCTTTCACCAACCTTGCGCTCTCGGCAAGCAGCCTCGCGACCAAGTACTTGAATCAGCTATTTGTCGTCTCGCGAGAGGTAAGAAACCCTGAAACGGGCGCTGTCGAGATTTCTGCCGACTACAGTACGCTTGGAGAGCTATTGATTTCTGTTGCAGCGATTTCGTTTGTCGTTCCCCTTGTTGCAGTCTGGATTGCGCATCGCTGTTGGCTGAGCAACGACGAAAGCAAACCTCAAGTTTGAAAACCTCTATTGATGGGGTAATCGTCCGTCTCGTGTCAGAAGAATTGCGATCGCGCGTGTCGTTTCAAACCGTGCTAACACCATGACCAGGATCACTGTCATCGGGATTGCCATGAACAACCCTGCGGGACCCCAGATTGCTCCCCAAATGACTAACATGAAAATAATGACAAAACTGGACAGGTTTAACCGGTCCCCCATTATTCGGGGCAGAATCAATTCACCGGCAATGACCTGCGTGGCGGCCAATCCGACAATCAATAAACCGAGCATGACGGGATCGTTCAGCGTGATTAACGCGAAGATGACAGGGAATATTACGGCTGCGATTGACCCAATCGTCGGAACAAAGTTGAGAATGAAGGCGAGAATCCCCCAAAATTCAGCGCCCTCCAAGCCAACAAGTTTGCAGCAGAGATAAGTTGCGAGTCCGACGCCCAGACTAATGAGCGACATGATCCATAGATACAGACGGATGTCAGCGTTTAGATGCCCCAAAATCGTTTGAAATTTTTCCCGTCGTTGTTTGTCAGGGATAAGTGCGTGTAACTTCGCACCATAAAAGCGCTCGTCGACAATCAGGAAGAGGACGTAGAGGAAAACCAAACTGATGTCGCTCAAAAGACTTTGTGCTGAAACCAATCCCCACGCGATCAATTCCTCGATTCTAAATCGGGAAAAAACATCCTCGAAACTAAAACCAAGCGGAAGACCGATTTCAGAAATGGTTTGCTGCAACCGGGAAAAAAGAACGGCATCCTCAGCCGTGATATTCCTGCTCAGGTCGGTGATGTTCTGTGCTAAAAGCTGCGCGCCTAAAAGGATCACCAAAAAAATCGACAAGATTGAGATCGTCTTAGCAGACCATGCTGGAAAATATTTTCCATGCCCGGTCATTGATAAGAGCGTTTCAGAGAACGCATTGATGATGACCCAAATAAAAACCGCAACTGCAATCGGAACGGCTTGATCACTTGCTAGGCTTAGACAGGTAACGATCAACGCTACGAGTGCCAGTGCGTAAAAGGGTCCGGAAAAATTATCGAGTGACTTTGCCATATCCAAATTCATTGGCCGCGCGTCGTCGGACGGAGTTCAGCACGAATGCCGGTGTACGATTTTAGCACCGGCACTCGTTCAGCCTCAACCCTGCCCGGGTTCAAGGTACAGATAGCCGAGCCCCGCACTGATACCCAGCCCGCGTGTGGTTTCCAGACCAACGGGTTGAAGAGAGATCTCGCCCTTCGTCCCGCCGATAAGCGCGGCAACGCCGAGACCATACGTCAAAGCCGCCGACGCCGATGGACCGAAGAACTTTCCTTTCAGGATGAATGCTGGCGGCGCTTCTCCAACCCGGTGTGAGGAAACGACGGCAAAACGAAGTTTGTCTCTTTCTTTAATCGACAAGTCGACTCCCAGTCGAACGCCAGTTTCGCCTTGGTAATATTCAACTACGCCATTTACCTGCCGGAACATGCAGCTTACCTCGGCGGTCGAACGATAGATGTTGTTTCGGCGTGTCTCTGGGAGGACTTCGCATTCAAGACTACCAAGTTCGACCGTGCGCTCGTTGGGCGTCCCGTCCACCGCTCCGACTGCAGTTGATGCGATCCCCATTGCGACCAGCAGAGGAACAGTTTCGACAAACCGGCGAAACGGAGAAATCGAAATGCTAAACATGGTGATGTCCTTTCATAATCGCGCTCTTGTCGAGAGGCGATGATTGTCTACGCGGCCGTCTTGATATCGATTTTACGCTTGTTTTCTGCAGCTTCAGGCGGCTTTGGAATTGTTACCGAGAGCACGCCATTCGCCAGCTTGGCGTCGATCTTGTCTGGGTCGATGCCGCGGGGAACTCGAACGGCCCGTTCGAAGGTGCCATACGAACGTTCAATCATTTGATATCCGTCATCGGATTCATCGTGTGTCGTCTTTTTCTCACCTCGAATCAAAAGCGTTTCATCTTCGATCGTGACTTCAATGTCCTTCTCTTCAACACCGGGCATTTCCGCGCTAATCGTCAGCGCGTCGTCGGTTTCCTGAACATCAAGACTCGGTATCAGGCTGCCATTTCGGCCCTTCTCCCCTGCGAAGAACGTGTCATGGCCGGTAAATCGCGCGAAAAGATCCTCGACCTCTCGCTGCAGCGTCTGAAGTGTTGGTAGATCTGTCGAGTCAGGATTTCGATCCCACAACCGAGGTAGAAGGGAACGCTGTGTCATTGTGCTTCTCCATTGTGTTGAGTGATAAACATCGACGACGTGCGTCGCCGTCTCTCAAGTATGGGAAAGCCGATCCTCGTGAGTTGACCGTGATCAAACTGGATTGCGTTTTTTGTGAATTTTTCTGCAATAGATGACCGGGTATTTGATTGGTATCAATCGTGGTCATCAGAAGTCAGCTAGCCATTCCTTTAAGAATCCGTTTTGAAAGGAAAAGGTCATGGCTCGTCAAAGTATCTTGGTTTATCTCTCAGAAGAAGACGCCGCTGTTGCGCTTCTTGACGTTGCGGCAACGCTTGCGCGACGCGACCAATCTCATGTGATTGGCGTTTACGTCGTTCCGGCATTGACCATCCACCCCATGATGGGGGCCGAATTCCCCGGCGAAATCTATCAAGCTCACTTGGATGGATATCTGGAGAAGGGTCGGAGGATTGAGGAAATCTTTCTCGACGCATTACGACGAGAAGACTTTGTATCCGAATGGCGCGTCGTTCATGCGCAGGGTGAAAGCATAGCCAGTGCTCTGGCAGATCACGCACGCTGCGCTGATCTCGTCATCGCGCCGCATTATAAGAACGATGATGATCATTTTCCATTTCAAGGGGTCACGGAGGAGCTAACCATGGATAGTGGACGGCCCGTAATGATGGTCCCGCTACAGAAGAACATTGAGGAAGTCGGCAAGCGGATCATGGTTGCGTGGGATGGAAGTCGAGAGTCCACGCGGGCAGTCTTCGACTCCATCGAGCTGTTGCAAGCTGCGGATATGGTCCACATCGTTTCCGTGGATGAGGAAAAGAAAATTGGGGCGCGCGCAAATTTGCCTGCCGCCGAGATTGCAACGGCGTTGGCGCGGCGCGGCGTTAAATGTGAGACCGACCACATCGCCCCTGAGGGCATGTCTATCGGAGACGCTATTCTTGCGAGAGTTGGGGACCGAGGATGCGATCTATTGGTTATGGGTATGTATGGTCATTCCAAACTTAGCGAACTTGTCTTTGGCGGCGTCACCCGAAAAGTGCTTCAGAACCTAACGATCCCGGTGCTGATGTCGCGCTAATTCAAGCGTTACTGTGGCGAGTGGGTCGATCGAGGTCGACCCGCCGCTAACCGACTATCATTTCGAGCTGGTCGGCGGCTCGGTCTGCCGACACCACTTTATGTCTCGGAACTTGCGACGAGCGAAACGATGGCACAACGATACAGCCGCCATGTTCCGTACCCCAAAACTGGGAAAACTACGCACATTGGTAAGAACATAAAGATCATCGACGCAAAGCTCAGCGCGGCGACGATACCCCCCCACAGAATCAACGGTAGGAAATTACTCAAAACAACCCGCCAACTCGTAATTATGGCCGTCACAACATCCAGTTCCCGTTCGACCAACAACGGCATCGAGATCACGGTGCTCGCAAAAAGGATGAATGCTAGGATTCCACCAATTACGGTTCCGAAAATCAGCATCGATAAACCATGTCCCGTCGTGAAGACTTCGGCAAGAAACGCCCCTCCCGACGACAACGCATTCATATCAAGAAATAACACCAGCAGAATACGCGCCTGATACATCCAGATCCAAAAGATAAACAGAACGACAAATGCCATCCAAGAAAACTCTCGCCGTCCTCGCGTCAAGATAAACGACAGAATCTCGCCAAAAATCAAAGGCTCTCCCATATCGAGTCGACGACTGACCTCATAGGTTCCGGCGGCGAGGAACGGACCGAGCAGCGGAAACCCAATCGCCAAAGGGACGATCATCCAAGGTTGGCGGTAAGCGGTGAGGACGGCAAACATCGCCAATCCCACAAATGCAACGATACCGCCAAAGAACAATGAAATCAGCGGAGCGCGGCGAAAGTCGATCCAACCCTGTCGCAACGCATTAAAAATGTCATCAAAGCCCACAGAACGGAACTCCGGGGCCGGAGACGGCGGACGAAGGGCATAGTCACTCATTCTATCCTCCTTGCTTGTTCGTTTCACTCTTCGTGAAGAATGCGTTCACCTGCGCCGTCCAGATCCTCGAATTGATCGGACTTCAGCGCCCAGAGAAATGCACCAAGACCGAGAGCGCCAAGAAACAATGCAGCGGGAATCAAAAATAGAAGGTTTGTCATGATGGGCTCACCTTTTTAGACGCAATGCATTCAAGGTTACGAGAAGCGAAGACGTCGACATCAGAACGGCTGCTTCTAATGGACCGGCATATCCGATTGCTGCGATCGGGACGGCAATGCTGTTGTATCCGGCGGCAAGGCCAAAGTTTTGCAAGATCACCCGCCGTGTTCGTTTCGCAATCTGCCAAGCAAACGGAACTGCATCGAGCGACTCGCCGGTGAACACCAAGTCCGAGGCCGTGCGCCCAATATCCGACGCGCTGGAGGGTGCCATGGAGACATTCGCTGCGGTTAAGGCTGGCGCATCATTTATTCCATCACCAACCATCAGCACGGTCTCACCGTTTTTCTTCAGCGTATCGACGTAGGCGATCTTTTCCTCGGGACGCACTCCGCCAATGCTCCGTTCGATTCCCAGCTTGCCCCCAATCCGCTC
>CAZXMX010000212.1:0-5691 GCA_964641645.1 uncultured Neomegalonema sp.
CCGTATTTCGCCATCGCCTCGGCGTAAGGGATTTGCCGGAACTCTTGGGTGACCGGACGCCCACCGCCGAACTCTTCAAACACACCGCGAATGACAGGCTCCATCGTGCCCAGCACGTCCTGCTGTTCGACAAAGCTCATTTCCAAGTCGAGCTGATAGAACTCGCCGGGGCTGCGGTCGGCGCGCGGGTCTTCATCGCGGAAGCATGGCGCGATCTGGAAATAACGATCAAAGCCCGCGACCATGATGAGCTGTTTGAACTGTTGCGGCGCTTGGGGCAGGGCGTAGAACTGGCCCTGATGCAAACGGCTCGGCACCAAAAAGTCGCGCGCGCCTTCGGGCGAGGACGCGGTCAGGATCGGCGTCTGATATTCGGTGAACCCGACATCGGCCATGGCATTGCGGGCATGGGTAAAGACCTTTGACCGCAGCTTGATGTTCTCGTGCAGCCCTTCGCGGCGCAGATCGAGGAAGCGATACTTCAGACGGGTTTCTTCCGGATAATCCTGTTCGCCAAAGACAGGCAACGGCAGTTCGTCGGCTTTGCCCAGCACTTCGAGGTCGCGGACGAAAACTTCAACTTCGCCGGTCGGGATCTTGTCGTTCACCAACTCGGGATCGCGCGCCTTCACCGTGCCGTCGATGCGGATCACCCATTCTGAACGGCAGGCCTCCACGTCTTTGAACGCAGGGCTGTCAGAATCCGCCAAAACCTGCGTCATGCCGTAGTGATCGCGCAAGTCGATGAACAAGACGCCGCCGTGGTCCCGCACGCGGTGAACCCAGCCAGACAGGCGGATATTCTCGCCGACATTTTCCTTACGGAGTTCGTCGCAACGGTGGGAACGATAAGCGTGCATGGCGGACCTCGAAAGACACGAAAAAGGGCACACGAGAGTGCGCACCCTTGAAGGGTCGGATACACTTGTTTCGGGGCGTTATGTCAAGGCTTGGGGCGTTTTGCTTCCCCGTCGGATTGTCCCTTAATCGGGAGAAGATGCGCAATCTTCGCGTCGGTTCCGGTATACCCATCGCTCAAGCGGAGGGATTCGGATGCCATCAACGGCAGCAGGATGGGGCAGCGGCTTCATCGGTATGCTCATTTTCAGCGGATCCTTGCCTGCCACGCGCGTCGCAGTGGGCGGGTTTAGCCCGATGTTCCTGACATCGGCGCGCGCCGTCATCGCCGCGATTGTTGGAACCGCGCTGTTGCTGATGCTCAGGCAAGTGCGACCCGCGCAGAGTGATTTGTGGTCACTGGTGCTGGTGTCCATTGGCGTTGTTATCGGGTTTCCCTTGCTGACGGCGCTTGCGCTTCAGCATGTGACGGCAGCGCATTCCGTTGTTTTCATTGGTCTGTTGCCATTGTCGACGGCGATCTTCGGTGTTGTGCGGGGCGGCGAGCGGCCTAAGCCAGCGTTTTGGCTGTTTTCCTGTGTCGGTAGCCTCTTGGTGGCTGGATTCGCCTTGTCTCAGAGCGAGGGTGCATCGGTCACGGGCGACCTTTTGATGGTGGGGGCCATCGTGCTGTGCGGGTTGGGCTATGCTGAGGGGGCCACGTTGTCGCGCCGATTGGGTGGCTGGCAGGTGATTTCATGGGCGTTATTGTTGTCGCTGCCCGTGATGGGGGCGCTGGCACTGTGGACGCTGCCCGATACCTGGGAGGGAATTGGTGCCCCCGCGTGGATCGGATTTGCGTATGTGTCTCTGTTCAGCATGCTCATCGGGTTTGTCTTTTGGTATCGCGGATTGGCGATTGGCGGCATTGCCGGGGTCGGGCAGCTACAGTTGTTGCAGCCGTTCTTCAGCTTGGTCTTGGCCGCATTGCTGTTGGGTGAGGCTGTGCCCCCGTCGATGATCGCAGTGACCGTTTTGGTGGCCTGCTGCGTCGCGGGGGCGAAGCGCTACGTTTGATGAGCGACGGAGTCAGGTACGCTCGTTTCAAGGCGTTAAGTCAAAGGCAGTGGCTGATCTCAGGATGTTCCGTAAGCGGCTCGCGACGTTGCGATCAGTTTATCAATGAAGCTTGCGATGTTTGCCTGAGCCGAACCTTCGTTCGCGAGTCTGAGCCTCTCAGCGCCAATAAATGCATCAGAGAACGCGGCAGTGAAGGGCGTCGTGACAATCTCATCAAATATTTTGGCCCCCTTGCTGTTCGTGACCGTGTATTGCACGGAGGTCGTGACGGTCATGCTGGCACCAATGAACGGTTGCTCGACACTGAGCAAATTGGCGTCAATGGTAAGCGGCGCGCCATCGTCGCCGAGGATCGTGTTGAGCCGTAACGATTGCTCAAGCGCTTCCTCGAACGCGAAGTTTGAAATTTCTGACTTCCAGAGCGGGCTGGTATCGGTACCGCCGATAACTCGTCCAACTTTTGCGGAGTTAACCAGGGGATCATTTGCGGGCAAAATGTTGCTCTCGGCGAGAGGAGCGACCATCGCATTTGTTCTCGCCCCCTGTGCACAGGCTCCAAGGGATGCAGCTATGCAAAATGCCGCTACTAATTTCAAAAATAGCTTTCGCATGGAAATCCTTGTCTTTTTTAAGTTCGCAAAGTTGTATTACGCGAAGAATATAGTATCGCGAGAATATCCATGACCAGATTTTTCTACGGTTTTCTTCTGATCGCCCTCGCAGCGTGCGGGGGGCGCAAGGCGGAACCGGTTGAGGCGGTTCGCGCGTCTGATCCCCAACTCACCTGCGCACATATTCAGGCTGAGCGGAGTGTGAATGCGTCTCGAATTGTCGATTTAACCGGAGAAGACCAGTTTGGCTCGCAGAACAACGTTGGCCTCTTGCTGGTATCGCCGCTCTTTCTGGACTTTTCCAATTCGGTTCAGGTCGAAATTCGCGCGATTGCAGAGCGCGACAAGCAGCTCGATCTTTTGCGCGCCGCCAAGGATTGCGGCTGAGGCTCACCGCTGTCGCGGTGAGCACGCCTACGTTGTGGCTAAAGTGGGCATTCCCCTTGCGATGCGATGCTGATCCCAGCGGCGGCTGCCGAGCATGCGTTACCATAGGTGTTTCCGTCACAGCCGCAGACCGGATCGAACTGCGCCGTGCAGACCTCGGGGCGAGGCGTGCAGACCCCGGTTTGATCGGCGGCTCCGCACTGGCCCTGTATGGGGACATTGCAGAAGTCGTTCGGGTTGCCGCAGGTCAGCCCCGCGATCCCGCCACAAATAGCGCCTTGGGAGGGCGGTGGAGGTGGTGGCGGGGTGTCTGGTTCTTTCTCGCAACTAGCGGCGGCCAAAAAACAAGTGCCAGTGACGAACAACGCCGTGCGCGCAAGTGGTTTCCACATCCAACCATCTCCTCTTGAGGTTCTGTTGAAGGGTAACAGAATCGTGAGGATAGCTCAAGTTGACGGGAAATCTTTTAGAAAATTCTCTCTTAAGGCGTGTTGTCTCATCAGTCCTTTGGTTCTGCAGAGACCTGTGACTTGGCCTCTGCGATGGCTTTGCTTTCCTTGCGCAAGGCGCGTGAGGGCGGACAGACTTCGCGAAGATATCCCGCAACGGTGGAGCGCAGATTGTCTTGCTCCAGCCCGTAATGGACGAACTGACCTTCCTTTTTGCGCCAGACCAGCCCTGCATTTTCGAGCACAGACAGGTGTTTCGACACGGCGGGTTGCGACATCTCAAACCGCTTCGCGATGTCGCCAGCGGTCAGGTCCGCTTCCGACAGATAGGCGAGTATCTTTCGTCGCGCCGTTGATGACAGCGCCTCAAATACCTTTTCAACCGACATTTAGGGTTGACTCCATTAGTTATTTAACTAATGAGTTATATAACTCAATTATGCTGCTGATGTGTTAGCGGCATGACAGGAAAAAGCCAAGAGGGAGATGGTCGTGGTGGATTCGATCAGGTCAACGCTCGGGGAAGATTTGGACCGGGCGATAACGTCCTACCTCATGGGAGTCGGGATCGTCGCCGGGATTGTCAGTATCCCTTACCTGTTAATTCCGGCTCCTTTCCTGTGGGCGATTGGCTTATTTTTGGGGTTGCCCGTCTTGCTCCCTGCGTTGCTCGTGGTTGTCGTGTTTAGGTCAAGCATTCACCGCCATCTGTTCGTTTGGTGTTGTTTAGCGCCGTTTCTGATGCTCGTGTTTTTAGCCGGTGCCGCTCACGCGTTCATCCTTGTTGGACTCTCGTTTGGGCACATCATGGCAATGCCATTTGCTCAGGTAATGGTTTTTGTCGGGGCTACCGGGGCCGCGTATTTATTCTACACGTGGACTCGAAAAGGAGAGGAGCGAATTTCGGAAACTGAGGACGGTTACCAAAACAACGTTCGTGAGGTGCGACCATGACTCTTGTCCCAACCGAGCGTGTCTTCGTCACGCCCGACTGCGATCCGATGGCGGGTCGCGTGATCTGGGCACCAGTAAAGTCCCTCTGGCTGATCGGGATGACGATCATTGGCGTGATCGGCGGTGCGATGACGTTTTCTTGGGATGCGCTGGCGGTCTTAGTTGTGCTGACTGCGGGGACGATCTGTGCAGGGCATTCAGTTGGGATGCACAGGTTATTGATCCACCGCAGTTTCAGCGCGCCGATTTGGGTGGAGCATACCCTCGTGTATCTCGGCACGCTGGTCGGCATGGCCGGACCGTTCGGTATGATCAAAGCGCATGATATGCGTGATTGGATGCAGCGCCAGACGGATTGCCATGATCACGCTGCGCATCGGCAAGGGATGCTGAAGGACTATTGGTGGCAAACCCATTGCGTTCTCGACATGGATCATCCTCCCGTTTTTGAGATCGAGCCGAAAGTTCGTAACGACCGCTTTTACAGATTCCTTGAGACGACGTGGATGGCGCAGCAGCTTCCCGTCGCGTTGGTTCTCTTCGCACTAGGTGGATGGGCGTGGGTGATCTGGGGTGTCTGCTTGCGGGTCGCGATCAGTCTGACGGGACATTGGCTCATCGGCCATCTCGCACATACGCGCGGACCGCAAACTTGGGTAATCGAGGGACTGGCCGTGCAGGGCCATGATGTTGCGGGCGCAGGCCTGATTACCTTTGGTGAAGCATGGCACAACAATCACCATGCTTGGCCGCAATCAGCAAAGCTCGGTGTCTTGCCCGGACAGACAGACCCCGGATGGTGGTTTGTCAGTGTCTTGGGCTGGCTCGGTTTGGCGTGGGATATCAAAACGCCCGATCACCTTGAGGCGCGCGAGGGCTTGGAACTAGTCGATCCGTTGAAGGAGGAGGGGCGGCCCCGGTATCACCCGAAGCCGCCCAGAGAGACCCGACGCGCTTAGCCGTTGTTGGGCAGCGAAGCTGTGTAGGTAATCATCTCGGCCTCGGAGATGCCGCCGTCACCGTTGGTGTCGATGGCCACGAAGTCACTTTCGGTGGCTTCTGGCAGTGCGACGGCAAACTCTTCCGGCGTGACCCAACCATCGGCGTTCGTGTCGGCCTCTTGGAAGGTCGGCGTCGTGGCGAGTGCTGCGGTGGCGAAAAGGCTGAGGATCGCTGCTGGGATAATCGTACGTGTCATGTGTTTTCTCCATTTTACCAACCGGTCAGACTGTCGCCCCGGCTGTGCAGAGAAAACGGATTTGAGTGGAAAGTGTTCCGAATTTTTTCGGTAATTCGAAATAATCAATATGTAACCACAGTATGATTGCTTTGCCTTATCTATTTCAAAGGTATGATTTGTGTTATAAATTTGA
>CAZXMX010000213.1:0-5655 GCA_964641645.1 uncultured Neomegalonema sp.
CGACAATCGCGACTTTCTTGTCTTTGATCAGATTAATGTCGCAGTCGCGATCGTAATAGACGCGCATGGTCCGCTCTCCAGTTTGAATGGTTTCGAAGCCTAAAAAGGCGCTCGCGCGTGGTTAGACGACGGTTTCGCGCCGTGCAAGTGCTGAGTCGCCCCTGAACGGCGTACAAACCGCATAAAATGCAGGCGGTGTGGACGGGTTACAGCGCCCGCCAGCCGATATCGGACCGGTAGAAACCTTCTGGCCACTCAATTTGGCCGGTGGCGTCGTAGGCTCGGCTGCGAGCCTGTTCGACATCAGCGCCAAGCGCCGTGACCCCCAAAACCCGGCCCCCAGCGGATACCAGCGCATTCTCCTTCGTCTGGGTCCCAGCATGAAAGACTTCGACGCCTTCAACGTCTTCGGCGCGTTCGACTCGGCTGATCACCGTGTCCTTCGCATAGCTGCCCGGATAGCCCTTTGCGGCCATCACCACCGTGAGGCACGTCTCATCCGACCAATCGAGCGAGATTTCGCTGACATCTCCCTTGGCGCAGGCGGTCAGAACGGGCAGCAGATCGGTTTTGAGGCGCGGCAAGATGCACTGACACTCGGGGTCGCCAAAACGAGCGTTGATCTCGACCAACTTCGGGCCTTCATCCGTCAACATCAGCCCGACATAAAGAACGCCGGAATAGGGCGTTCCGCGCTTTTTCATCTCGGTAAGGATGGGATTGGCGATCTCCTCGGTGGCGCGGGCTTGCAGTTCGGGCGTGAAGACCGGAGCAGGCGAATATGCCCCCATACCGCCTGTGTTCGGGCCTTCATCGCCATCAAATGCGCGTTTGTGGTCTTGCGCCCCCGCCAGCGGAATAATCGTCTCGCCATCGGTCAGCACAAAGAACGAGGCTTCCTCGCCGACCATCATTTCCTCAATCACCACCGAGCCGCCGCCGGGACCATCGAAGATATGGTCGACCGCACCCAAGGCTTCATCGAGCGTGTTCGCGACGACAACGCCTTTGCCTGCCGCCAGCCCGTCAGCCTTCACGACAATCGGCGCACCCTCGGCGCGGATATAGGCTTTCGCGGCCTCGGCATCGTCAAAGCTGGCGTATTTCGCCGTGGGCGCGTTGCAGGCATCGCAGACTTGTTTGGTGAAAGTCTTCGAGGTCTCCAGCATCGCCGCCGCTTTACTCGGGCCAAAGACATCGATCCCTGCCGCTCGCGCCGCATCAGAAACGCCGGTCTCCAGCGGTGCTTCGGGGCCGACGACCAGCAGATCAATCGCCATTTCTTTGCAGGTGGCAACGACCACGGCGGGGTCGAGAATATTGAACGAAAGGCACTCGGCGACCTGCGCGATTCCCGCATTTCCGGGCGCACACCACAGCTTTGTCAGCGCAGGACTCTTTGCAATTGCCCAGCAAAGCGCGTGTTCACGCCCGCCGCCGCCCAAGACCAATACGTTCATTGCCGACTCCCCGTAGAATTCGCGGGGCTTTCATAGCCTGACTTCGGCGGCTATGACAGAGGCATGAGTAGCCTGTTCGAAGATGACGAGGACGACGTGCCTCCGGCCCAAAAGGGCGGCAAGACAAACCAGACGGAACTGACCGTCTCGGAGTTGTCTGCGGCGGTCAAGCGCACGGTCGAGGACCGGTTCGGGCTGGTGCGCGTTCGGGCGGAAATCGGGCGGGTCTCGCGGCCTCGCTCGGGGCATGTCTATCTCAGCCTCAAAGACGACAAGGCAGTCATCGACGGGGTGATGTGGAAGGGCAAAGCCGAGCGTTTGAGCATTCAGCCCGAAGAAGGGCTAGAGGTCGTCGTGACCGGCAAGCTCACCACCTTCCCCGGCCAATCGAAATATCAGATCGTCATCGACAAGATGGAACCGGCGGGTGCAGGCGCGTTGATGGCGATGCTGGAGGCGAGGCGCAAGGCGCTGACGGCGGAGGGCCTGTTCGCGCCGGAACGCAAACGCTCGATCCCATCGCTGCCGCAAGTCGTTGGTGTCGTGACCTCGCCATCGGGTGCCGTGATCCGAGATATTCTGCATCGGTTGTCAGAACGCTTTCCGCGACAAGTTCTCGTTTGGCCCGTCGCGGTGCAAGGCGAGAAATGCGCACCCGAAGTCGCCGCCGCTATTCGCGGCTTCGATGCGATCCCCGCAGGCGGGCCAATTCCGCGCCCAGACGTTCTGATCGTCGCGCGGGGCGGCGGATCACTCGAAGACCTCTGGGGCTTTAACGAAGAGGTTGTGGTTCGCGCCGCCGCTGAATGTTCGATCCCGCTGATCTCAGCAGTGGGCCACGAGACGGACACCACGCTGATCGACCATGCCGCTGATCTGCGCGCGCCGACCCCAACCGGAGCCGCCGAAAAGGCTGTGCCTGTGCGTGCTGATCTGTTGGCGCAAGTCGAGATGCTCTCCGCGCGCCGTTTGCGAGCGATGCAGAGGACGTTGCGGGATGCGCGAGAGCGGGTAAACCAGAACGCGCGTGTCCTTCCCAAACCCGAAGCCATCCTCGCCGACAAGCGCCAACGCCTCGATCTCGCCGCCGAACGCTTGCCGCGTGGTCCTGCGAGCGTTGTGCGCGAGAAAGCGCAAGCGTTGCGGCTGGTAACGGAGCGTTTGCCCCGTGCCTTGTCGACCAAGATGGAGCAGAGCAAATCGGCACTTGCCGCCAGTCGGGCTTCGCTTCGGCCCGGTGCCTTGCAATCCCGTATCCGAGAGGCGCAAGCTGCGTCGCAAGGTCAGGCAAAGCGCCTGCACTCCGCTGCGCCGCGTATCGCACTGCGCAAACGAGAGGGCTTGAGCGCGCTGACCCGAACCCTGAACTCGCTTTCCTACTTGCGCGTCTTGGACCGAGGCTTCGCTGTCGTGCGCGGCGAGGATGGAAAGATCGTCGCCGATGCTGCGACCATCGAGACTGGTGACGCACTGTCGATTGAATTCAAAGAACGCAAAACCGTTGCTGCAACAGCAGGCGAGGGTGCCCCCGCTCCGACGCCCAAAAAACGCAAAGCTAAAACCGCTCCGAAACCCAAACCCGCACCGCCAGAGCAGACAGATTTGTTTGGGGAGTGACCCCCTTACGACCGCGCCAACAAATCCTCTAGCTGCCGTTTGATCCAGCCCTTCGGGATAAAATGTCCCCGACCGTGGATGTCGATCTGGACTTCTTTACCGTTCTGACAATCGGTCCAGCGATGCTCGGTGTATTCTCTGATCGGTGCTGGTGCGCTGACTTTTGTCGCAGTTCGCTGTTCTGGATCGCACCCGCCAATCTGCACCCAAGGCAGCATCGCGATGGCGGGATCGTCTTCACCTCTGGTTGGCAGGTCGATGACTGTATCTCGCAAACCATGAACATTGCGGATCGTGACAGGACCGGTGTCGCATCGCGAGGGCCGCGCGTAGTCGAGCAATCCACCGATACCCAAAACGCCCGCATATTTGTCGCCGCTGTCGCAAGCAACCGCGAGCGCCATCAGGCTGCCGAAAGAATAGCCGGACAAATAGACTTTGCTACGATCAATGGGCCAGCGGCGCTCGGCGTCCGCGAGCACGGCTTCGGTAAATCGAATGTCGCGATCTTCTCGTTGCCAAAAGGCCCACGATTTCCGAAGCCCATCCGGGGCGAGCAATAGAACGCCGGTGTCATTCGTCGCGCCAAAGACACGAGGACTGCGAATGGGAGTGCGGCCTTGCCTTCCCCAACCGTGAAAGTGGATAAGCACAGGCAGCGGATCGGTGCCGTTCCATCCATCCGGTGTTCGAGCGGCATAACTGCGGTCGCCGATTTTGCAGCCGGTATCTGGGCCGCCACAAACTGTTGGATTTAGAGCTGTCGGAGTGGCTGTCGTGCCAGATTGCTGTTCCGCACAGCCAAACAGCATCGCCACCGTCGTGATCATCAAAGCGTAGGTTCGCATCTTCGTCCTCCAGTCGTCCTACCCAGAACGTAGGAGAGGGCCGTCATTGTGACGAATAACGGCCAAGTGATCAGATTTTATGGCTAAGCGTAGGGGTCCATCGCGTCGCGCAACCCATCGCCGAGGAAGTTGAAGGCCAAGACAACCAGCATGACCGGAATCATGGCGCTTGCGACCCATGGGTAGAACTCAACCACCGTCAGGTTCTGTGCATCATTCAACATGACGCCCCAACTCGTCGCCGGTGGACGCAGGCCGAGGCCGAGGAAACTGAGCGCCGTCTCACCCAAGATCATGGCCGGGATCGACAGCGAGGCGCTGACCACGATATGCGACATGAAGTTCGGCAACAGATGTCGACGGATCACGCGGCTGGGCTTGGCACCAACCAACTCAGCCGCCCGCACGAAGTCTTCCTCGCGCAAGCTCAGCAATTTAGAGCGCACCGCTCGGGCCAAACCGGGCCAATCCAACAATCCGAGAATGACTGAAATCATAAAGAACACCGCCACCGGCGACCACGTCGCAGGGACCGCCGCTGATAGGGCAAGCCAGATTGGGAGTTCCGGTAGGCTGCGGATGACTTCGATCATGCGCTGAACCGTGCTGTCGACCCAGCCCCCAAAGTACCCAGCCAAACCGCCCAGCGTCATACCGATGGCTAAAGAGATCGCAATCCCGATCAATCCGACGGTCAAGGATAAACGGGCGCCATAAACCAGCCGCGAGAAGACATCCCGTCCCAGCCTGTCTGATCCAATCAGAAAGAATGGGCCGTCATCAGGCGGACAAACCAAGTGGAAATCACCGTCAAAAAGACCCCAAAATTTATAAGGCTCGCCAGAGCAGAAGAACCGCAGCTTTTGTGGTCTCGTTCGATCCTCTGTCGTGATCCGTTGGAAGGTTTCCATGTCGATGGTCGAGATCGTTGGATACACAAAGGGTCCGATAAATTCCCCTTCATGATAGAGGTGCATGCCTTGCGGTTTCGCGAAAATATGCTCGCCGTCCCGTGCGTTGGCGTCATAGGGCGCGATGATCTCGACAAACGGGAGGCACAGATACAAGAACGCCAAGAAGAACGCTGAGATCACGGCCAGCTTATGCTTGAAAAACCGCTTTCGGATCAGCTTGGCGGTCGGCATGTCTAAATCGGGCCGCGCACCGCCGGATTCCGCTTCTGCATCCGGGTCGTAGGGGGTTTCGTCGACGAAGCGTTCTGTCGGGTCCGTCGCGGACGGCTTCTTGCTCACTTACCGCGCCCTCCAAACCGAATGCGCGGATCAAGGATCGCAAGCAAAATATCAGAGATCAGCATCCCAACCAATGTCAACGCGGAGACAAACAGCAAGATGAATCCCGCAAGATACTGGTCTTGCGTGCGGAGCGCCGTCAGCAGAGCCGGGCCGAGCGTGGGAAGGCTCAACACCACCGAGACCAAGACCGAGCCACTGACAAGAGACGGCAGCAGGTTGCCAATATCCGCAACGAACGGATTGAGCGCGGCGCGCAGCGGGTATTTCACCACGCGCTTGGTGGGCGAGAGACCTTTGGCTTTAGCGGTGACGACATAGGGCTTGCCCAATTCATCGAGCAGGTTCGCGCGCAAACGTCGGATCATCGCGGCGGTGCCTGCTGTGCCGATCACGATGGTTGGCACGACCAGATGCGACAACACCGACATGAACTTTGCCCAGCTCAAAGGTTGCCCTTCGAATTCTGGGTCCATC
>CAZXMX010000214.1:0-5653 GCA_964641645.1 uncultured Neomegalonema sp.
ATGAACTACGGAAGCCGTGGACCGTTTCGGTTCGTTCGTTCCGCCGCATGAACGCCGTCAGGGTCATATCCGACATAGGACGCCCTGGACGAGCGCCCGGAAATACGTATTCGCTGGTGCGGACATCATAGAGCGGCTTCAGGATCGCCAGCGCTGCCTCTGTCAGCGGCACGCGGTGTGGTCTTCGTGCTTTCATCCGCTCCGCTGGCAATGACCAGAGCGCAGCATCGAGGTCGATTTCGTCCCAAGTAGCCAAGAGGGTCTCGCCAGATCGTGCCGCCGTCAGAACAGTAAACTCTAAAGCCCGTGCCGAGATTGTCGGAGAGTTCCTGAGTAACGCCATGAATTCCGGCAATTCACGATAGGGAACCGCCGCCATATGTCCGCGTGTCAGCTTGGCGCGCGGCGGCAGAATTGCATCGAGGTTTCCGCGCCATTGCGCCGGATTCTCACCTGAGCGCCAGCCGCGTACCTTTGCAAACGAAAGCACGCGCTCAATCCGACCGCGAAGGCGGGAGGCTGTTTCCGGTTTCTTTGACCAAACCGGTTTTAGAACGCGGAGAACATTGTCGAGGTCAATTTCTGCGACCTTCATCTTTCGAATGGGCTTGCAGTAAGCGTCGCTCAACGTCATGCGCCATTGAGCGCGGTGCTTCGGGTTGCTCCACTGCTCTTCCATCGCGTCAAGAAACATGTCGGCCACGGCTGCGAAAGTTGGCTCATCGTCTGCCTCGTCAACCTGATTGGACGGCGTGCCACCAGCCGCGACAGTCTCGCGATGCTGAGCGGCAATGGCCCGAGCGGCCTTGAGACTGACAGCAGGGTATGGACCAAGCCCTAACTCACTCCGTTGACCGGTTCGATTCCACATAAACGACCAAGATCGTCCGCCTAACTTTGAGACGCGGAGATAAAGACCTCCGCCATCTGAGTGACGCCCCTTGCCGAGCGCGCGGACCTTTGTGTCTGATAGTTTGCTGAGTGCTCTGCCCACTGCGTGCCTACTTTTATGCCTACTTCTGAACTGGCATAGTAGCGAACACGTGCAGACAAGGAAAGACAGAAAGTCTTACAAAATGGGGATTTTCTCAACGTAAGTGGACGGCAAAGAACGCAAGAGAACACATATTATACGGACTGTCTCTCCGCCATTTCACATATTAAGTCATTGAATTTATATATATTATCTAAGATGGCGTGCCTCTGCCCGCCATCAGGCCCGCCAATAGAAAAATGCTTGGCTGTGGATTTTCTGAACTTTAGCAAGAGGGCGGGTCAGGAGAACGTTGTCCCATCAGTTTCCCACTCGATAGCTGCGATTGCGTCGGCGCTCAGTGGGTTTTTCCCTGATCTCCAGTGATCCCAATCAAGAAGGTAGAAATGACGTTCCGGAGAATGGCCAAGTTTCTTGATTGGCGCATTGGGGTAGAGACGATTGTACCTTTCCATCGCAGCAAGTAGTCGAATTTCCGCTGCTTCGGAATGAGTCAACTGAGACGACATGATACAAGAACTCCGATTTTCCAGAGGTCACTACGGCAGTTTGTGAATCCTCGCTCAGTCACGGTTTAAGCCCGCGAGGTATTTGCTCGCGAACCTAGAAAAAGCGGCTGACCCCTGACAAACGCCGATTTATGCCGGATCACCCGATGAAGGTTGTTCGGTCAGTCAGCAGGTTTCTCACGTCCCATCGTTTTCATCGAGGGCAGGCAACGGCCAGATGTTCTTCGCATAGGAGAACAGCTTCGCACCGCGATCCAAGATGTCGTCTTCGGACCATCCTTCCCGTTCGTCGGTTCGCATCCAAGCGTTCAGGCGCAGATCGCTATGGTTGGTGATCTCTGCACGCTTGTCCGTAAATGGTCCATTGCTTACCGATGAATTTAGTTCCTGTGTCAGCAGAGTTAAATTTCCGATGGTGTGAACAATACGAAGTCGCGTCCGCTCAGTTGTTTCGCCTTCAGTCGAAGGCATCTCTTCGGAATAAGGATAGTCTTCAAGCGTTCCTTTTTGCGGAAGGATATGCTCTACGGTCAGCGTGCCTTTCCTTAGGCTTTCTGTCTTTGTGGTGTGCATTGCGTCTTCCAAAGCACGCAGCACCATTCCACACCGATCAACGCGAGACTTCACGTAAACGGGCTTTGATAACCAAGATTTCTCGAATTCGGCGTCGGTTGGCCAAACGGCAGTCGCCTCCTTTGACCGTTTTAACTCATGGCGTAACGCTTCAGCGATTGACTGGCTTGCCTCTGCTGCATTTACGAGCTTGACCAGCAGCGCGAGGAAGAAGCGATTGTAGTTCTTGTTCGTATACTGGCAGACGAAACGTCGAACCAGCCACGATTCCAAATCGACCAAGCAGCGATCAAAGTCATCATCGGATAGCTGTTCCTTTGTGCGGCTCATCAGGAACAGCAAGGTCGGGTAAACAGTGCTCGTATCGAGTGATTTTAAACGCCGTGCAATATTTGCAAGGCGTGACTCCCCCTCAGGTGCAACTAACGCTTTGAAGTGCTCACTGTAGCCATTGAGTTCGGCTAAAAATTCTTCGGCAGATGTCTCGTGACTGTTGCGCCATTCTCGAAACTCACGGAAAAGCCTTCCAATATTAAGCTCTGATTTTGTCTTCAAGACAAGATAGTGAAAAATGAAAAGGTCGATGCGGGGTCGCGTAAGGCGTCCTTGACGTTCCATCACATGCCAAAAGCGATCTTCACCATTGGAGTCGGGATTAGGAAGACGAAGATCATCAAATGGACGCCAATAGGAATTGTATAATCGATCAACGTCTGCGCCAGCGATGTTCGATGCCTGAAGAAATACAAAATTCCGAATGAGGTCTGAAGGAAGCAATGGTTGACCGCGTGCATTCAACGTCTCAAAAATTACCTGCGGGTCGTCCGAGGCTTCGAGTTCAATGACAATGAACTGAAGCGCAACACGAAGTGCTTGATAGATCGCGTAAAGCCGCTGACCTTGCTCTTCGGATTCTTGAGCTGCTTCGACAAAGCCCTCAACCGCACCATAAAAGAAAAGGTACCCTTCTGCCATGCGAGCGAGTGGCGAGCCATCTTCGCCACCAGTGTTGGAAGTCGTTTTGACGGCATCAGGGCTTCCAGCGGCTATCACTTTTGAGAACGTGGAGCGATCCGAATTCGTCGGCCAGACTTTGAAAAGCTCTTCGGAGTCAGGTTCCCGAACTGGATTGCGAGTGAGCCGGTCAAAATCGTGCCCAACGTCATCCTCAGACGCGTTCGCATAGTCGCGAAGTGCTGCCAGCAGAATTTGAAATGTCGTTAGCCGCTGTTGCCCATCAATGATCTCAGACTTTGGAAATCCCCGACCGACAATCGTATTGACGTTTAAAACGACCGCACCCAGAAAGTGGGTTTTTTGAACCTGACCATGAGGGTCGTCCAGACAGTGCTCTGCCTGTCTGGATATATCTTCCCAGAGCGGCTCCCATTGTTCCTCTCGTGTCCAAACATACGAGCGTTGATATAATGGCACGATGTAACGCCGCTCTTTTTCGAAGAGTTGATGAACTGAAAGCTTATCGGGTTTCATTGTGCCTCAATCTAGGTTGTCGGGAGTCCAGTTAGCTCAACGTATTAAAATCAAGTCGCGGTAGCGCGCGGATGATCTTCATCGTCTCAAGTGAAACAGTGATCACGCGTTGGAAAAGCATCAGCGGGTAGCGGGCGTCTCCTACTGTCTCTGTTGCGTAGCGGTTGGCGTCGTTGACGATGCCGCTGGCCTTGTCGGTCTTCACCGATTGGCGTTCCATCACCCATTCTAGGGCGGGTTTGCCGTTGACGATGTAGTCATAGGCTCCCTGCGGGATGTCAGTCATGGTGATCTTGGGGTTGTAGATCACGGTGGTCTTATCTTGCGCGCCACGCTTCCCCGCGAATCTCATCTTTTCGACGCGGAAGTCTTCATCAGAGAAAGTATCGAGCAGCAGCGCGCCGCCCTTATATTCGACCGGATGCGGCGCAACGGTTTCGTAGTTCACATGCAGATCGCCCAGCGCGCGACCGGCTGTCGAGAACGCCCAGAAATCCGCCACCAATTTGACTCGCGGGATGCGGGGAAGCTGTTTCGTTAGGGTATCGGCATAGCGCTCGCGATAATCGGGTGAGTGCAGCAGGCCATAGACGTAATAGAACAGGTCTTCCTTGCCGATATTCTCGCCCGGATAGGCATCGCGGAAATGCGCCAGCCCCGCATCGGTGACGCCATCGCGGCGGGTGTAGCCTTCGGGCGCATCATCGGCGAAGAGGTCGTCTTCGCCGGTGGCGGGTTCGTAGAGGTGAAAGGGAAAGCATTGCGTGCCGCCATCGGGTTGAAGATCGATGATGCGATCTACCATCAAAGCAAAGCCGCTTGCCTCTGCATCTGTGCGCATCTTGACTACGATTGCACGGTTCTGCACCACCGCATTTGGGAAGATGCGGGGCATCTGAGAGACGATTTCATTAACGCGACGATCAAAATAGAGCCATTTGCTTTCGAATGGACGATAAGTGGCGATTGTAATATTGCTGGCGTCAAAGTCGATACCTGAGCCTTTCGAAAGGTCAGATTTGAGCGCGCGGGTCCAACTGATCTTCGTGGCATCGGAGTTTAAAAAATCTTCGATGTTTGCGGGTTTGCCAGACGCCTTGTAACGCTCCGCTTCAGAAGTATACATACCGATCATCCGTCGCATGGCCTCCGACAAACCAGATTTTGAGCTGTTGTAGACCCATGCGTCGCGATTTGTTGCTACACCTAAAGAATAGTCTTCGAATAGATCGCTTTGCTTTTTGTCTTTCTTGTTTCCAATCGAGATAAATGCGTCAAATGACTCGTCTCGTTGGTTTATCCAATCACCTTGTTTGTTCGGCGTAATAGGTTGCCAAGCATTGGCCCGCGTGAGGCCAGCTAGGCTGCCATATCCTCTTATCGTGGAGAGCTTTTCTTCGCGGTTCAGGTAGTCACCGATATCATGGAAACGGATTTGACCTCGTTCAGCCGCCTCAGGGTTGCGGACGAAGACGGTGATCGCGATGGGGGCGCGAGACCCCGCATCGAAAATTTTACCGCCTTCCTTTCGAGATCGTTCCCCAGATGTGCGCTGATTGCCGCGAAGATGGAAAATATGTATGGACGAAAAGTCCTCTGGCAGAGACTGGCGCATTCCATCCATAGCCTGCCCATCGATCCAGCCACCATTCGAGACGTAAGCCATTACGCCGCCACCAGCATGATCTAGCCGATCAGCTCCCCAACGGATTGCTCGAATGTAACTGTCATAGAGATTGCGTTGCAGCGTAGCACTTGACCGCGCAGCGTAAGTATTCCGAATAGCCTCATCAAGCTTGGGATACTTGATATTCGCGGCATCGTCATTCGCACTACCTTGCCCCACCGAATAGGGCGGGTTGCCCATGATGACGCGGATATCGAGCGCCTTTTGCTTGGCGCGGCGATCCGAGTTTTCGGGCATCAGGTCGGCGATCATGTCGCGATCCTGTTCGTAAAGCTGGAACGTATCGGTTAGGCAGATGCCACCGAATGGCTCGTATTCATTCGCGCCGCTCATCGCGTGATAGGTCGCCTCGATATTGATCGCCGCGATGTAATAGGCGAGCAGCACGATTTCGTTCGC
>CAZXMX010000215.1:0-5628 GCA_964641645.1 uncultured Neomegalonema sp.
CGCAGGCGCGCGGTCCGAAAATCCGTTAATCGGCTGATGCAGTCCCCAGAGATCGCCGTCCTGCCGACCGAAAGCCTCAAGAGAGGCAGATGGTGCATCGCATTCCGTACATCCACACAAGTGCTCGAACGAGTTCCAATGCGGTGGATAGGTATCGATAGCGAGAACGCCGCTTTGAATACTGCCAAGCGAATACAACAGGCAGCTCTGGGTCATTCTCAGTCATCATTTTGACCGTAAATTTCGTCAGTTATGAGCGGAATAGTCGCCGTCATTCCAGTTCATTTTTGTAGGTTCCAGTCTTCTTCTGAATTTAACAAAGTTCCCACGCACACGATATGGCAGTAGATGTCATTACCCGACTTGTTCGGGCAATCCAGAGCCGTAAATGCCAGTGCTTGCCGTTCTAGATCATCCACGCCGCGCCTCGCTTGCGCTGAACAAGCCCGATGGTGAACCCCATAGAACGACCCGTCGTGTGGTGTGGGCGCTTAAATAATTCAGCGCCAAGTTCAGGCTTCTTCAAGGCCGAGGGATATATCATAAACGGATGTTAAGGCGCTTTTCACCTATCGCTGTGGCTCGCTTCATCGCGACGGAGTGGGGATGTTACAGCCTCGTCGTCCTGCTTTCGGTTCTTGCGAAGACGATCATTCCTGTCATGCTTGGCTTGCTGCCGGGGCCCGTGGACCTCTACTGGATCGCAAGAACCCCGTTGTATGCCCTCAATATGGGTTTGGCCCTCGCCCTGCTTTTGTTGCCTCTCGATATTGCGCTTAGATGGGCGATGACGCCATTTAGTTTGTATCTCAAGCAGATGGTTCCGATTGCGCTTTGTGTGACCGGGTTTGAAATTTGGGACAAAACTTCGCGTATCTGGGACGGCGGCTCTGAACGCATAATGATCAGTATTTGTGCGGTGGCGATCGCAGGAGTTGCCGTTGGCAGTTTTCGAGCTTGGATTAGAAGGCCGCGACACTCGCAGGCCGACTTGGACGTGATATTTAGCTAATGCAGACGTCGCTGCTCATTCCCCAAGCTCGCGCTTGAAATCGACTAACGTTTTTGACTGGCCAACACAGATGAATCGAGACTTTCTTCGCAGCGTAGGAACAAAATCAAACGATTTGGCTGAATGCTCCCGGAGCTCATAATCCTCTTCAGAACAATCAAATTTTTGCTGATTTTGACGGCGATCGATTGGGTTTCAAAATCATCCGATTTGATGAAGACGTAGGGTGGTTCTATTCGAACTTCCTCATGTCTAATGGACCCATAGGATAGATAAGACCCCAGTCTTTTTGGGGGTGGATTCCATACAAATGTTTGCCCAACATGATTGGCGACAAAAATCTGGGTGTAGTCTCTTTGACAGATTGTTGGCTCTAGTTTTTGTTCAACGACGGGGCTTGATGAACGCGCCCAGGCTCCGTCGAAAACCGTTTTGTCAAAATCCAAAAGGCCGATGGACCTATCGTGCTCTGAACAACCGATGATCTCTTCTCAGATTTTCTGTGCATTATCGAGTTTGATCAACATTGGCGACACGCGGTCGAGAAATTTTCCCGATGTCTCTTTTCCCAACCGCAAGTTCTCAAGATGATTTCGGGCTCCGGGGGTCAAAGGGATACTAACCGCTATCTCATCGCCAGTCTGAAATCCGCGCCGCGTCAACGCTTCTAACGACCAATCCCCCGAACGGTAACCGTACCGCATGTTGTCTAGGAGAAGAGTGTGCAGAAAATGATAGGCGGTTTTCTTGTCCCCAAATGAACGCAAGTCAGATTCGACGATCATGTCGAAGAAAGGACCATATTTTTCCGGAATTGAAGCGCCTGATGATGAGGAAGAAGACCCGGAGCCGCCGCTGCTACTCGAGCTGCTTGTACCTGACGAATTTGCGGCAGCCCTCGCCAAACTTCGAAGCCGTCGGTCCTCTAAATCGCGCAGACGCCTCTGTTTGCTTGGAACAACCAATTGCAAACTGACGTGTGGCCATGTTCTCGCTGTTGAAGCCTGCGTGCAAAGCGTCGCGACGCTGTCCAGTTGCCCGATAAGGCAAGTCTCGTTTTTCGAACTTCTTTTCGCGCAGATATCAGCATCCCACTGGGGCGGAGAGTAGGTTTGCACTCCCCAATCGGGCGGATCGATCTTTTGCCCTTGCCGGTATGCCAATTGCCAATTTGCCGCGAAGAAACCCGCCACGACTGCGATCACGACCACGAATGCCAAGGATTTTGCTAGCCTAAACATCTGGGACCTCATGACTAGACCACGTCATTAGTCGTCGTTGAGATTGGTTAATATTGGGACAAGGAGTCGGTTTTCTGGTCTTCCAGCCGTCGTCACGACCCGATTTTAGCCCAAGTCGGCATTGCCCGGTTCGTCCGGGCAATCGACAGTTTTAAGCGCCAACATTTTACCGCTCTGGATAATCGACGCGGCGCGTGGCTTGCGTGGGACCAGCCCGACGATGATGCGAAAACCGCGTAGCGTCGTGGGTTTCCGCAGCTCGACCTATTCTGACTTTCACGCTGCGTGCTGGGACATGGATCGCGTTAGCTCGAACAAGCGGCGGCGTTGTTCTTCAGGCCAGTGATAGTAGCATTTCAGAAACTCGGTCGCTTCTTTGCTGAGGAAAAGGTCCAAGGAAACCGCATCTGCATCATCCAGACTTTCGACGGTTGTAGCCTGATCGGAGTCAGGCGCTTCGAGAATGTCGAAGAAGAAAGAGACATTCACATTTAACGCTTTGGCGATCTCGTAGAGCCGACTTGCGGAGACGCGATTGGCGCCAATCTCATATTTTTGAATCTGCTGGAACTTAACCCCGACGAGGTCGGCAAGCTGTTTCTGTGTCATGCTCGCCATCCAGCGGCTACTTCGTATTCGTTTCCCGACGTGAATGTCGACGTAGTGCGGCATTGGATTTCTCCTTAGTCTGAGCACGCCTCATCGGGGTGCTGAGTTTCACGCCTTATTGACGCTTACGTTAACGTAAGCATAAGGCAAGCCATTGGGGTATGTTGAATGCGAATTGCACCCCACGGGTGAAAAAATCGATCATAATTCAACGGTGTACGCTTAATGCTAAAAACTATTGAGATCTGAAATCTCGAAACTGAGAGCATTACACTTTTAAAGTGAATCTCAAAATGCGACGCACTCTTGCGAATTGTGGGGGTTCAATCGCCCCAAATCTCGCCGCCTCACCCCTTCTGCGCTAAACTCTCTCCAGACACGGATGGGGGAGCTCGCGATGGAACCGACGTCAATCACCAAGGCCCAATATCAAGTTGCCTACCAACGCGAAGACGCCTCCTCGAGGGCGCGGCGAAAGATGCGGCACTTGCATCGACAGCGGCTTCGTCCCCCCGGTTTGATCCCGACCAAGTGGGCGATGGCCAGAGCCATGGAATATTGCGCCGGGTCAAAGGATTCCGATGAACGCTACCTCGTGCCGAAGGGCTTTCCGTTTGATGGCGCGTCGGTCCCGATCCTGTTGACGATTCTCGTGCCGCGCAGCCATTCGTCGTATCTGGGGGCGGCTGCTTTGCACGATCATCTGTATCAAAACCGCCGTGATGCCGTGCCGCGCAATCGCGCCGACGAGCTTTTTCGCGAAGCAATGATGGTTTTGGGGCTGCATTGGTTTTGGGCGATGATCCTCTGGCGCGGTGTTCGGGCCGGGGGCTGGGTGGTCTGGTATGGCAGACAACCGGAAACTCCCGAGGGCAAGTTCCTCTCTTACGGAAAATGGGTCTACCCCTTTGTTGCTGTTTGGGTCTTCGTGCTTTGGGTGGTCGGCTTTACGCTCGATTTGCTGAATCTGAAACAATACCGAGCCGAAGGAAAAGCCATTGCGGAACAAGACTATGGTTAACAAAAACAGGCGAAATTTCACTTAGGGTTAATAGACTCGACGCATACGGCACATATTGCTCGCCTTTATGAGACAATCGTCTTAAAGTGAGACGATCAGTGCCCGTCCTTAGGGGAGGAGGGGCTTACGGGGAGCCGACTCAATGTTCGAGAAAGACCCAGCGCAGAATGCCGAGGGGACAGGCGTATTTTCACTGGATGGATCGCCGGGGCACTTGCTGCACCGCGCCCAACAGCGCGCCGCAGATATGACAGCACAAGCGCTTCGCGCGTATGGCCTGACACCGCGTCAGTTCGCTGTTTTGCTGACACTTCGACCCGATGAGGGTGTGACGCAATCCGAATTGGTGCGCCGCACCGGGATTGACCGCTCCACTTTGGCCGACATGCTCTCGCGCCTTGGAAAACGGGGGCTGATTGCCAGTCGCCGTACCGAGGAAGATCAGCGCGCCAATTCGGTCACGATCACACCGGAAGGCCAACGCGCGCTTGAGGCGGTCACGCCAAAAGTCGTGGAAGCCGAGCGTCGGATGATCGATTCGCTGCCCACCGAGGTCCGCGAACCTTTCGTGTCCGCGCTCCAGCACCTCGCCGAGCAAGTGCGCCGCTAAGCGAAGCTGTCATTGCCGGGCTTGTCCCGGCAATCCATTTGTCCGTCAAAACCATTACACCGGATTGCCGGGATAAGCTCCAGTTCTGACGAGTTGGTTCTTTGCGCTGGCCCTTCGCGGGGCTCAGGGCGTTCGTCGCTTCGATTGCTACGCAGGAGCAATCGATCCGCTTTGCGGATTGCGCCTCACCCCCGCACAGGCGGCATCCGCACTGAATTATCCCGGCACTCGCGCTGAACTTCTTTGCTGCACTGACGGAAGTTCAGGTCTTTATCAAAGCAGACCCGCACTTCGCGCAGGCGTTTGCGGTTGCATTGGATCGAGATCATGTTGTCCCGCAGGGCTGGATTGACCTCCATGAACGCCTCTTCGATCACGCGGGGTTTGACTTTAACTTCCCGCGACAGCCCATCAAACGTGGTCGGAATCTTCACTTTGCTCCACGCATCCTGAACCGTGTCGAAATAGGCGTCCGGCTGCATACCCGAGCAGGTTCCGTGCTTCTTCCATTGGTGGAAGATCAGCCCCTTGGCAGGCATAATCGGCAGCATTTCATTGACGGTGCGGTCTGAAACGCGGGCACTGACGTTACAGTTTTCCGGCCAGCCCTTCTCGTATTGTGGCCAAAGCCCATGCGCGACAAAGCCATAGGGGCGTCGACCGCTGCATTGATCCGAATTGCGCGTGTCATCCTCGCAGAACGTGGGCGACCACGACATCGCCAGCACATAAAAGTCGAAATCAGCCTGATTCGACTGAGAACTCCGGGTCTGTTGGCGGTTTCCAGAGCTGTTCGACCCCACCGCATTGGCGGCCTGATTGCCCAATTGCCGCTCGATAAATTGAGGAAGCGTCCCGTTTTGCCACGCGGCAATCGCCCCGATAACAAGGGCGCCAATCGCGCCGAGCGTGGTCTTACGGTTCATGTTCTACTCCTTGGCCGTCAGTTCAGGGCTTGGCAAAGCCGCCCATTCAGCCTTATATCAATCCATGTTCCCGGAAATTTCAGGTCCCGGTGGACGCGCTCTCGCAGGGCGCGCCCGTGCCCGCCTGTCCTAACGAAGAGTGCTCCAATGTCGCAACCCCTGATGCCAAAAGCCGTCGCCGTCTGGCTCGTCGACAATACGTCCCTAAC
>CAZXMX010000216.1:0-5619 GCA_964641645.1 uncultured Neomegalonema sp.
GCAGTTATCGAATTCAAGCGTTTCACGAACGTGCAATCTTGACCGGTAAGACCGAATTCGACGGGGTCATGAGCGATGCCATGGCGGACAAGAAGCGCGAAGAACTTTGCGCGCATGACCGTCAGTTTGATGCGTTAGGCGAAGTTGAGATTTCCTCAGTCGCCTTGAGTGATCTGAAAAGCGTGGCGGAGATTAGCGGGCTGGCACAGCAGTTCCTTGATTTGGAAAAGTCCGATTGGAAGGGAACGAAACCCGGCGGTTATCCGCTCGCAGAATCTGCTGCGGAGTCTCGCTTCTTTCGCGAAGTCATGACGGAAGGCGCGATGGCGGATGCCATTGATTGCCTTTCGTTGAAACTCGATGGTGACCCCAAGGCGATGTTGCTCATCCTTCGCCTTGGAACCCATCGAGCACTTTTTCAAGCAAGCTATGATGAAAATCTGATCGCGTCCTCTCCGGGTCTTCGTCTGTTGATGGAAGCCACCCGGCAGATGCTCGACAGCGACGCCGAGGAACTGGACTCTTGCGCTTGTCCCGAACATCCCGTTGTTGATCGGCTGTGGTCAGAGCGTAAGCCCATTGCCCAGATCAATGTTCCGGCGCATCGCATGGTGGATAAGACTCTGCTCGGCACGGCAGCGACGATTGAAGCTGTGAAAAACAGTGCGCTCAAGCGCCTCAATCTGCGCGGAGAGGCTTGAGCCACCGCAGAGGCTCGATGTTTGCTCAGATTACTCGAAGCCCCGAAGGGCTTCGAGCCTTTTGTTGACGATCAGAGTTTTGCGCGCTCTGACCTCAAGGCAATCCACAAGCAATAGCACATCACCAGCACCACGATTGTGAATGGGATACCCGTCGAGACGGCAGCGCCCTGCAAGGCTTTCAAACCGCCGCCCAGTAGCAAACTGGACGTGTCCCGCTTTCGTGCCGCTCCAGTTACTCATTCAAGCGTCGTTTCGTTCGAAAGCCAAGGGGCTTTCCCATCCGAGCGCTGGATGTCTCCGGCGCGGATTGTAGAAACCATTGATGTACTCGAAGATCGTGATCTCGGCTGACCGGCGTTTTCGCCTGATTATTGGTCATCATACCCTCAGGGTTGCATTCTACCTTGTCAAACCAAGCAAACTACGTAGGTCATCCAATTACTCGCCGCGCGGGACTACTCCGCTGGTTGTCCATACGCGATGTTCTTGCCGCCATAGCGCCGGACACGGACATTGGCCTGTTCAGCGTGGCCGACGAAACCTTCCAGCATGCAAAGCCTTGAGCAGTATTCGCCCATCTCAGTTGCTGCTTCGTCGGTCGTGATCCGTTGGTAGCTGTGGGTCTTGAGGAACTTACCGACCCAAAGGCCGCCTGTGTAACGGCCCGCTTTGCGGGTTGGCAGGGTGTGGTTCGTGCCGATCACTTTATCACCATTGGCGACATTGGTGCGGGGGCCAAGGAACAGCGCACCGTAGCAGGTCATATTTTCCAAGAACCAATCATCGCGGTCGGTCATGACTTGCACATGCTCGGAAGCAATGTCGTCAGCAACCGATAGCATCTCGTCATAGGTGTCACAGACAATGACTTCGCCGTAGTCTTCCCATGACGTGCGTGCCGTTTCGGCGGTGGGCAGGATCTCTAGCAAACGCTCGATCTCTGCCATTGTCTCTGTCGCGAGTTTGCGTGAATTGGTCAGCAGAACGGCAGGTGAATTATAACCGTGTTCGGCTTGCCCGAGCAGGTCGGTTGCGCAAAGTTCAGCGTCGACCGTTTCATCTGCGATGACCATGGTCTCCGTCGGTCCCGCAAAAAGATCAATGCCGACGCGACCAAAGAGTTGTCGCTTTGCTTCAGCGACGAAAGCGTTCCCGGGGCCAACCAGCATGTGAACGGGATCAATCGTTTCTGTGCCGAGCGCCATCGCGCCAACGGCTTGGATGCCGCCAAGCACGTAGATTTCATGCGCACCGCCCAGTTTCATCGCTGCAACAATCGCGGGATGCGGTTCGCCGTTTTGAGGAGGGGCCGAAGCGATAATCCGAGGAACACCTGCGACGCTGGCGGTCAATACCGACATATGCGCGGAGGCAACCATCGGGAACTTGCCGCCGGGAACGTAACAGCCGACAGATTGCACGGGGATGTTTTTATGGCCGAGGATTACACCGGGCATCGTCTCGACTTCGATATCCGTCATCGAAGCACGTTGAGCCTCCGCAAAGGAACGGATTTGCTTTTGCGCGAATTTGATGTCGTCCATGTCGCGGGTTGAGACTTTTGACATCGCCGCTTCGATTTCGGAATCGGACAATCGGAACTGTGCCGGGGCGTAGTTATCGAACTTTTGCGACAGTTCCCGCACAGCCGCGTCACCGCGCGCTTCAATCTCTGCCAATGTGCTTTCAACAACGGCGCGGGTTTTCGCGTCATCCTCCGATCGAGCCGCTTCCGTTTTTCCTTGTTTTAGATACTCGATCATCGCTCAGCCTTTCGTATTCACTTTCTACGAAGAGACGGCGATATCGCGGGCAAAATCAAGCCTAACAATCTCGAATATCGCTCGGGTCGAAGTTCGGCCATCCAGCAATAATTTCGTGAAAGTGTATAAAAAGAGAAACCAACTTCGCCAACAAGTCAGTAATGCGGTGGATTCTCACATAACGGATCAAATACAGTTTTTGGTTATTTGTGTGTTGTGAGGTTTCTTTCTTCTATTTCTGCGGAGAATGCGACCGGTTCGGTAAGGCTTCGATGCTTGATTCAGGTCATTGGATGAGAAGGAGCGCGGTTTTTATCCCGCGCACCTTCTTGTTGTTACGGTGAGATTTGAACATCGAATGTGACGGAGCCTTCAGCACCCGCCGGGAAGCTGCCGGGGCAGTCCCATTGCAGGGGTCCTGCATATCCCGCGACATTCAACGCTGGGACCGTCAATGAGCAGGTGATGCCATTCGCCACGGTGACCGGTGACGGAATCGGACCATTCAAGGCTGTGTAAGCCGGTGTCTCATCGTAGACGATGACATTGGCCGCTGCTTCATTCGATGGGTTCGACATGACAATACGGTAGCGGAGAACATCACCGATCTCGCCGCTGTTGGTTGTTGCCTCGCCAGAGGACTTCGTCACGTTGCTCACCAGCTTGCGTAGAACCAACTCTTGTCCGGTGCCGGAACCAATCGCATCATCGTTGCGAGTCAGATGGGTCGCGGTTGTTCCGGTATAGGCAGTGGATGCCGTGATCCCATAAGAATAGCTGGCTGCGGGTCCAACGCCTGCACTGCTCTGAGTGCTGACAACCAGACAGACTTGGCTACCGACCGAGACTGTCTTGGGGCCTGATAGGATTTGATCCGGCGCGCCATCACAGTTGATGTCTTCAAACAGCGTCGACGTGAAGGCACCCGCTGGATTCGCAATCTGATCCACCAAAGCAAAGTTCACTGTACCGCTTGTGCTCGCCGTGTAGACGTGTGGCAGATCAACCGTCTGACCTGGCGTGACAGACGTTGTTTGGTTCTGCGTCAGGGTTGGCTCCGTCACGACCCCAAGATTGAGGCCGCTGTAACTCGCACCCGCCGCTGCCAAGAACAAATAAGTTCCGTCGGTCAGATCGTTGTTGATCAGACTCGGAAGGCCCGTCGTTGCCTCAGAGATGGTACGATACCCCGGCGGTGTGACCGTCTCGAGCCGCACCTCGCCTGCGAAACCGGCCGGCAGCGTCGCCGTCCAGTTCCCTGCGCTATCCGGCATTACGGTGGCCAGCAGGGTATTCGTCGCGGCGTCGTACAGTGAAACTGTCGCAAAGTTTCCTTGTTGCTCAGTGCCGTCGATCAGCGCGTTATGAGCACCGCCACCGCCAAGGCCATTGTCGATAAAGACCGAGCCTGAGATCACGCCATTACTGGCAGCGAAGGTCACGGCGTAGTCTTCAACCTCGCCGTCAGGCGCGAGGCCCGTTGAGCCAATGTTAAATTGCGAAGACCAACGGAAGCGCGCGAAAGTCTGGGCTGTTGTCGCGCCACTCGGGACTGTGACCGGAATCGCGATGAAACCGTCACCGTCCGTGTCTTGCAGATCGGTGGCAATTTGCTCGACTGGATTGTCGAAACCGCCGTTACCGTCAAAGTCGATCCAAGCCTGCAAAAAGCCTGACCCCACGACATTGACGAAAATGGTTTCCGATCTGCCCTGCGTCAGCGCGGGGAGCGTTACACCATCGTCATCCGCGCCGTCGCCGGACGCATTGCTATTGGCAATCGAACTTGCGTCAACATCGAATGTCGCGCCAAGGCGGAAGTTGTCAGCATAGAGGTGTTCCGCCTCGCCATACGCATTCACGCTCGCACCGGAAGGTGCTACTCCACTGATCGGCGCATCACCGCGGTCTCCGACATCGGGTATGCAAGTGAAGATCTTGATCTCGTCTAGGAAAAAGTCTCGCCCACTTGAGCCGGTTTCCAGAGATTTTATGACAACATCCGCTGTCGCATCCGTACCTGTATGAACATAGATGAACGAATATTTCTTCCATTCCATCGTGGACGTTGTGTTCGCCAAGAAGCCTGTGTTGTAGACTTCTTGTCCTTCGACAAGAATACCGATGCGATTGTAATTGCTCGTACCCAGCTCGGAATCCGCTGCCCAGAATGACATCTCGTAGCGCTGGCCCGGTGTCAGGCCCGTTAGGGTACTTGAGAATTCAGGTGTACTGCTATTTGGATCAGAGACAAAGAAGCGTCCCGTGACTCCATTTACCGGATCGTAAATGCCGCCGCCATGTTGGGAGGAGTTTCGGGGCACCTGATGGTTGGAAACGTATGTGTAGTTTCCGTGTGCGAATCCGCTGAATGTGTTGATGAACGTCCCGCCATTGATCTGGGCACCATAGGGGTCACTCGACGGAATTTCGTCCACAGCGCCAGAACCGATGCCAAATGATCCGTCATCCAGATCGGTGAACAGGTTTTGGTTGCCAAGCGTACCACCTGCCGCGACACAGGCATTCCCCAGCAACGTGTTTGTCGTAAAGTTGGGAGGCGTCACGTTGAGCTGATAGTCCTCAACCTCTCCGTTGGCTGCCGCCAGAGCTGGTGTCGCCGCCGTGATCGCCGGATCGGAGGTGAGACGCAGTCGGACGAAAGTTGTTCCTGATGCGAGCGCATTTTGACCCGACCACATCAGATCATTGGCGAGCGACCCGGAGGTCACCAATGTACTCGCATATTCGGATTCGTCGAAAGAGCCACTTCCATCAAAGTCGATCCAAGCGTGCAAGGTAGCCGTTCCACTGGCGGTAATGTCACTGGCAGGAATCGTATATCCAGTTCCACCGGCCACAAGGGGTGCCAAGCTGGACACACCGTCATCATCCACCCCGTCGCCCGAAGCATCACCATTGGCGATGGGTGCAGACTCTGCGTCGATCGCGGCACCAAGTTGCATCCCGGCTTCGATTGTATGGATCGCATCTCCATACGCGGTCGAAGCAGTTGGCGCATCGGAGTAATCAACAGGGGCCGCGCAACTGACGGCCTTCGGCATGAAGTCATCCCAGATCACAATGTTGGTGAAGGGTTGGCCATTGTCGTCACCAAACTCCGTGACGCCATAAGGATAGACCCGCATCGT
>CAZXMX010000217.1:0-5616 GCA_964641645.1 uncultured Neomegalonema sp.
TTGAAACTGGCCCTCTTCCCGCTGCACGCTTGGCTGCCGAACGCCTACGCCTACGCGCCGTCGGCAATTACGGCTTTTCTCGCGGGCACAGCAACGAAGGTCGCGATCTATCTGCTGATGCGCATTTTCTTCTCGGTCTATGGTGGCAGTGCAATTTTTGCCTTCCTACCGATCAGCGAGATACTTCTCCTGTTATCAGTGGCCGCAATGATCGGAGCCTCGCTGGTCGCGGTGTTCCAAGACAACGTGAAACGAGTCCTGGCTTACTCATCGGTCGCGCAGGTCGGATACATTACGCTGGGGATCGCCCTTGCCAATCAATCCGGACTGACGGCTGCGACAGTTCACATGTTTAATCATGCGGTGATGAAGACGGCGTTGTTCCTCGCGGTTGGCGCAGCCCTTTATCGAACCGGCAGCTTGCGCTTGAAGGATCTGCACGGGCTGGGGCCGCGAATGCCTTTGACGATGATCGCTTTGGTCGTCGGCGGCTTCTCGTTGATCGGTACGCCGGGCACGGCAGGATTTATTTCCAAGTATTATCTAGCCGTTGGTGCGCTCGACAAAGGCTGGTGGTGGCTCGTCTTCATTATCGTGGTCTCGTCATTTATCGCCGTTGTCTATATGGGCAAGATGATCGAAGCGGTCTGGTTCCGTGAACCGAGCGAGATTGCCAAGCGAGCCAGCGATCCACCATGGCCTATGCTCGTGCCGATCATTATCCTGACCGTGGCCGTGATCTGGTTTGGATTTGACACGCGCTTAACCGCCGACATTGCTGCGAAGGCCGCTGAAGCGCTGCTGGGAGGTATACAATGACCTCAAGCATGTTGATCATTCTCGCGATCCTGATCCCTGCTATCGGTGCGCTAACGATCCCGCTGTTCCGCAACACGCCCAATAAGCGTGAAGCCGTGACGCTCGTGACGGCAGGACTGTTGTTTCTTACCGTCGTCAGTTTGCTGTTCGCGTTTCTGAACGGGGACGGGTTAGAAGTCACGGCGTGGCAAGTCACCCCCGCCCTCGCATTAGAATTTCGGATCGAACCGCTCGGGATGATCTTTGCTTGCGTCGCTTCAACGCTCTGGATCGTCAACTCAGTCTACTCAATCGGATACATGCGCGGCCACAACGAGCCGAGGCAGACACCGTTTTACGTTTGTTTCGCTGTTGCGCTCGCGGCCACGATGGGCTTGGCGTTTTCGGCAAATCTATTTTCGCTGTTCATCTTCTATGAACTGTTGACCCTATCGACATATCCGCTGGTTAGTCACAGCCGCACGAAAGAGGGGCTCAAGGGCGCGCGCATCTATTTGTGCATGTTGCTCGGCTCATCCTTACTGCTGTTGTTGCCCGCAATTCTGATCACCTACGGATTGACGGGCACCCTAGAATTTACCCAAGGCGGCATCCTAGACGGCAAGGCGACCGGCGTCGTAATGGGCTTGTTGCTCGCGCTTTACGCTTTTGGGATCGGCAAAGCGGGCTTGATGCCGGGCCATTTCTGGCTCCCGGCCGCTATGGTCGCGCCTACCCCCGTCAGCGCATTGCTACACGCCGTTGCCGTCGTAAAGGCGGGCGTCTTCTGCGTCCTGAAAGTCGTCGTCTACATTTTCGGTATTGATGCGTTGCGCGAGTCGGGCCAGAGCGAATGGCTGGTGCTGGTGGCATCATTCACCATCATCGCCGCGTCCATCGTTGCGATCATGCAAGACAATCTCAAAAAGCGTTTGGCCTATTCGACGGTCAGCCAGCTTTCTTACATCGTGTTGGCGGCTGCGCTCGCGACCCAAGCCAGTATTGTTGGTGGCGGGATGCACATTGTGATGCACGCCGCTGGCAAGATCACGCTGTTCTTCTGCGCCGGCGCAATCTACGTCGCCCATCACAAAACCAAGATCAGTGAACTCGACGGCCTCGGGCATAAAATGCCGTTCACGTTTGCTGCTTTCCTGATTGGCGCGCTCAGCATTATCGGCCTGCCGCCATTCGGCGGGGTTTGGAGCAAGTGGGCGATTTCCGTCGGTGCTTTAGAAGCCGGATACACGTTGGCAGTAATCGTCCTAATGATTTCGTCATTGTTGAATGTGGCTTACCTGCTGCCGATTGTCGGGCGCGCGTTTTTCTTACCTGCCCCCAAATCGGAACACTCTAACGGCAGCAACCAAACCGGCAGTGGCATTGCCGAAGCGCCAATGGCCTGTGTCGTCCCACTCTGCATTACGGCTGGGTTATGTCTGGTCTTATTCTTCTTTCCGAACCAGTTGGAAGCGATGATTAGGATGGCGTTTGAAACCTCCGGAGGTGTGCAATGACGCCTGAAGATCAATCGTTGTCCCACGGCAAATCGTCCGAGCCCCCGCATTGGATCGAGACCCCGGAGACCGTCAATAAGATCGCCATCGCGCTTTACATTGTCTGCGCCTTTTTGCTTGTCATCGATATCTGGATTCACAAGCACGGACCGTTCGACATTGAATATAAATGGGGCTTTTACGGTGTGTATGGCTTCGTTGGTTGCGTGTTTTTGGTCTTGGCGGCCAAGGGTATGCGGGTTCTCCTGATGCGCAAGGAGGACTATTATGATCGCTAGTCTTTCGCCTGCTCTTCTTCTGGTTATCGGCGCCTTCGTCATTCCGTTCTTGCCGAAAGTTGCCCGCCAACCGGTCATGTTGGCATTGCCCGTTTTGGCGATGCTGCAACTCTGGATGACACCGTTCGGCGATCACGGTCAGATTGAACTGATGGGCCTCGAGCTCATTACAGTACGTCTCGACAAACTTTCGCTCATCTTCTCAACGATTTTCATCATCGCAGCCTTCATCAGCGTCATCTACGCCATGCACGAGGATGACCCACTGCAGCAGGTGGCCGGGCTTGCATATGCGGGCAGCGCTTTGGGGGCCGTCTTAGCGGGCGATATGCTCACGCTGTTTTTGTATTGGGAAGGCACAGCGATCTTCTCGGTCTTTCTGATTTGGGCAAGCCGGACGGAGAGCGCGTATCACGCAGGCATGCGCTACATCATCATACAGGTCGCCTCCGGCGTGCTGCTATTGGCTGGAGCTTTGCTGCACTACAATACGACCGGCAGTTTGGAGTTCACCCTACTGGGCCTCGACGGCAGTCTTTCACACTGGCTGATCTTCTTGGCCTTCGGCATCAAATGCGCCTTCCCACTGATGCACAATTGGTTGCAGGATTCCTATCCCGAAGCGACGATCACCGGCACGGTAATGCTGTCGGCCTTCACGACGAAACTGGCCGTCTATGCATTGGCGCGGGGGTTCGCGGGGACCGAAATTCTCGTACCAATCGGCGTCATCATGACCGCCTTCCCGATCTTCTTTGCCGTCATCGAAAATGATCTGCGCAGAGTGCTGGCCTACAGCCTGAACAACCAATTGGGCTTTATGGTTGTCGGGATCGGGATCGGCACCGAGATGGCGCTGAACGGCACTGCCGCACACGCCTTTTGCCATATCCTCTATAAAGCGCTGCTGTTCATGTCGATGGGTGCGGTGTTGCTACGCGCGGGAACAGTCAAAGGGTCCGAACTTGGCGGCTTGTTCAAGTCGATGCCTTGGACGACAGGGTTTTGCATTATTGGCGCGGCCTCGATCTCCGCCTTTCCGCTGTTCAGCGGCTTCGTGTCGAAATCGATGATTATCTTAGCCGCAATGGAGGGCGAGTATTTTTGGACGTGGATGGTGCTGCTGTTCGCCAGTGCGGGCGTATTCCACCATTCTGGAATCAAAATTCCCTTCTTCGCGTTTTTCGCTCATGACTCCGGCATTCGTTGCGAAGAAGCGCCTCGCAATATGTTGGTTGCGATGGGGATTGCCGCAGCTTTGTGCATTGGCATCGGCGTTTTCCCTCAATTCCTCTACGCGCTTCTCCCTTATGAAGTCGAATTCGTTCCTTACACCCTAGAGCACGTCGTTACACAGCTACAGTTGCTCATGTTCTCGGCGCTGGCCTTCACGGTCATGATGCGCACAGGAATTTACCCGCCCGAGTTAAAGTCAACCAACCTTGATACCGACTGGTTCTACCGCCGATTTGGAAACTACGCCCTCATGCTTGGGGCGACTGTTGCGCGCTGGGCATGGGGCGGCGTTGAGTATGGATGGAGCCGTGGACTTTCCGTCATCGGGCGAATGGCCCACAAATATTACGGGCCAGACGGCGCGATGGGCCGCAGCTGGCCAACGGGTCAAATGGCATTCTGGGCAACAGTCATGATCGGCGCTTATGCGCTGATCGGATATTACTACTTCAGTTAGTCAGGTGGGGTGAGATGACTTGGAGGAACTAAGTCAATCGATCTCTGCCTGCACGCATTGCGCTGAGCGCTTCAAGGCAACGGCGACCGCCCATGCCCCGAATCCAATCTTTCAAATTTCGGAAACGGCGCGCTTGTGTATCGCCGGGCAAGCGCCGGGCTTAAGGGCTCATAACTCAGGTCGGCCTTTCACCGATCCATCGGGCGTTCGTCTCCGCGAATGGCTCGGGATTGGCGAAGATGTCTTCTACGACGCCACACGGCTTGCGATCGTGCCGATGGCCTTTTGTTTTCCGGGCTACAATAATAACAGACACGACCTGCCACCTCCGCCGGATTGTGCGAAACTTTGGCGATCACGGCTATTTGCGGCGATGCCGCAAGTTGAACTGATTGTGACCGTTGGAAAGTCTGCGATCGGTTGGCATTTGCCCGAATTGCGCTCCAAATCATTGTCAATGGTTGTGGCTGGCGGGATCGTCGAGGGTCCCCCAACCATCCTGCCGTTGCCACACCCATCGTGGCGCAACAATGCCTGGCTGAAAGGAAACCTGTGGTTCGAATCCGACATACTTCCCCAGCTTCGCGCAGAGGTTCAAACGCACCTTGGCTAATGATATTCGCAGCGCTGCTGATTGGCAGTTGCGCCCGCTCGGACGGTGGAGCCTTCCCGTTGGCAGCACTACAGCTCCCTGCAAAAGCCACGGGCGAAAATACTGACGAAGGTCGGACCGATTATACGATCGGCAAGGGCGCGGCGAGTATTGCTTTGTCCGAGTGGTCCCCTGCAAACGAACCAGAGGCGATTGTTCTCGCGGTTCACGGTTATGGTGATCATGGGACCAGTACGTTTGAAGTTGCTGCGCAGGACTGGAGGTCTCAGGGCATCACGACCTACGCTTATGATCAACGGGGGTTTGGCCGAAATCCTAGTAACAGCGACTGGCCGGGCAGCGACGCGCTAGTGGATGACTTGGTCGAGGTTACGCGCCTGATCCAGAGCAAACACCCAAACGTCCCGCTTACGCTCGTTGGGCATAGCATGGGAGGCGGTGTGGTCGCCGCAGCGCTGGGCGAAGGCAGGGTCACGCCCGAGCGCGCCGTCCTCCTTGCGCCAGCATTATGGGGCGGCGAGTATCTAAGCCCGTTTCTTCGTTTGGCCGCCCATTCAGCAAATACATTCGCGCCCAACAAACGATGGACCGGCGATGGTATCGTCAAGATCCAAGCCTCGGATAACATTGAAATGTTGCGCGGATTAGGTCGTGATCCGTTGTATGTCCGCAATCCCAGCTCTCGAGAGTTTGTCGGTTTGATCCGAATTATGGATC
>CAZXMX010000218.1:0-5577 GCA_964641645.1 uncultured Neomegalonema sp.
CATCCGAAGGATCCCATGGCCGGGACCACCAGATAAATTCGTTAGAATAATCTGGCAGACCTTCATCTTGAGGGATTGTGATTCCAATCACCGCTTCCTGTCGCCCCGGAATCCAAGCCGAACAATACCGACCATCACGGTCAGATATCCAAGCGGTGCAGACCGGGCGAATTTTACGGCTGAACACGCGAACGGGCACGTCATACGTTCCGCCATCGGCGCTGCCGCCCGAACACGTCCCAAACGGCCCACGCCCCTTTTTCAAGCGACGCACCATATATGAATGAGCGTCGCCGCATCCGCTCGGAAACCCCGCCGCAAGGCAAAGGATTACCTTGCAGTCCATGTCATAGGCGTGGGCAGGAACACTCAAGGTGATTGCGCTTGCAACGGTCACGATCCCAAGCACGGCTTTGGCACCATTCCTTCGAGGTTGCAGACTCGGCGTGGGCGGCACTCCAGTTGCTCGCCGCCCATTGAACGTCTTCACATATCGCAGCATCTTATCTCCCAATGAATTATCAAACGAAGTTCGTGACCGATCAGATTTTAAGATCGCGCTGGACAAAAACGGTGATCGGCGTGCCTTGATCCACATGGATAGTCGGCGGAACTGCAAGATACCCACCGAGCGCATCGTTGACGGTCTCACCTGCCGTCGCCGACCCTTCCGAGACGGCGGCATTCGCGATTTCATCTGAAAGCGCGCCGCTGCTGCCAAGATTGGAAATCGCAGACACAGCGGAGATCAAAAACGCCGCTTCAAAAGTCGTAGCGAAATGTCGGTCCACATGTCCGCCCAATCCAGCGCGGCCTAGCCCGTCAGTTCCCAACACATCAAGAGATACGGAACGCCCAGGGGACTCCAGTGGACGATCTTACTCCGCTGAAAGAAATGTACCAGTTACACACGTTCTGCCCGCCCGTAGGCGATTGCATCATTAGCAATCGCCGTGAAGTTCAAAGGTTCTTAGATGGACGCGTTAGATGATCTCGCTTTTTGCGAAGTTGAGTTTTCACGTTTCGAGGAAAATCGGCGAAGGAATTTGTTCACCGAAATGGTGCGCGCCATCCCGCCGCAAGCGCCTCAGCTTCATCACAAAACCAGCGTTCTCCATGCTGAACGGAAATCTTGGTTCGCTTGTAAGATCGCGACCAAGGGGTGTGATAAATCCGAACTCCTTTGCGATTGATGTTCCCTTTTATTGGGCACGCCGGGTCCGGAGCATCAATCCCATTGAGGCGAATTACCTGGGTGTCGATGCGGATTGAATCTCCGTCTTGCACCTCTGCGGTTCCGGATATTTCGATAGCGTGAACTGATGCTGGCAACAGGCAAAACGCCACAGTAACAAAACGGGGGATCATGAGTGAAAAATGCCGATTTCTCTACCGCCTTCAAGACACGCTTTGATCGTTCGATTTTGTCGCTCCGGCCTTTCGACCATTGCGAGCGCTGTACATGCCCTTGCGCAACCGAAAGAGCATTCGCACCATGATCCGCAATCAACTGGCGCGCTTCGCGATCAATCTCTTCTTGCGGGATGCGCTCGACCATCGCCACCCGAACGACATAGGCAAAGCCAAGCTGCAGCGCTTCCGTCATGACAATGTTTTGACAAGCTCAACGAGTGCTTTTCTCTTCGCCGGACTTTCGATCTGCGCAAAGCTTGAATTCAACTCCAACCCTTCGCGGCTCGCTACAAACTCCATGACGGGCGTCACACCATCATCCGACTTCGACGACTTTGGAACCGAGGGCATGGTCTCAATAGCGCTTTTTGGCATATCCTCAAAAAGGAACTCGACTGGCACATCTAAAATACTTGCAATCGTAAAGAGGCGACTCGCACCGATGCGGTTCGCGCCCTTCTCATATTTTTGAACTTGTTGAAAAGTCAGCCCCAAGCTCTCACCGAGTTTCTCTTGGGACATGCCAATCATCATTCGGCGAAGACGAACGCGCGCACCGACATGAATATCGATCGGACTAGGTGACTTAGTCATCGCTTGTACTCCGGGAAAGAACACACCCCTACGCGCAACTATGTCTGAATCAGTTTTGATCAGCTAGTGCTAAATTTGTGCCCGGCGCTCCATCGACTTTTTGCTTATGCCCTGCCAATTGGAACCCCCATAGGCCCGATAGCCAAATCGTCGGTACTAATAATTTCATCGGCACGCTCGACATCCAGTTCGGCACAGATCGCTCGTATCACCGGATCCAATCCAGCCGAACTCACATTCGAATCCATTTTTTCGATCTTAACACGCGCAAACTCGAGCATTCTCAAAACGGCACGTAGATCATGAAGTTGCGAACTTTCGCTAGCCATATCGTTCCCCCTCAGAAGTTTTGGGGGCGGTCGCTAACGAGCGCCGCCCTCCTATACTTTTCGCGCGTGTGCTCGCCGAATTTATTCGGCTAGATTTTTGACTACGCGACTTGTGACAACCGTTCGATCTTTGGGGTCGCTCTCATCTGCATCGATGGCGGCATCAACATCACCTGAGCTTCCGGTTCTGGCCTTGTTACTTGATCAAATTCGAGGGCAAGCGACGACGCGCATTCCATCGCGATCAATTGCAGTTCAAAAGTCGCCAACGTCATGCCAACGCAAGCCCGCGGTCCTGCCCCAAATGGCAAATAGGCTGAATTGTTATACCCTCGGTCCAGTTTAAACCTATCCGGCTCCTCCCAGAAATGTGGACTGCGATGGAAGAGCCAAGGCGAAAGGAGAATGGATGTCTTTGGCTTGAGTGTTCTTCCCCCAATCGTCGTCTCTTCAAGGGTCTCGCGAGAAAACCACCAAGACGAAGGGAATAGCCGCGTCACTTCCCGAACCGTTGCCATTGTCGTACGCGCACCGGGCAGCCTTGACGCGTCAATTTCCCCATGTATATCGGTCATCGAACTGGCCTCTGCCGCGATCTTGTCTGCAAGACCCGGCTCGGTGGCCAAAGCGTGAAGCAACCAAGCAACCGCCGCGCCCGTTGTGTGATGTCCCGCGAGCAGAAGCGTTAGGACTTCATCCGCCAGCGCTTCATCGGAGAGCCCCAGCTTATTGTATTCCTCCAAGCCGCCAGTCGATCCGACGTCTTCGCGAACTTTCTTGACGATACGCTTCATCACCGCACGCGATGCTTCACGTCGATGGTTGCGCTTGCGCGCCGCCCACGGGCTGAGCGGAAACACCCGGAAAATCTCGTCTGCAACGTCGTCTTCAATGAGACGAACCGACTGAACCAACGCGTGCTCGTCAGTCTCGCTCAATACGTTCTTTCCAAAGGCCGCTATGCAGATCAGCCGAAGTGCAAGAGTGGAGCCAATTAGGTGCGCATCGAAGCCACCTGATGCAGTAGCGCTCGCAAGGCAACGCCTGATCTCTGCGCTCATGAGCGGAGCTAAACGCTCCAAATTACCGCGCGCCATCATCCCATGAAGCACACTGCGTCTGCGCTTATGTTCGTCGCCACTCAAGATCACAACGCTGTCGCCGATAACGGAACGCAGTTTTTTAATGAGACGCCCCTTATCTACCTGAGTTTCAGGAAAGCGCAGGATCGGTTTTACAAGTTCCGGGTCGGTCAGAAGGTAAACCGGCTGCGGACCAAGCCGCAGCTTTTCGAGTGGTTCGGTTTTGGTGAGATCAAAATCAAGGAGAAAGTTGAGCGGATCATGCCGAAACGGCTTCACGTCCGCGAACCAGTCCATCTTCAAGCGTTTCATCATAAATCTCCAAGGACTTTTGCATTGCGGCGAATTTTTCAGGCAACTGAAATCTGCCCGGATTGACCGGAATCTCCCCGACGATGAGGTCGATTTTGTTGTCGGGATGGCCCATTTCGTGACTCTGAGGCGGTCCGCACCGGATCGTGGTGATCTGATTGCGTTGCAGGTATCGCTCATAAGTCAGGTCAGCGAGCGCAATAAGCGAGCGCATCTTGCGCCGGGCTGCGAACTCGAAAAGCATGGCATAATTGGCGACACCGGCAATCCGTTGGAGTCGCGGGTTGTCTTCGGTCATCACGCCAAAACGGCTGATCTCCCAGTACTCGCCTGTCGTGGGCAGTGCCCGCTCGGTTGCCAAGTGAGAAAAAACATCCCGCGCAAGATAAGGCTTATCTGCAGGCGTCGCCCGAAAGCCCCCGACGATCCATCCTTTGTGAAGGAGCAATCCGTATTCGGCGTGACCGTGATCGAACTGATCCCGTTCCAAATCGCCATCGGGCTTCAGGTCCCATCCCAGGCGATCAATAAAGAGTTGCTTACGAAACCGCATGAAATTTCGGATCATGAGTGGGCTTAGACGCTGATTTGTATAAACAGCGGTAAAGGGTTTGCGCCCTCGGAAGTTTTCCATTTCATCCCCTCTTCATTGCGTTTATTCGGCAATTGAGGAAGGTTACTGAGGGGGTATTTTTGGCGCTCCCCTCAAAAATGGGGTGAGTCTTTGAACCTGGATGAGGTCCTCAGCGATATCGAAGCCGCTTCAACGCCTGAAGAGTTGAGGCGAATCCTTGATGATGTTTGTCAAAACTTCGGGTTTTCAGGTTTCAATTTCATTGATGCCGGGAGCATCATACGGGACGATCCTTTTTGGATCGGAACTGCGGGCGAGCGTTGGGAAGACGAATATATCTCCAACGATTTTGCACCGGACGATCCGGTCATCCGAAAAGCCCTCACGCAAAACCTGCCCTTCTACTGGAGCGACGTAAAGCTCTTAAAGCGTCCAGGTCCGCGCGATAAGGCTGCGCAAACGATGGATGCAGCGCAGGATCATGGATTCAAAAACGGCTTTGTCATTCCGCATCATTTTCGGGATGATATCGGCCGTTCATACACCACCTGTACCTGCTTTTTTTGGAAGTCGCGATTGAACGGTTTCTTCAAAAGCCTCTCAGTAGCGCGTCACGACCTTCACCTCATTATGATGTATTGGACAGCACGAGCCTCGGAGTTGAGCCACGAGAACGCGCGAGGGGGGACTTATCCTGTCGGTATAATCTCTCCAAGGGAAGGCAATCACCTCAGTGATCGGGAACGCGACGTCTTGCTTTGGACAGCACGAGGAAAAACAACAGAAGACATCGCTGAGATTATCAAGATTTCCCCCGCAACCGTGAATTCTTACATTAAAAATGCGATCACAAAATTGGACGCAACAAATAGAACCCATGCAGTGACCAAAGCAATCTATCTGGGTGTAATCCAGCCTTGAGAAAAACGATCAATTCATAAGCGCCTCGAGCCTACGGCTCGATCCGGCCCGCGTGAATGGAGCCAGCCCTCCGGGCTGTCTCCACCTACCGGCTTTGGTCCGTGGCGCGAAGGATCACAGCGATCTTCGATATCCCGCTGCGTAGAAAGCGCCGCTGTAACGGCGTGCATTGAGCTTCTAAAGAACAGTCAGTTCAGGATCAGTCGCTGCGCACCTGAGGGGGTCGCCAGCTTTGCTGGCGTCATTTTTTATCCCCTTGGCGTCGCTGGGTGGGCGGCTCGCCTGGTTAGCCCCGCCGCGCCGAACCGCAACCGCGCAAGATTGAGAATGAAATTCCTCTTCATTCGTTTGC
>CAZXMX010000219.1:0-5560 GCA_964641645.1 uncultured Neomegalonema sp.
ACCTGATCCTCGACGATGGCGGCGACGCTACGATGTACATCATCCTCGGTGCGAAGCTTGAGGCGGGTGAAGACATCATTCCAAACCCAGAGAACGACGAAGAAGAAGTCGTCAAAAAGCAAATCTACGCGCGCCACAAACAATCCCCCGGCTGGTTCACCAAACGCCGCGATGCGATTATGGGCGTGTCAGAAGAAACCACCACCGGTGTTCACCGCCTCTATAACCTCGCGAAAAAGGGCGAGCTGCCCTTCCCTGCGATCAATGTGAACGACTCCGTCACCAAGTCGAAGTTCGACAACCTCTATGGTTGCCGCGAGTCGCTGGTTGACGGCATCCGCCGCGCGACCGACGTCATGATGGGCGGCAAGGTCGCTGTGGTTTGTGGCTTTGGTGATGTGGGCAAAGGCTCCGCCGAGTCCCTTCGCTCCCAAGGCGCACGTGTTATGGTCACGGAAATCGACCCGATCTGTGCGCTGCAAGCCGCGATGCTCGGCTACGAAGTCACCACGATGGAAAAAGCGTCCAGCCAAGGCGATATCTTCGTCACCACGACCGGCAACAAAGACGTCATCACCGTCGACCACATGCGTGACATGAAAGACCGTGCCATCGTCTGTAACATCGGACACTTCGACAGTGAGATTCAGGTTGCTGGCCTGAAGAACATGAAGTGGACGAACATCAAGCCACAAGTTGATGAGATCGAATTCTCCGACGGCAAAAAGCTGATCCTTCTTGCCGAAGGTCGTCTTGTGAACCTCGCTTGTGCAACGGGCCACCCATCTTTCGTGATGTCGGCTTCGTTCACCAACCAGGTACTGGCTCAGATCGAGCTTTATACCAAAGCCGACGACTACAAGAACGACGTCTACATTCTGCCAAAGCATCTCGACGAAAAAGTCGCAACGCTGCACCTCGAAAAGCTTGGCGTCGAACTGACGCAACTCTCGAAAGAGCAGGCTGATTACATCGATGTGCCTGTGCAAGGGCCGTTCAAGCCTGAGCACTATCGCTACTAATCCACACTACGAACGATCCCCGGCAACGACCGGGGATCTCTCGCAACAGGATGAGACCCTGCAATCACGCAGGGCTGCGAATTCATCCAAGCCTGAAAGCCAACGCCCATGTCTCGCCCTGAATACCTCTTCACATCTGAGTCCGTCTCTGAAGGCCACCCGGACAAAGTCTCCGACGCAATCTCGGATTCGATTGTTGATCTTTTCATCGCTGCTGATCCTGAAGCGCGTGTTGCTGTCGAGACCCTGACCACGACCAACAACGTCGTCCTCGCGGGCGAAGTGCGCGGCTCAGTCACGCAAGACGAGATGATCGCAGCGGCTCGCCAGACGATCAAAGAGATCGGTTACGAGCAAAAGGGTTTCCACTGGGATACGGCAAACGTCCAGTGCTTGGTTCACGCACAATCCGCTGACATCGCGCAAGGCGTCGATGATGGCGCGGGCCTTCACACCGAAGAAGGCGCGGGCGACCAAGGCATCATGTTCGGCTATGCGACGGACGAGACCCCCGAGCTGATGCCAGCCCCGATCCTCTATTCCCACCGCATTCTCGAACTGATGGCTGCCGCGCGTCATTCCGGCGAAGCCTCCGGTCTGGAACCAGACTCCAAATCGCAAGTCACGGTGGAATACCGCGATGGCAAGCCCGTCCGCGCCCATACCATCGTGATCTCAACACAGCACGCCGAGGGTCTTTCCTCCGACGACGTGCGCGCCATCTGCGAGCCTTACGCGCTCAAGGCTCTGCCCGATGGATGGGTCGATGCCGACACGATCTGGCACGTCAACCCAACGGGCCGCTTTGTCATCGGCGGACCAGATGGCGATGCCGGACTGACGGGCCGCAAGATCATCGTCGACACCTATGGCGGTGCGGCTCCGCACGGCGGCGGCGCATTCTCCGGCAAAGACCCGACCAAGGTTGACCGCTCGGCAGCTTACGCATCGCGCTATGTCGCAAAGAACGTCGTCGCGGCGGGCCTTGCATCTCGTTGTTGCGTGCAACTCGCCTACGCGATTGGCGTTGCAGAACCGCTCTCGATCTATGTCGACGATTACGGCACCGGCGAAGTCTCTCCGGAGGTCATCGAAAAAGCCATTCGTGAGACGATTAGCCTGACCCCGCGCGGCATCAAAGACCGCCTCGGCCTCACCCGCCCGATCTACCGCCGCACGGCAGCCTATGGTCACTTTGGCCGCACACCAGACGCGGACGGCGGTTTCTCGTGGGAGAAAACAGACGTCGCCGACGCACTGAAAGCTGCCGCTGGTCGCGCTTAATCAACCATCGAATAAGTACACGATACTAATGGCCTCGCATCGCTTGCGGGGCCTTTCTCGTAAACAAGGTCAAGCCCATGTCCACCACCTATGACGTCACCGCCGTTGGCAACGCGATTGTTGATATTGTTGCCGAGATTGATCCTTCCGTGATCGATCAGATCGAACTGCCAAAAGGCATCATGAGCCTGATCGAGTTACCGCAATCAAAAAGTATCTATGAAAAGCTCGGGCCGACGATCGAAAGTTCCGGTGGTTCGGCGGGCAACACCATCGCCGCGCTTGCCGCCCTCGGTCGCAATGCCGCATTCATTGGCCGCGTCCGCGACGATCAGTTCGGCGAAGTCTACGCCCACGACATGAAAGCCATCGGCGCGACCTTTGCCGCGACCCCGCGTGCGGAAGGTGAAGAAACTGGACGCTGCATGGTGATGGTCACGCCAGACGCCGACCGCACCATGGCAACCTATCTCGGTACGGCCACCGACCTCGGCCCGGAAGACCTCGATGAAAGCGCCATTTCTGGTGCAGGCATTCTCTACCTCGAAGGCTATCTCTGGGACAAACCAGCCGCGAAAGACGCGTTCCGTCATGCGATGGACCTCGCCCACAAATCCGAGCGCCGCGTCGCCCTCACCCTCTCTGATCCGTTCTGCGTCGAGCGCCACCGCGACAGCTTCAAAGAGATCATCACCGACAGCGTCGACATCCTTTTTGCCAATGAAGAAGAGTTGCTCTCGCTGGCTCAGACCGACGACTTCGAGGCCGCCCTCGCCACCGTCGCCGACAACGTCGCCGTTGTCGCAATCACCCGCTCTGAAAAGGGCGCAACCATCGTCACGGGCGGTATCCGCGTCGATGTTCCGGCTGACGATGTGAAAGAGCTCGTTGACACCACGGGCGCGGGCGATCTCTTCGCGGCGGGTTTCCTGAACGGCATCGCGTTAGGCGAAAGCCCTGAGACATGCGGCAAAATGGGCTGTGCAGCGGCAGGCGTCATCATTCAGCAACTCGGCGCTCGCTGCGGCCCACAACTGGTCGAACGCTTCAAACAAGCCGGTTGGCTATCGTAGAGACTGGATTTACCAACAATCCCTGGCCCCGCGCCGGGGATAGGAACAATTTTAGCTATTCGGAGTCACCCGATAGTCCGAATACGGATGAATTGGCACATTACTGGAAGCCGTACGATCAATCGCCTCAACCTTTGCGGAGAATGATCGAATGATGCTGAATGAAATATCTGCCGATGAATTTGTCGAATACGCAACTTTCCTCTTCGGTGCTGAGTGGCGCAACGAACTGCCTGCCAAGCTCGGCATATCGCGAAAATCTCTCGTCCTAAGCTTAGCCTCCGGCGAGCAAATCTCTGGAAACATGACGCTTTCCATGCTCCGCCTTCTTGAGAACCGCCTTGAAGAGATGAAGCACGAACAGGCGCTACTTGCCGATCGGATCAACGATCTACGCGGCAATCCGAGCACCAACTTTGTGCCTACCGTGGTGCAGCGAGGCCAATTGCAGCACGCTTGCTAAGTCATTCTCCGACGATCATTCAAAGCGTGACTCGCAGTTCGATTACAATTTCGAGTCTCACTTTGCGATTTCACTTGCCTTTCCAATCCTAAATGGGAAGGCAGTGCATTCTCGATAAATACTTTAAAAATAATTAGTTACAATCCAAATCGAAGGAAAACTCACCCTTCAGATCGCTACATTCCTTAAGGATTTCGTTGGTACAAGACCAGCGACGCGGCCTTCCAAAGCGACATCCGCAGGAACAAAAATCACAGGGGCGCGCTTTCAAAGGCGTCTGCTCGCAAGTGGAGTGTCAAATGATCGAATTGATCCTGATTGAAGACTTCGCTCCGTTGCGCCGTATCCTGACTCAATCCCTTCGTGATGCCGGATTCAACGTGACCAGTTTCGAGAACGGTGAGGTCTCTGGCGACCCGGACGTGATGAAACATGCTGACCTCGTGATTACCGACATTGAGATGCCATCTGTCGACGGTCACGCGGTCCTCGAAAACATCCGCAATTCGACACCCGACCTCCGAACCGTCGTGATTTCTGGCGCTTCAACCGAAAGTTTGGAAAACATCGAAGCCGCCGCAGTCTTGCGAAAACCATTCGAACCCGACGATCTGATCACGACCATCAAGCGCATCCTTGCTGAAAACGTGGTGGCGTAGACCGCTGGCGCTTTGATCAAACCAGCAGCTTAGAAGCGTTATACCGCGACTCGCGTTCTATTCCGGCAGGTAACGGCTTTTGCACAACCGATCGCTGACCTTTTCCGCAATCCTTGCGTGAAGATTGCCGAAAACCCAACCCTAAGAACCACATAAATCTACCCGTGATTGGATCGGCGTTGGCCGTTTCGCGTTTCTTTACACCCATTTGCGTCTTTAAATCTTTACAGCGGCAGATGTTTTTGGAAAGGTTGGGTCAACGCTCGGGATAACCACGAGCGACGACTGGGAGGAAACGCCCGACATGGGTGACCAAACCGCATTCGCGGAAGACGCTGTCGTGCAGGAAGATGTCCTGCGCGCGCAGATGTATGATCTCCTCGCTTTGCTGCTTCGCGATGCACCATCGAAAGATGTGCTGGCTAAAGTGGCGGCTCTTTCGGGCGACGATACGCCCTTAGGCGGGGCCATCGGTGCATTGTCAAAGGTCGCCAAGTCGACGCTTCCGGAAAAAGCGACCCGCGAATTCCACGAGCTTTTTGTTGGCTTAGGACGCGGTGAGCTTTTGCCTTATGCCAGCTATTACATGACCGGCTTTTTGAATGAAAAGCCGCTTGCCAAACTCCGCAACGACATGATCCGCCTTCAGATCGAACGCGCACCGTCGGTTTACGAGCCTGAAGATAACATCGGTTCACTCTGCGAGATGATGGCGGGGCTGATCCTCGGGCGCTTTGGTGCCCCAGCGGATTTGCAAACCCAAAAAGACTTCTTTGCCACCCACCTATCACCGTGGGCCGGGCATTTCTTTTCCGATCTGGAGGGCGCAGAATATTCGCTGCTCTATGCTCCGGTCGGTACAGTCGGAGCGCGCTTTATCGATATCGAGAAAGAAGCGTTCCGAATGACGGACTAACTGTTTGAATGGCTCTCCCGGACGCGGGAGGGCCATTTTTCGATCCGCCCGACGGGGCGACACAGAAAGAGAGGGTGAACCGTGGCTAAATCCGAAGACAAAGTCTCTGGACGTCGCGATTTTCTGAAGCTTGCAACGGTCGG
>CAZXMX010000220.1:0-5557 GCA_964641645.1 uncultured Neomegalonema sp.
TTGACGTGCGCGGAACTTAGGAAAACCTGAGGTTCTGTCAAAAGAAAAAGTGGCCACGTGGGCCACTTTTCCTCGAATGAGTCCGGTTTGCGTCTATGAGTTGAACGCCGCGCTCCCCTATGCGTTGTACCCTGGGGCACCCGATCCCTGTTGTGCGGCTGGCGGCATAGAGAACTGCGCCTCAGCTGCGGCCTGATCCGCGTCGGTCCAGACGATGGGCTTTGGTTTTCGAACCAGTGCTCGCTTCAGAACTTCGTCAACGGTTGACACCGGCACGATCTCAAGCCCGTCCTTAATACTGTCTGGCATCTCTCTGAGATCTTTTTCATTTTCCTCAGGGATCAAGACGGTTTTGATGCCGCCTCGCAGAGCCGCCAACAGCTTTTCTTTCAGACCGCCGATCGGCAGCACGTTGCCGCGCAGCGAGACTTCGCCGGTCATAGCAATATCCTTGCGAACGGGGATGCCCGTCAGCACCGAAACCATGCTCGTCACCATGCCGATACCAGCCGATGGACCGTCCTTCGGAGTCGCGCCATCGGGTACGTGAACATGGATGTCGATTTTTTCGAAACTTGGCGGTGTTACGCCAAATTCGGGGGCCTTTGAGCGCACAAACGACGAAGCAGCGTCGATTGATTCTTTCATGACATCGCCCAAAGTACCGGTCGTCTTCATACGTCCTTTGCCGGGCATCTTCAGCGCTTCGATCGGTAGCAAATCGCCACCTACCTGCGTCCAAGCCAGCCCTGTGACGACGCCGACCTCGTCTTTGTCTTCGGCCAGACCGAAGCGGAATTTCTTCGGGCCGAGGAAGTCATCGAGCTTTTTCAACGTCACTTTGACCGATTTCGCGCCGTCCTTGATGATCTTCGTCACGGACTTACGTGCGAGTTTGGCGATCTCGCGTTCCAATGAGCGCACGCCGGCCTCTCTCGTATAGGTGCGAGTAAGCTCCAGCAGGGCGTCATCGGCGATTGAGAATTCTTTCTCTTTCAGGCCGTGATTTTCGCGCTGTTTTTCGACCAAGTGACGCTTGGCGATCTCAACCTTTTCTTCTTCGGTGTAACCCGACAGCGTGATGATCTCCATGCGATCCAGCAAAGGACGTGGCATGTTCATCGTATTCGCCGTGGTCAGGAACATCACGTTCGATAGGTCGTAGTCGACCTCAAGATAGTGGTCGGCAAAGGTCGAGTTTTGCTCCGGGTCCAAGACCTCAAGCATCGCGGAGGCAGGATCACCCCGGAAATCCTGACCCATCTTGTCGATCTCATCGAGCAGGATGATCGGGTTGGTCGTTTTCGCCTTTTTCATCGATTGGATGATTTTGCCGGGCATCGAGCCGATATAGGTGCGGCGGTGACCCCGGATTTCAGCTTCATCGCGCACGCCGCCGAGCGAGATGCGAATGAATTCGCGGCCCGTGGCTTTCGCGACCGATTTACCCAACGAGGTTTTACCCACGCCCGGAGGGCCGACCAAACACAGGATCGGGCCTTTCATCTTTTGTTGGCGCTGTTGAACCGCAAGATATTCGACGATGCGCTCTTTAACTTTCTCAAGACCGTAGTGATCGGCGTCGAGAACCTCTTGAGCGGCATTCAGATCTTTCTTGAGGCGCGATTTTTTGCCCCACGGAATCGACAGCATCCAATCGAGATAGTTGCGCACAACCGTTGCCTCGGCGGACATCGGGGACATATTGCGCAGCTTTTTCATCTCGGCTTCGGCCTTTTCTTTGGCCTCTTTCGAGAGTTTGGTGTCGTTGATGCGCGATTCCAGCTCGCCCATCTCGTCCTTGCCGTCTTCGCCCTCGCCCAGCTCGCGCTGGATCGCTTTCATCTGTTCGTTGAGGTAATATTCGCGCTGGGTCTTCTCCATCTGGCGTTTGACGCGAGATTTGATCTTTTTCTCGACGGCCAGCACGGAGATCTCGCCCTGCATGAGCGCAAACATTTGCTCAAGGCGTTTGGTGACTTCGAACTCTTCCAGCAGCTCTTGCTTTTCGGAGATTTTGACCGCGAGGTGATGCGCGACGGTGTCGGCCAGCTTGCCGGGTTCATCGATTTGCGCGATGGCGGCGAGTGCTTCCTGCGGGATGTTCTTATTGAGCTTGAGGTATTTCTCGAACTCTTTGGTGACAGTGCGGATTAGCGCTTGGGTCGTGTCTTCATCGCCTTCGGTCTCAACGATCGGTTCTGCCGTTGCCTCAAAGAAGGAATCGTTTTCGACGAAGGATTTGATCCGCGCGCGTTGCTTACCCTCGACCAACACTTTGACGGTGCCATCGGGCAGCTTCAACAGTTGAAGGACGGAGGCGACAACGCCGACTTCGTAGATATCTTTCGGGCCGGGATCGTCTTCACCGGCGTCTTTTTGGGTCACCAGCAGAATCTGGCGGTCGTTGCTCATCACGTCTTCGAGTGCGCGCACCGATTTCTCGCGACCCACAAACAGTGGCGCAATCAGATCAGGGAATACAACGATATCCCGGAGTGGCAGGACGGGGTAGATTGCCGCTTCGGATGGGGAAACGTCTGACATTCATGGTCCTCAAAAGCTGTGTCGGCGCGCCTCAATCAGTCGAGCACGGGCCGACGCCCTTATTGGCTTCAGTGTAAAATGGCCTCTAGCAGTGCCGCTTTCAAGGCGCAGAAGCGCGCCACGGCATTTCAACAGCAAGATCTACACCGATTGGGTCTGAATAACACCTAAACGCAGCAAAAATGGTAACCAATCGCGGGTGAAGTCTTCGAGCTGTTCCGCGGGGTCGGGCAAGGCGCGATCTGGATCTTCGAGCGCCCAAGCCGGGGCTGCAGCGTCCATTTTTGCGATGAGATCACGCGCGTAGGCCGCCTTATCCTTTGAATTATCGAGGAAAGCTCGCAGCAAGGCCGCGCGAACCGGGGATAGCGACACGCCGCCGCCCAACACCGGAGATGGGACAAAACCGCCGTATCGATACGTGCGTGGCTGATCAAGAACTTGGTTCGTTAGCGAATGAGCCGCCTTCAAAGAAAACTCTGAACAATTTTCCGTTTCTACATCGAGCGCGATATCCGCGTAAATTATCGCGTTTCGGGCCATAAGCGCCGCGCCGATGATTTGGGCCACTGCCGCGAATTCGGTGCCAGGGATCGCTTCGGACATCGCCTCGGCGAGAATGCGCGCGAGATAGTGCGGCTGATCGTCAAATTGCTGCGTCCATTCGCTCAAGGGTTCTTCAGGTTCGGGGGCCCAAACGCTCCAGCGCGCAAAGACGGGAAAACCGAGGACATCATCGCCGAGTATTTCCAACTCGCTGCGGGCAAACTCGCCTTCGGGTTTCGTGAAAGTGAGCGAACGGAACCCTTCGCCGCCCGAGAGGCTCATGAAATCTTCGATGGTCTCGATTTCGTCGCTGTCGACGCCGAACGACGCGATTTTCTCGGCATTATGCGCGCCTGCTGAAGCGAGCGGCCCACAGCATTCTAGCCCATAGCGCTTGCAGAGCCGCATGACCTCGCCCACCGAAAAGTGCCGCCATGCGCCCCCCAGCATTTCGTGGCCGACATAGGCGGCCTCGCGGTTGCGCCAATTTTGGGTGATGGCCTTGGCTTCGGGGTTTTTGGTGCCAAAACGGTTGTTCTCATCGCCAATCAAAGTGGCCGTCTTGGCAATTGCGGCCAGCAAGCGGTCTTCGGCATTGCCATCAGCATGAGCAACATGGTGTCGCATGACCTGACGCAACGGGGACATCTGGCCCCAGCCGGGTTGGAGATTGGCCGAAAGTTGGAATAGGCCGCCGGGTTTCAGGAGGCTTTGCACGGCAGTCAGTAACTCAGCCTCCACGGACTCGGGTATCCATGAGAGGATGCCGTGTGCGGAAATGAAATCACAAGGCGGCACGCCTTCGCTGGCGGCGCGTTCAAAGCTGCCACAGAAGAATGTCGCGTTCTCGATGCCCGCCGTCGCGCGATTTGCTTCGGCTTGAGCGATATGCTCCGCGCTGAGATCAACGCCGTAAAACTGCGAGTCGGGGAAGCTGGCCGCGAGCATTAATAAGGTCGCGCCCGTTCCGCAGCCCATGTCACAATAAACGAAAGGCGCATCGAGAGCTGGAGGCCGCTGTCCGGCGATCAACGCTTCGCGCGCCATAACCCCCGGAAACTGTTCGAATTGGACCGCATCAATGTACGGGATTTCGAATTCGAAATCGTCCCCGCTGCGCATAATTCCGTCGCTGCTCATATCGTCCCCTCGATTGATTAGCGAGAAAGTAGCGAGTGTTGGGTATAAAGGGGAGTGTTGTGTGACACGGTTTCGGGGAATTTTGGTGAGCGTAATCTTGGGCCCCTAAAGGCAGTTCGAAAAATGCGCACATTCCTGAGCAATTTAATCGTGTCGGCGGTGTCGCGCGGTTGTGAATTGATATTTGTTTTGGTAAAACATCGGCTTGCGCCGCGTTCTCGGGCGGCAATGCTTGGCGAGATCAATTCAATGCCTACTTATGAGTTGATATACTGAGCATCGCCTAGCCCGCGTTGTCCCGTGCGCAAGGTTCGAGTTCAGTAGCATAGTAATCGGAGTAGTTTCATGGAACCGACCGCTGTTAAAAATTCCTACGCCCGTTGGGCACCCATCTATGACCGTACTTTCGGTATCGCCACCAGCGTCGGTCGCAAAAAAGCCGTCGGGTTTATCAACGACTCTGATGCTGCTGATGTGTTGGAAGTGGGTGTCGGGACCGGCCTCGCGTTGCCTCTCTATCGAGATGACTTAGCCGTCACCGGAATCGATTACAGCGAAGAGATGCTCGTGAAAGCGCGGGCCAAAGTGCGGGAGCTTGATCTGCACCACGTCGAGGCGCTGTCTCAGATGGATGCGCGAGAATTGTCGTTCGAGGACGCCAGCTTTGATGTGGTTGCTGCCATGCACATCGTTTCGGTCGTTCCAGAACCTGAGCGGGTGATGGCGGAAATGGCTCGGGTGTGCAGACCCGGCGGCAAGATCGTCATTACGAACCACTTCGCACGGCAGACCGGATTTCTGTCGGTTCTGGAGCGTCTATCGGCACCGTTTGAGAACCTGCTCGGTTGGCATTCGGACTTTCAGATCAGCGCGGTCCTCGGCCAGCCAGATTTGGAGATCGCGGAGAAGAGCAAAATCCCGCCGTTCGGGATGATGACCTTCCTCGTCTTAGAAAAGAAAGACTGGCACGGCGGGTGATCTAAGCGCTGGTGCTCATGCTTTGAATTTCAGCGGGCAGGTGAAGGGCAGGCCGTTTCCGGTTCCGCCCTTCACGATGCCCCTTTCAGACTCGCGCTCAGCGGCTTATAGGATCGGCAACCTAACAGGAGCCTCGCATGATCCCCCGCTATTCCCGCCCCGAAATGGCCGCCATCTGGTCGCCCGAAAGCAAATTCCGCATCTGGTTCGAGATTGAAGCCCATGCGGCGGACGCGCAGGCTGAACTGGGTGTGATCCCGAAAGCGGCAGCGGAGAAGACGTGGACGGCAAAGGACATGGCCTTTGACATCGATCGCATCGACGAGATCGAGCGCGAGGTGAAGCA
>CAZXMX010000221.1:0-5506 GCA_964641645.1 uncultured Neomegalonema sp.
TTGCGTCTGGAATTTGCACATGGGCAGGCCCCAAGAGGCCATGACGCTGTCGGCGACAAGTTGGGTAAGCAAACGAAGGGATCATTCCGAATAGCGCTAACGGTTATAAGGACCAGCCACCATCAATGACGCTCTCCGTACCCGTGGTGAACCCGCTCTCATCCGAAGCGAGATAGACAGCAAGCATTGCAATTTCCTCAGGTTCGGCAATCCGCCCCATCGGTTGGCGCGCAACGAAGGCGGCGCGGTTCTCGTCGTAAGTTCCCGGCATCGCTCGAATGCGGTCTTCCAGCGAAGGGGATTGAACCGTACCGGGGCAAATACAGTTGCAGCGAATGCCGTCTTTCACAAAATCTACAGCGACCGATTTCGTCAGCGAGGCCACGGCCGCTTTAGTCGACGAATAGCAGGCGCGGTTCGGCGCTGCTTTGATCGTTTGCGTGGCTGAGGACATGTTAACAATTGACCCACCGCCGTTTCGGATCATTCCCGGCAGGAACGCGCGCAGCATCCGCCAAATGGACTTGACGTTAAGATCATAGCTGAAATCCCAATCTTTCTCCTCGATCTCCAGAATATTGCCGTGATGAACGAAGCCGGCACAGTTGAAGAGAATATCGACGGGCCCAACTTCTTCCGCTGTCTTGTTGATCGCGCCAGTATCTCGCGCGTCTAAAACGCTCGTTGTGATTCCCGGCGCTTCGGTTGCCAGCTTTTCTATCAATTCGGCGTCGACGTCACTGGCGAAGACCTTTGCGCCTTCGCGGTGAAAGGCGAGGGCGGTCGAATGTCCGATCCCTTGGCCTGCTGCTGTTAGGAATGCGGTTTTTCCGGCAAGACGCCCTTGAGCCATCATGATTCTCCTGCAAATTTCGGATCCAGAATGCAGGTCAGTTAGAGGAGCGCAAGCGATGAAATCCGGTGGTTGTCAATGTGGTGCAATCAGGTTTGAGCTGCTTGGAGAGGCGCGCAAGGTCTACGCCTGTCATTGTCTCGAATGTCAGAAGCAGTCGGCATCCGCTTTTGGTATTTCCGTTATTCATGCGCCTGCAGATCTGAGGGTGATCCAAGGGTCGCCCAAAAACTGGACGCGCAACACGGCCAGTGGCGGTGAAATGACGTGTTGGTTCTGCGAAGTTTGCGGATCGCGTCTTTGGCATGCGGCAGGCGCTGTGATTTCAGTAAAGGGCGGTGCGCTGGATGAGACCCTTGATGTGCAATCGCATATATGGACCAGTCGCCGTTTGCCTTGGGTCATCATACCAGAGGGCGTCGAGAACTCGCCCGAGGAACCGAGCGAAGAGTAAACCTTGTCGGGTTTGAGCCGCTAACGCATACTGCTACCAGTATTGTTTAGGTTTGGGGGCTTCAATGGCTGGCACGCTTATTTTTGTCGGGATCATTATCCTGCTCGTCGCTTTAGTTTTGGCAGGACGCATCCGAGCGCCATTCGGGAGAATTTTGCGTCCCCTCGGTATCGTAGCAGGTGGAATTTGTATTGCTGCCGGTGCCTTTCAGGGGATCTTCTTCTACGCGGAACCCGGCTTTAAGTATCACGTCCGCACCATCCTTGGTGAAGAGAAGATGGTGAGCGATGTTGGGTATAACACTCATCTCTTTGGCCGATACAATGCTTGGAAGAATGCAATGAGTGTTCAAGCATCGACGCGCGGCAGTGGCTTTGTTGTGGCTGAGACAGACGGACCGAGTACGTCAGCCGATCTGCCGCCTCAAACGCTGGTGTTCCTGGATCAGGTTGATGCGCAAGTAACTGCGACCACTCGGTTTCAATTGCCTGAAGTTGAAGAAGACTTTCTGCGTCTTGCCCGCCAGTTTCGGACCCCTGAAAATCTGCTACGCACAGAGTTGATTCCGGCGTTTCAAGAAACGCTCGGGGCGACGGCCTCTCTCGTTTCTGCGGAGAATTACTTCTCTGGTGGCCGCAATGAGTTCAACACGGAATTTCAAAACCAGATGCAAGGCGGCATCTATAACGTGCGCCGCAAGGAAGAGACGCGGAATGTACGTCGACGTTCCGGCAGTGCGAACGCAGCATTGGGAACCGAACAGCAAGAATTTGGCGATGATCAGCAAATCGTATTTGTTGTTGAGAAAATTCTCGATGAGAATGGCCAACCTGTTCGAAAGCCGCAGAACTTTAACAAGTTCAGCATTCAGGTCGTCTCGGCTCGCGTGACCAATGTTCAGCCGAACGAGCGTTTCCGCTCACGCATGGAGCAAAAGCAAGATGCCGCCGCTGCCCGTGCCGTCGCCCGCGAGCAGCGGGTGCAAGAAGAAGAGCAACGCCTGCTTGCGATTACACGCGGTGAACGCGAAGTCGCTGAACGTCAGGCAGCGGCAAAGGTCGAGCAAATCCAACTCACCACCGAAGCTGAAACCAAGAAACAGCTCGCGGTGACGGAGGCCAATCAACGCAAAGAACGCGCTGCAATTGATCGCGATACGGCTGAGATCAGATTGGAGCAAGCTCGGATCGACGCCGAGTCGCGTCAGGTGAGTGCAGATGCGGCTGCATATGAAAAGAAGGCCATTATCGAAGCGGACAACGCGTTGCAGCAAAAGCTCGATGCCTATGTCACTTCTCAAAAATATTGGGCCGAGGCGTTCTCCAAACGACAAGTTCCCAAGCAGGTCTTTGGGATGGGTAGTGGCGGTTCTGGTAAGGCAGGAAGCGACAATGATATTCAGGACTTTTTAAACCTGATGACCATGCGTGCGGCTCGTGACTTAAGCGTCGATCCTTCAATCGGTGCTCCGGTACAGCAAGACCGCTAACCCAGTTCGACGAGAATGGCGCCTGCCGCGATGCAGACGATCAAGGTGAGGCGTGCAAGGTCTATCTTTTCGTGAAAGATCAGCACGCCAATTGCCGTCGCGAAGATGATGGATGTTTCGCGGAGGGCCGCCGCCTCTCCGACGCTGCCCAATCGCATGGCAAGCATGACAGAACCGAAACTCATAAACGCGAGGATGCCGCCGAAAAATCCACGCAATGCGATGTCGGGCAGGGCTGGTTTGACCGACAGCTTGCGCCAGCGAGCCGCAGCAATGAGCGGAAAGCCAATGCCACCGAGCGTGAAAAACCAAACGATGAAGGTGAAGGGATTGACGGCTTCTCGGATTCCATAAGCGTCGATCATCGTATAAACGGCAACCATCACCCCGGTCGCGATCGCGGTTAGAATGGCGCTGTTGAGGTTGGGCAAATGTTTGGCGCGTCGAATATTGACCAATGCCAGCCCAATGATCGAGGCGGATAACGCAATGCCTCCAATCCATTGCCAGAGTGTGAACCGTTCTTGAAACACCACCAGTGCCATCAGCATCGCAGCCAAAGGGCCTGTGCCGCGGGCAATCGGATAAACGATGGTGAAGTCGCCTTTTGAGAACGCCGACGCTTGCAAATATTCATAGAGGATGTGGATGAGATAACTGATACCAAGCAGAGTCCAAATCCACGGCGTCGGCCATGGCACGATGAACAACGCAATCGGCAGCGTTATAAGGCTGTAACAGACATTGATTGCCCCGCGATTCAAGAAAGGATCCGCGCCACCCTTATTGACGGCACCAAAAATGGCATGCGCGAGGGCGGATAGCATCACGAGGGCCAATGCAAGCGCCTCTCCGGCCTCGGTGCCGGAGAGGGAGACGATCAGATCACCCATAAACGGACCTTCGGTCCTTCGTCATTGGCCCATGGCCGTCCCCTCTCGGCGAGGGTCAGCGGCTCCAATTAACTTACCGTCCTTTATGAGAATGGCGTGCAAACCGGAATTCAGATCGCGAGTTTTGACCGTGTGCCCAAGGGCTTCGAGGCCGGCGACATAAGCTTCGCCTCCGGTTTCAACATCTGTCGCACCATTGCGGTTGACGACATGAGCCCGTGAAAAGGCGGTTGCTGGGTCCATTCCCCAATCAAGAATTGCGACGATGCTTTCAGCAACGTAGTTGATGATCCGCGACCCACCGGGTGATCCGATCAGCAGATAGGGTTCGTCATCCTTCATGACGATGGTCGGTGCCATCGAAGAGCGAGGACGTTTGCCCCCTTCGACACGGTTTGCAATCGGGCGACCATCTTTTTCGGGCGCTCGGGAAAAATCAGTGAGTTCGTTGTTGAGGAGAAAGCCACGCACCATCACACGGCTGCCAAATCCAGTCTCGATAGTCGTCGTCATTGAGGCGGCATTTCCGTAGCTGTCGCGTATGACAATATGCGAGGTGCCGGGTTTCTCTGGGTCCGTGTCTGGTGCCCGCAGTGCTGCGTCTCTCCAAGGCGGATTTCCTGCTGCGCCTTTCTCCATGGCTGTGGTTGGATTAATCAACTGTGCACGTGTCGTCATATAGGCTGGGTCGAGCAGACCCCGTACAGGAACGCGAACGTAATCACTGTCGGCCATGTAAAGCGCACGGTCGGCATAAGCGAGCTTACCTGCTTCAGTAAACAAGTGCCGTGCTTCAATCTCGCGACCGTTCGCAGGCGACAAGGTCGGAATGTCAAAGTGATCGAGCAACATCAGCATCTGCCCAACGGTCAATGCACCGGAGGAGGGTGGCCCCATGCCGCAAACCTGATAGGCACGATAAGGTGCACAAACGGGTGTTCGCTCAACGACTTTGTAGGAAGCCAGGTCGTCGAGAGTCAGTTCACCAGCGTTCGTCTCCATTTTGACGGCTGCAACGATGTCTTCAGCAATCGGTCCAGCATAGAATGCTGACGGCCCCTCATTCCCGATCAGTTTCAACGTTTCCGAGAACTCGGGATTACTGAGCGTGTCTCCTTCTTTCAGTGGCGCGCCATCCGCGTCGAAAAAGTAAGCGCGTGCCGCCGGGAAATCAGCGAGGCCTCTTTCTGAAGCACCCTTGATCGAAGCGGCGAGGCGCGGAGACACTGTGAAACCGTCGGCAGCAAGTTTGGCCGCGGGCGCGAGCATATCCGTCCAGCCCTTGTCACCCCAACGCTCATGCGTGTGGTGCAACAAGGCGAGCGTTCCGGGGACGCCCACCGAGCGTCCACCCTTCACCGCATCCCACCACCCAATCGGTGCACCGTCTTGGCCCAGCCAATACTCGGGTGTCGCAGATTTTGGTGCAGTCTCGCGACCATCTAACGTCGTTAGAGTTTCGCTGCCCGCGTCCCAATAGACCAGAAAAGCGCCACCACCGATGCCGGAACTCTGGGGTTCGACGAGGTTCAACATCATCTGAACGGCAACAAGTGCATCTGCCGCTGTCCCGCCCTCGGCGAGCACGTTATATCCGGCTTCCACGGCGAGAGGATTCGCCGCGGCAACCATGAAGTCGCTCGCTTCAACGGATTCGGTCTTCGCAATGGCGTAGGTTTGCTCGGGTTGAGTCGCTTGCCGAGCAATCGCTGAGCTGGCTAAACACACCACAAGCGCGGCAGACACACTTAGATATTTCATCACGCCCTCCATGTTGGAGCGGCGTAGTTTTTATCCGATGGGATGAAATTCGCCGC
>CAZXMX010000222.1:0-5442 GCA_964641645.1 uncultured Neomegalonema sp.
TTGCAAGTCAGGAATATCGTCGTGCTTTGTTGGTCGAATTTTCATGGATCATTCGTCTTTCAAATTGCCACCGCACGAGAAGGGTTTCTCAATACGGCGCGCACACGGATCGCGTCTCACGCAGTCTTAAATCTGAATTTTGAGATTTCACGAGCCGCACAAAAAGGAAGCCTGTCACACGATGGCGAAGGCTCTGCTAAATTTGGCCGTCCTGACGCTCAGGACTTAGCGGTTTCCCGCAATCGTAAACATGAATTCTCCATCGCCCGACATCCACGCCGAGAATGGCCATTGGGTATCAACCTTAGACAAAGAACTCAAGCAACGGCGAACGGTCTGAAGGCGGACCAATCGCAACCTCAAACCCGGCCCGTCGCTGATGGGTGCGATTTCTCATAAACCGACAACAAGCGTTCCTCGTCCACCGCCGTATAACGCTGGGTCGTCGATAGGCTGGCATGACCCAGCAAGGTCTGGATCGCGCGTAGATCCCCGCCCGCCTCCATCAGATGCGTCGCAAAAGAATGTCGCAAGGCGTGCGGCGTCGCATCGTCGGGCAGGCCAAGCATCAGCCGCACCTGCTGCATCGTCTTGCGTAAGATACGTGGGTTCAGCCCACCGCCCCGCGCCCCTCGAAACAAGGGCTTATCGGCATCGAGTGTAAACGGACAAGCTTCGCGATAGGCTTCCACAGCCGCCCGCGCCTCCGGCAATACCGGAACTTGCCGTTCTTTGCCACGCTTTCCAATGATCCGCAGCGACTTTCCAAGCGGCGCATCTTTGCCCATCAAAGACAATCCCTCCGAAATCCGTAAACCGCACCCATACAGCACCGTCAAAGCCGCCGTATCCCGCAGCGCAATCCAGTCTTTATCTGTGGTCAGGTCTGTTGACCGCAGCACCTCCATCGCATCCGCCGGGGTCAGCGGGCGCGGCAAGGGCTTCGGTGCGCGCGGCCCTCGCGCGGCCCGTACCGCATCGGCTTTGACCCCATGCGTATCGGCGGCATAGCTGTAAAAAGTCTTCAACGCCGAGAGCGCGCGCGAAACCGATGCCTTACTCAGATCATCAACACGAAGTTGCGCCATCCACGCGCGCAGATGCTTCGGCCCCACATCCGACAACGCCGCAACAGACAAACCCTGCAACGGCAATAACATGTCGGGTTCATCGCCATGCAATGCCGCGTCGGGATTGATACTGTTCGCATAGCCGAGCAAAAACACGCTGACGTCATGGCGATAGCCATCAATGGTGTACTGACTCATCCCTCGCGCGATCAGCGAGGCGAGCCATTGATTGAGCAAAGCATCTGTGGTTCGGGCCGGTCTCATGCGACGCCCTCATTAACTCAGAGAAACGCCCCGACGCATCCAGTGCGCCGGGGAAGTCGGGTTCTCTCGTATCGCCCCAGTTTTCTACTTGGGCTTTTCGCCAGCATTCTGCCGACGAATTCTTTAGTCAGCCATTCCGGCCCCATCGAGCCAACGGCGCATCACGCGACTAATGGCGCCGCCGAGAAAGACGAGCAACTCGCCGCCCTGCTCATCGTGAAAACGATTGGGGTCCAGCGAGCCAAAGATCAAAACGCCGGGGCGGGTGCCCTCGCCGAAATCAAGCCGAACCATCGCCTCCGAGGTCACACGCTGATCGGTGTGCAGCGACAACGTCTCAGGCTCGGCGGCGCGCATCATCACGCCCCAATTCATACCGAGGAAAAAGCGGTCAACATCACCGGGACGCACGGCAAGCAACGTCTCGCCCTGTTGCTTCGGGGTCCCATCGTCTGACAGCTCAGACTCGAGGCAAAGCCGAACCGAATCCACATCAAGCAACGCACCAAAGCGCGAACCAACAATCTCAATAAACTCGGAGAAGGTCGGAGCTTCCAGCATCGTCAGAACCGCGTCATGGACCGATTCCATCGACACCATGTTCTCGTTCGCCGCGTCGATCATCTCTTCGCGCTCGACTTCGATGGCGCGCATACGGCGACGCATCCGGTGCATGACGGCACCCTGCATATCGACAACATTACCGCCAAGGTTGGCTTTTGCCGCCTCAACGATCTGCTGACCGAGGTCGTCATCATCCAACACGATGCTGGGGTTTTCAGCGAGATAGCGACGCACGGCGGCGCGGCTTATTTTTTTCTCGCGGGGCGCTTCTGCGAGCGCCTCTGATCCAGTTCCTTCGGGAGTCATGCCTGTTTCTCCTGCTCTGCTGCTCAATCGGTCCCGCTTTTTATGGGACTCAAATTTTTTCACCCTCGCGTTTTCGCGGGTGGCGTTCGTTTAGATGATCTTTTGGCCGGTTTTTTCCCAATCCGCGAGGAAAGCGGTGAGGCCTTTATCCGTCAACGGATGACCAGCCAACGACTTCAAGGTTGACGGTGGAATGGTCGCAACATCGGCTCCGGCGAGCGCGGAATCTTTCAGGTGATTGACCGTGCGGATCGAGGCCGCAAGGATCTCCGTGCTAAAACCATAGTTGTCATAAATCGTGCGGATCTCATGGATCAGCTCCATGCCATTGATGCCCATGTCATCAAGGCGACCAATGAAGGGCGAGATATACGTCGCACCAGCCTTCGCCGCCAGCAACGCCTGGTTCGCGCTAAAGCACAGCGTGACATTCGTTTGACGTCCGTCATCCGTCAGCGTGCGGCACGCGCGCAGGCCATCCCAAGTCAGCGGCAACTTGATGACGACGTTATCAGCGATCTTCGCCAGCTCGCGTCCTTCGGCGACCATTTGGTCAAACTCGACGCCCGCAACTTCAGCGCTGACGGGGCCGGGGACAAGCTTGCAAATCTCAGCGATGACTTCCTTGAAGTCGCGCCCTGATTTGTGGATCAGCGAGGGGTTCGTCGTGACGCCATCAACCATGCCCGTTGCGGCAAGTTCTTCGATTTCAGAGATGACGGCGGTATCGACAAAAAACTTCATGCTCACCTCGGTTTTTACGGGCTGCGCGTGCTTCGCAACCTCATTTCTGTACGTGATACCCTAATTTGGAATCAGGGGAAAGCCAAAGCTTTGCGCAACCCACAAAGCGCCTTGAATCAAAGCACACACCCGTCGCGGGAAGGCTGCTGCCTTTCTATCTTGGCAGTGAAATGACGGCATCAACGAATGAAAGCCCGACAGGTTTGAACCTTCCGATTTTTATTGTTCGCACTCCTGCCTATAAGACCTCATGGCTGACTTGTTCCCCACCTCCGTGACGACCGTCTCGGTACTGACGCCCTTGCCACTTGGGCCGCTGGACTACAGCGCGGTTGAGCCGCTGGAGCCGGGAACTTATGTCGTCGTCCCCGTCTCCGGTCGCGACACGGTTGGCGTTGTCTGGGGGCCAGGAACGGCTGGCCCTGAGGTGAAACTCAAGGCCGTTATTCGCAGCCTCGACATTCCGCCGATGCCCGCCCCGATGCGGCGCTTTATCGAACGTGCGGCGCGCTACACGCTCACGCCCCTCGGCATGATGCTGCGCCAAGCCACCCGCGCGCCGGGACTGGCCAACCCTGAAGAGACCCGCACGGTTTATGTCGCGGGCCCCGCACCCGACCGCCTGACCGAGGCCCGCGAGCGCGTCATGTCGGCGGTGCGCTCATCGCCGAACCTCACCGCCGCCGAACTCGCCCGCGAAGCCGAGGTCTCCGCCGGTGTTGTCAAAGGTCTGCACGAATCCGGCGCGCTGATCGCCCAAGAGGTTGCCAAAGACCGCGCCCCACCCCGCCTCGATCCCGAACACACAACCCGCACGCTGAATCCTGAACAAGAAATCGCCGCCGAAGCCATCCGCAACGCCACGCGCGCGCAGAAATATGAAACGCTGCTGCTCGACGGCGTTACGGGATCGGGCAAGACTGAAACCTATTTGGAGGCCGTCGCGGACGTTGTCCGCAGCGGTCGCCAAGCCCTGATCCTGCTGCCAGAGATCGCGCTTACCTCTGATTTTATCCGCCGCGTTCGCGAGCGCTTCGGCGCGCCACCCGTCGAATGGCATAGCGGCATCACGCCCGCGGCCCGACGCAAAGCGTGGCGCGCCATTGCACGGGGCGAGGCGCAAGTCGTGGCCGGGGCGCGCTCCGCGCTGTTCCTCCCATATCAAGACCTCTCGCTGATCGTGGTCGATGAGGAGCATGACCAATCCTACAAGCAAGAAGACGTGGTGCTCTATCAGGCCCGCGATCTTTCGGTCCTGCGCGCCGCCGAAGAAGGCGCAACCTGCGTTCTCGCCTCCGCGACCCCCTCCCTCGAAAGCTGGATCAACGCGGAGGGCGGCAAGTACCGACGGCTGACTCTGAAAGAACGCCACGGCAATGCGGTCCTGCCATTCCTCAGCGCCCTCGATATTCGCGCCGATCCGCCAGAACGCGGCACGTGGATCGCACCGGGACTGGTGCAAGCCACCCGCGAAGCCCTATCGCGCAAAGAACAAGTTCTCTTTTTCCTGAACCGGCGCGGCTATGCCCCGCTGACGCTCTGCCGCAAATGCGGGTGGCGCGCGGGCTGTCCAAACTGTTCGGCGTGGTTGGTCGAACATAAAGTCGGCGGCGCGCTGATCTGTCACCAATGCGGCCACCGCACGCCGGCTCCCAAAGCCTGCCCGGATTGCGACAGCACCGATCATCTTGCAGCCTGCGGTCCCGGTGTCGAACGCATTGCCGAAGAAGCGAAAGAACGCTTCCCCCTCGCTGATGTGGAAATCCTATCCTCGGACCTTGCACCCGATCCGAAAGCCCTCAAGCAACAGATCATCGACATCGCGAACGGCAAAGCCGACATCATCGTCGGCACGCAGATCGTCGCGAAGGGCCATAATTTTCCGAACCTGACTTTGGTGGGCGTGGTCGATGCTGATCTTGGCCTCATGGGCGGCGACCTGCGCGCGTCCGAGCGCACGTATCAGATGCTCAATCAGGTCGCGGGCCGCGCGGGCCGTGCCGACAAGCCGGGGCGCGCGATGCTGCAAACGGCGCAGCCCGAACATCCGGTCCTGAAAGCCATCCTCGCCGGAGACTCCATCGCCTTCAGACAGCGCCTTGCCGACGAACGCCGTCTCGGCGGCATGCCCCCTTACGCCCGCCTCGTCGCGGTCATCGTGCGAGGCGAGAAAGAAGACGCGGTCTGGGCGGTCGCCCAAGCCCTCGCCCGCAACGCTGACCCGCTCACCCAAGCAGGCGCAGACGTCTTCGGTCCCGCCCCGGCCCCCTTCGCAATGCTGCGCGGCGAACATCGTGTGCGATTGCTGGTGAGACTGGAGCGCACAGCGGACCACGCCGCCCTGATCGACGCATGGCGCAGCCTCGTCAAAACCCCCTCCGGCGTCCGCGTGGTCTTTGATGTGGACCCCTATTCGTTCCTTTGAACGTTCGTGTTAATCCTCGGTAAACTTTAACTCTCTGTCACAACACCTGTGACGAGGTTCGGGCTAACG
>CAZXMX010000223.1:0-5427 GCA_964641645.1 uncultured Neomegalonema sp.
TCATCGCATAAACGCTTTCACCGCCGAAGTTTCCGAACACCATGAAATCGCGCTTCACCTCTTCACCCGTTTGTTGATGGGTGAATTCCAGATCGCAGGACCCAAAGATAAACGCCTTCGTTTTGCACTCTGCTTCGCTCACGGAGTATTCTGGCGCTGGTTCCAGTGTGGCTTTGTCGACCGTCAGGTCATTCCATATGCCGGGTCCCATCGACCAAGCCATAAACCCACCAAGTATCACGCAAATTATTCCAGCGAAAAAGTTCTTCATTTCTCGGTTTCCTTCACCCTGTGTCCTCGGCACAATCGCTATCACACCCCCAAGAGATCCGCTATGCAAAGCACCCCCATGCTCCGCCGCCTCGCGCGGCTGGAGGTTCAGACCGATGTGCCCGATGGTTCGGGCGGTTTTATCAAAGGTTGGACAAAGCTCGCCGATCACCGTGTTGCCATAACCCCGACTTCGGGTGTGGAAGGCTTTGAGGGCAGTCAACAAGCCAGCCGCGTGACCCACCGCATCCGTCTGCGCTGTACCCGCGCGCTTCGTCCACGGGCCGACCAACGGTTCATGATCGGCGCGCGTCAATTCGATATCCGCGCCGTCTTTGACACCGATGGCCGGGGCCGTTTTCTCACCTGTCTTTGCGAGGAACATCCATGAAGCAATTCCTAGCCCTGCAAACCGCTCTTTTCGAACACTTGCGAGCCGATGATGCGCTCACCGCTGCGCTTGGCGGGCCGCGCATTTATGACGCACCGCCCCATGCCCAATCTGGCGAAGCCTCACCGCCCTACATCACCCTCGGCGATGAGACGGTAACGGCATGGGACACCAAGACGGAGGAGGGCACCGCGCATGAGTTGACCCTCACAATCTGGTCAGCAGAGCGCGGTTTTTCGCAGGTCAAAGCCATCCAAGCCGCCCTTGCCGACGCCCTCGCCACCGCGCCGGGATTGACCGAGGCGCGGATTGCCGACCTCCGGTTTGTGTCGTCCGCAACCCGCCGCGAGCGTCGCACCCGTCTGCGCCGCGCCGATTGCGTGTACCGAGCCCTTGTCGAGTGGGGCGAGGCGGCATAGAACGCTATGCAGAACGTGCGGGCTCTCGAAGGAAAACCAATGTCTGAGACGAAAACCTCCTCCACTGGAACATTTGTTTTCGCGCTCGCAGTTGCGGCAGTTGGCGGTCTCGTGGTCGGCTGGATCGCCCGTGAACAGTTGATTCCGGATCAGCCGCCTCTGACGGCGCTTCTCTCAGAACCCGCCGCTCCGGCTGTTGAACCTCCCGACGCCACAGCCATCGCTGCCGCCGAAAGCCAGTTAGTCCGCCAGTACGAGCAGATCAATCTTGGCTTCGTCAATCAACTTCGCCGGTATGGCGTTCGTTTGAATGAAATCGCCGATGTCGCCGAAGCCGAAGGCGCAACTTCCGCCGCCCAAGCCATGCGCGATTTCGGCCAAGAGACCGATGACGTGATTGCGAGATTTGATAAGGTGGCAAAACAATAAGCCTAAGCAGGCTTTTTGTTTTGCGGATACTCTCTCGGTAAACACAGACCTCTCAGCGACAGATGGTTGCAAAGCAACCATCGAGAGCCACAAACACACCCCCGTAGTAGAACCAATGAATTCCCCGGCCCCCGCGCCGGGGTTTTCTTATGGCACGCCAAAATTCTTCAAAAGGACTCCCATGCCCGCCCAAAAAGGCCGAGACCTTCTTCTCAAACTTGATCCTGACAACACCAACAGTTTCCAAACCGTCGCCGGTTTGCGTGCGACGCGGATCAGCTTTAACGCAGATACCGTTGACACGACCCATCGCGAAAGCGTGGGCCGTTGGCGTGAACTCCTTGCCGGAGCAGGCGTCCGTTCCGCTGCACTGTCGGGGTCCGGTCTCTTCAAAGACGCCGCCGCCGACGAAGCCACGCGCAAACTCTTCTTCGACGGTACCATTGCCCGCTGGCAAGCCATTATCCCTGATTTCGGCACCATCGAAGGCCCGTTTCAAATCACAGCGCTCGAATACGCGGGCGATCACGACGGCGCGGCAACCTACGAACTCTCCCTTAATGCCGTGCTTCTGATTATGCCGCGCTACCTCAGCAAGTGTTTGACCTGATGATACATTCAGCGCGAGACGTTGGCATAACTTACAAGGCTTCTAGGAAAGACAAAAGCTCGTCACCGGGTTTGTAGCGACCGCTTGGTGCGTCTAAAGGCTTTGTCAGAGCCATCGCCTTTTCTTTCAGTTCGATATCAGCGTGGATATATACTTGGGTTGTCTCAGCAGATTCATGACCCAGCCAAAGGGCGATAATGGTTCGATCAACACCACTTTGTAAAAGCTGCATCGCAGCCGTGTGACGCAGAACATGTGGTGTGATACGCTTCAGTCTGAACGTCGAACTGCTCTGTGCCGCCGTATTTGCGTGTTTCTGAACTATTCGCTCGACGGCGTCTCTACTCAGTGGTTTGCCTTGAGTGGTTGGAAACAGGGGTTGGTTAGATGTAACTCCAGACTGCATTAACCACTTCCTTATCGCATTCTGACTGTCTTTTCGAAGCGGCGTCGCGCGTTCCTTTCTGCCCTTCCCCATGCATTTCACATGAGGCCCTGTCGCAAGTTCAACATCAGCAACACGTAGACCAATCAACTCCGATACACGCAATCCAGTCTGCAGCATTGTGAGCAGGAGGACACGATCACGCCGACCAAACCAGGTCGATTGGTCGGGTGCTTTCAGTAACGCCTCCATTTCATTACGCGTCAGGAAGTCTACGACACGTTTTTCGTGGCGTTTGGAGGGGATCGCTAAAACTCTTTGACAAAGGTGCAACAACTGGGGTTCACAGCCAGACACATATTTAAAAAAGGACCGAATGGCCGCAAGACGCGTATTTCGGCTTCTTGCACTGTTGCCTCGTTCTTCTTCGCAGAAAGTCAAGAATTGTCCGACGATGTCAGAATCAATATGTGCAACATGCAAGTCCGTTGGTGGCATTTTGGTTTGTTCTTTGGCGTATTTTAGCAAGAGCCTGAACGTGTCTCGATAGCTGGAGACGGTGTTTGGACTTGCTTGCATTTGCGTCAAAAGGCGTTCGGTGAAGAACCGTTGGACATAGACTGGCAATGGATAGGTCGGAATCATGATGTCTCCTCCAACATTCGCTGTTCGGCCCGTACTGCGGCGAGTTGCATGAGTTCGGGCGCGGCCTCAATGTACCAGAATGTAAACTTCGGTTCAGAATGCCCAAGATAGGTACTGAGTTTGTAAATCTCGCACTCGATGTCCCGGCCCTCACGGAACCAATCCAGGATAGTATGGACGGCGAAGCTGTGTCTCAAATCGTGGATGCGGGGGCCGTGGCCGTGACCGTGACGGTTGAAGGACTGGGGGCTCCGAAGGCCAATACTCCTGCTGACTAGCGCGAAGTTGTAGCGCGCTGCGCAGTCACGAGCCGGTTCGCTATTTTCGTTGACGAAAAATCGAGGCGACTTCCTCTGGGTGAACCGATCCCTCAAGCTGGCATATGACGCCAGCCGTTCGGCGGTGCCTTTGTTCACCGGAAGCTGCCGGTCCTTGCCGTTTTTGGTGTTTCTAACAACCAGAACAGCCGCGTCCAAATCAATATCTTGCTGATCCAAGGACAATGCTTCACCTACCCGCATGCCAGTCAAAGCAATAAGTCCAAAGACGGTTTGCCAGAGTGCAGATCTGAGACCGTAAGGTGATCGTAACCGACCAGCTTCTGCGATAATATCTGCAATTTGTTTTGGTGCAAATATGTATGGAGCCTGCCTTCGATATCGGCCGGATACCAACTGGCTGGACGGGATTTCAGTTCTATCGTCATGCTCAGCTAGCCAAAAAAGCAAATCGACGAACCATGCCGAGACGATTTGACCACGTGTCGTTGTTTGCACTGCTATAGCTTTCTTTCCAGTCGAGGAACAGTGGCGTTGAGATTGCGCGGTGCCCATAGTGATCGCCGTAAGTCGTAAACTTGCGTAGAACCCGTTCGTCAAAGGATAGATCGAATCCCATAACACGACGGAGGGCCAAATTTTCGTCAAGGCGTTGAGAAAGTGTCTTCATTTCACATCCCTGGCAGTGGGCCAAGGGCGCGAAATCGAACGGAGGGCATCCAGATCATGTTGCGCATAGATCGTCGTTGTCAGTCGCGATCGGTGGCGTAGCATATCCCCGATGTCCGCGAGGGATGCGCCCTTGCGCAACATGTCAGTGGCAAGGCTGTGCCGTAGAATATGCGTGCCAATATATGCTTGGGGCGGTTTGATACCCGTTGCGTCATAGGCATCACGCAGAATCCAGCGTAGGATTTGAGCATTCTTGAACTTCTTAAATGGTGCTATAGCCGAGACGAACAGAGCACGTTCTGGTCCCCGTCGTTCATTCTGGATATAGTCCACAATCGCTTCACCAACCTCCGCAGGCAACGGCATCCGGTCTTGTGCCTGTCCTTTGCCCCGGATTAGTATCTCACCTGCGCGCCAATCGATGTCATACAACTTGATCGCCGTTACCTCCGGCGCTCTGAGACCAAGTCGGGCAATAAGCATCATCATCGCATAGTTGCGTCGGCCTGCTTTCTTGTGGCCTCGAACTACGATGATGAGGCGATTGACTTGGTCAGGCTCAAGGTACCTTGGGATACCCGTCGGCTTTCGCTGTCGCGCACTTGGCACAGCATTGCTCAGGTTTCGGTTGGTTTTTCCGCTCCAAAAAAGGAACTGGAAAAGGTCTCGAAGGTGTGACGGCCCGGATTTGTTGCGTGGCGCATTCCGCTCGTGGCGCAACCGAATAATGAAGCCGGTGATGTCGTCTGGCTTGATCGCATTTAGGTCGCCAAAGCCCTCGCCAAACTTTGCGGTCAAAAACCGTTCATAGAAGCGCAGGCGGAGATAGATTATACTATCAGACAAACCACGTTGATCGCGAAGATAGTCTTCGTACTCACGCTTAAGGCATGCTCTTGGGCTCATATCTAGTGGCGGCTCTTCCCTAACCGGGGCATCGCATTCCTCGATCAAATAGTCTCTGAACCGGTTCAGGCGATATCTGCAGCGCTTTCGGTCTTTGGCGGAAGCGGTGTCGATTATGGGCATTGCAAGTTGGTCCATGCTGTCATCGGTTAAGTCAGTCGGACCGAGCTTTGCCAGCTTCATTGCGGAGCAAAGGGACTCAGCGGTGGCTTTGTATCTGGCGATGTAAGCGCGACTGTAACCCTCAGCCTTGATTTGCGCTGAAAAGCGTTCCGGGTGGCCACCGACGAAATCTCTAGGTCATGTTGACAAACTCCTGCCCCACAGTCTTGCAGCGACGATTTGAACGAAGCCGAGATAACTGGCCGCTGTTTTGTCGTACCGGGTGGCGAGACGTCTTGAGCATTTCATCTTGTTGAAGC
>CAZXMX010000224.1:0-932 GCA_964641645.1 uncultured Neomegalonema sp.
GTTGTGCCGCGCTTCCGGCACAAATTACGAAGCAGGTTGCCTGCCAAGTTCGAAGAGATACTGAGAGATTTTGTGAGCGGAGACTTCCGATTAAAGTACCAGGAACGTGCGGGCCTTGGTGGGCTCGGTATCCTTGCCTTACTGACCAACTCGGACCTTTAGAGCGTTACGTCTGCGGGACCACCAGCGTTTTAGTGGACGGCCTTTGCAATAGCACGATCGCCAACCCAGAACTGAAAATTTGCGAAGCAGGGTGTCAAGGGACGAGGGATGCCAACGCCACTTCGCTTAAAGCCGCGATGAATGTGCGTGAATCATTATTTAGAAAAAGAGCGGCGGCGGAACGATCAATCGCACTGGCAAGAAATGAAGCTTTTAATTTAACGAAGGAAGCATCAAAAACCGTCAACGACTTGGTAGCGAAGAAAGTCGCATTTGAGAGAAATATAAAAAATCAAGTTCATCGATGGAATCAATCTTTTAGAAAATTATTCGAAAGTCAAAGGTCGGATATTCGACTTGCGATATCGGATTATTCAAAGGCAAACGCACATGCGATGACGAACACCATGAACACGAAGTGGTGGGCGTCAGGGACAATCCGCGATGGAAACAGTTCGGTTCTAGAGCCGTTGAAAAAATGGTTGATTTGTAGTGCCCCAGTAATTTTTGGCGGAGTTCCCAAGATCACAGGCGATGGCGCATGCGATGTTATAAATGCGCATGAGGCGCTTCAGGAAAAAATTGGTGAGCTTGAGAATGGCATACTCAAAGAGCTATCGATTGACGGAAAATCTCCGTTAGACATCAAAGAGTGGGTTGCCGAACAAGGACCACACTTTTTCATGAAACAGAATCAGTCAGTTCTTGATGAACTTTCTGAGCGGCTTGGTTTGGGTGTAAAATTTGACTTCCGACGTCACCACAACGGT
>CAZXMX010000224.1:942-5408 GCA_964641645.1 uncultured Neomegalonema sp.
AACGGTTTTACGTTTGATGGTAACGACGCCAAAGTTGATGAATTTTTTTCTAAGAATCCCTTATCGACCGGCAAGAAACTAATCGAGTTCGTCGGTGAGGGGACGATTTCAGCCCGAGTCAAGCATGACATGCAGCTTGAACGAAAGTCGAAGTTCGGAGCAAAGGATTTCCCTCCGGTCGCTAACTCGATTCAATTGGCTAAGTTGTCACTGTTAAAAGCAGATCAACTGAATAAATTGGCTTTCAAGCTGGGCTACCGTGGCAGCAATCTGTATCTCGGAACACAGAACAACAACATTCTAACGCATTGGCTAAGGTCGATTGACGGGAATCACCAGTGGTTAACACTGTCCCCTCAGTATCCTCGCAAAATGATCGGCGACGACAAGCTTTGGTTCTCTAGTCGAGACTATCTCAAAGGTGTCGAAAATGTGCAGGCCAAGAAACGTTTAGCACGAATATTTGGTTATCTTCCAACTATGCGCGCGCGAGCAGGAATGCCATTTTATTCCAACAGTGAAGCGCGAGAAACTGTGTTTTCGAAAATTTTCGTGGGTCCATTGAGTCCTGGTCTGTATAATCTTAACGGAGAGTACCCCGATGTGATACCAAGACGCTATCACTATAGGCCGACGTACAAAAATCCGTTCCCCGACATTTCCGGATCACCTTAGAAGCGGCCTGCAAGAATTAGGAGAGGCTTTTGGATCTAAGGCACAGCTCCAAGATTTTGAAGCCAACTTAAGTGTATGGGAGATCAGGCCGATGCGGATCATTGTAATCGGGCTCGCGATACTGGCTCAAGGTTTGAGTTCGCCAGCTGCTGCCGACAGTACCAACGACGTTTCAGTGCAGAAGTGGATCGTCGCCGCGTTGCGAAACGCTCAAGGGTTTGGTGGGCACAGCACAATGGGTGACGAGATTGAGCGCGAATATTCTGTCGAAGCCGTAAGGCTGGGATGGGCTCGGCTCAAGGTGTGCCGTGACCTTGGCGCTTCATTGGATCTAAACCTCGCAGCGGCTGAACATTATCTTTATGCGCGTTCCGAAGCGAGTGAATCCGGAGATATCGGCTATCGAAAAATGCCCAAATTCTACGAATCTCTTAAGACCTGGGCTACAAAAGCTGATATGGAGAATTGGCTCAAGCAGAGCGATCAGCCCGTCTCTCCTGTTTCATCCGAAGTGACGCAATGGGGTGAGCGGGGAGTAGAAACTGGATTAAAGGACTTTGAGGTTCGAGAGAAGAAAAAGCCCTCTGCGATGATAGACAGTTTTGGCGCATTGATGGGGTTTGCTTACTATCACTACGTTTTGCCAACATCGGTCGAGACGGGCAGGTGCACTGTCTCAATTTCTTGACTAAAAATTCTAACTGCCTCAGGGAATTTTCCACAGTGGGACTTTTCTGTAGCGAATGTTATAGGAATTTGCGACGAAATCGCAGTCCCACCTTTAGCTAAGCCATTGAATTAGCGTGATAGTTTGGCACCCTCCGGAACTCACAGGCGTTCCAATTACCCTTTTTAAAACAATAGCTTAAAAATTTGAAAAGTCCCACGGGGACTCGCATGTGCTTTTCGGCAACGGGAATTCGGTCCAAAAATTGATTTTACTTCGGTTGCAAATTGGAATGCGCTAGCGTGATTGGAGTTGTTTTGGAGTGTTTGCATGTTCCGAGTATCATCCGATCAAATCGCTGACCTACAGCGAAAGCATCATCTGGATACTGCAGAAACTTATTGCGATGAACTTCGACGTTCGCGGGCGCTTGGTTCGAAATTTTGGGATGATGACGAGTTAATAGAAGACACGAAGCACTATATCGGGATCGCACTGGACGAATTGGAGTTGACATCGGACAATGACATGCTCGGCTTTTTGAAGCTGCGCCATTCCGTTGGACCCCGCTTTTATGAGATCACGCGTGTTCGACTTCATCTACAAGAAAATGCCGAAACAGCGCCGCTTGGAGGCCGCATCCTATATATGCTTGCGCAGTTTCCGGCAGCGTACTGGATGAAGTCACGTCAGCTCGCAGGCTATTTCGATGACAGGCCTGAACAATGAGCGTTATTTGTAGCACCTATTACGAAAACATCATGGACGCTGTTGGACCAGCTTTGAGCGGCGGTCAAATGAAACCGGATGCGACGCATTCCGATGGGGTTGCACAGCTATGCATAGATGTTGCCGCACTTGCTGCGAATGATGCACTGCTGGCTGAAGCGCATAAGCGCGTTTTGTGCGAAGTGCTATGCTGCTGTGGAAGCCCGGCAGGAGCCAGTATTACAGGAGGTTGGGAAGAAGAAATCCAAGAGGAAGACGGACACGCAGAGGCCAAAGGCTCGAAGCGCAGTGCCGGCAAGCAGGCCTGTGTCGAAACTGCGCTTAATAATTACGAACAACAATCGTTCGAGACAGGCTATGCTTCGACGCAGAAGGCGGAAGTTTCTTACAATATGCAGTTTGAACGGCCAGTGCCCCTCATGGAGAAGACCGGGCCCGGTTCGGATAGTGCCGACCCTGATCTTGATATGTTGACCAACAAGAAACTAGGCCGAGGGCGCTTCGCCCATATGGCCAACCGCGCGGAGAAAGAGTTCGATCCTAACTTCCGACGTGCAGCGCCGTATTATGACAGCAAGTCTGGTAAGAAAATCAGCGAATATCGAGTTCGTCGTCCCGATGTGACGGTGGTGCGCGACCCTTCAGTGCCGCCCATTAGTGGAAATCTGCTGAAGATTTTCGAGATGAAGTTTCCACCGGACCGGCGTGACCTGGAGCAGGATGAAGACTACATCGATATCGCAGGAGGTAGGCAAAATTACCAAGTTCTCACTCCCGGTGAGGGCAGTTGCAACTGTAATCCTGATCGGGATAGAGACGAGCGTGGCGAAGACGTTATTCCATCGCTATCGCGTGTCGAGCGGCGGGCGCCTCTTGCCAATCCTGATATTCCCGAGGCTGGTTTACCGCAACCCGGTGGCATTATCTGGGGTGAACCAGAGGAAGGTGAGCAGCCGATTGGATTGCCAGCTCCAGGGGGTGAGGAAGAAGAAATTGATATCCCGGAAGAAGAATTACCGATAGCAGCGCGCGGTGCCTGCATCGCAACCTGGACGGCGGGTGGTGCCGGTAGTGGCGCTATTGTCGGCGGAGTTCTCGGTGGGGCGGGTGGGTTCGTCGGCGGCGCAGGCGTTGGTGCGGTTCCAGCCGGAGCTGGGGGCATGAAAGCTGGAACGATGCTCGGCGGTGGTGCGGGTTTTGGGCTCGGCTGGATGTTCTGTGGGTCATGACCGGGATATGAGGAGAGCGAATTGGGCAAGCTGAGTGCAGAAGACCGCGCGACCCTGAACGAGATGATTGCGCGTATTGACCGCATGGTTTGGAAATGGGGTGGGCAGGAAAACCTTAAGGCACGCGTTGTCCAGAAGGCAGTGTTTTATCTGGACGAGCCGTATCAACCACCCGCGCGCACGCGCGCTGCCGATGCCGCAATCAGGTTTAAGGAAATCGTTGGCGACGACATAACAACTGTATCTCACCGTGCCTGGGACACGCCACAAAAGGGTGACGACTTCCCAATAACGTCGGACAAAGCCATGCAACCACACGAAGCGCTGATAGAAGGTCATATTGAACATTCAACGGCGTTTTTCGAGTACAGTAATGTTCCGGACAGTCGCAACGTTGGCAGTATTTTCTTCGGCGCGACGTTGCCCGCAATTCACTATTATCGCGGCGGACGCAAGATGGGTCTCGTGGAAATTGCTTTCACGATGGGCTGGCTTGCGAAGAATGCCAAACGAGTTCATTTCCGAGACATCATGCTCGATATGGCGCGCATTCTGCAGCCGCTTCATGGGTCCGCCGGGTACGATATTTTGTTTCCTGGACGGAGTGACTACACAAAAATAGCAGCACAGAATGGAACCTTCGGTGCATTTATAAAACAACATCCCGGTATCGACGCGAACAACCACGACACTGGTTATTTTCCTCCCGAAATGAAGAATCGCCTAGATGAAAACTTACGCACGGTGAATTGGCTAACTCTGATCGGCGACCCCCTACTCGAGAAGATCGGCGGACGTGCGGCCGTCGAAGCCACGCTTCCTGATAGAGAAACGTTTCCGTTGTTCGACTGTGGTGAGGGAATAGTGATTCAGGCTGGGATGTTCCCAAACCCTGGCAATCGTGAGCTCAACATCATTCCGCATGAGTATGGAGAAGTTGCCCGCCTGACCGCACCAATTCGCATTCACGAACTCGATTCAGATCACTTTTCTCCACCCATGGGTGGCCCCTACCTCGATCCGCACGAAGAAGCCCGAAAGTGGCTCGCTCGCTTCGATGATGCTTGATGATATGAGATACGCTGGTGACGTCGCACAACCGGCTCGGCAGGTTAGATCGGTGGGACGAAATCTCAGCGAACCGTATAGCACTTCTCGCCGAAATC
>CAZXMX010000225.1:0-5371 GCA_964641645.1 uncultured Neomegalonema sp.
GCTCCACGCAAGGTTTCCAGAAAGTCCTCTCCAAAACGTCAGAAGGCGAGAGATACTCTTTCATCGGATGGGTCTCTCGCAAACGGTCATGCTCAATTGCGCGACAGGAATGTCCAGCGCTATGGTTCCCGCAATGAATGCGTCGACGGATAGAGGCGATATGACTTCTGAGAGATTCAAGACAATCCAAACCGGCGGAACCGGCATGATGACGGATGACGGGCGTTTGGTGGCGACATCTGCCACTCGAAACGTCGACGCGATTGTCTCGGTCCTGTCTTCTTATGCGCCGCCCAAGGGGCGCGCGTTGGAGATCGCCAGTGGCTCCGGCCAGCACATCGCGCGCTACGCCGCCGAGTTCCCCCATATCCATTGGCAACCCAGCGACCTCGATCCGGTCAAGATCGCCAGCATTAAAAGTTGGGTCGAACAATCGGGTCTCGCCAACCTTGCCGATCCCGTCACGTTGGATGCGTCAAAATCGGGATGGGCCGCCGATTACCAACCGCTCGATCTGATTGTCATCGTCAACCTGCTTCACCTCATCAGCGCGGCAGAGATGGCACGGATCGTTGTCGAATCGTCCAAGGCGCTCGCACAGGGCGGTGCGTTGTTGATCTACGGACCGTTTCTCCGGGGGGATCGCTTCGCGAGCGACGGGGATGAACGCTTCCATCATTCCTTGTCCACTCAAGATCCGGATATCGGTTACAAGTCCTTTGAAAGCGTTCAAGCTGTCCAAGCTGAGGCTGGGCTATCCCCCAACGCGCCCCACGAAATGCCCGCGAACAATTTGATGCTGTCCGCGCGCAAACTGTAAAGATCGCCGGTGATGCAACAACAGCCGCAGATGGGTGGTTTGGTTGCGCGTGGTGGTTGTTTTGGCTTGTTCAGTGACGAAACCGTTACCGTGTGTGATCCGCGCGGCCCGCTCCGCGCTTGCGCAACACATTCAAATTCCTCATCTAAGCGGCTGAAGTTTTTGATACGCCCGGGTCGAAAATGGAACTGATTTTTGCTTATGCGGCGGGATTGCTGACGCTGATCAATCCATGCGTCTTGCCAATTTTGCCGATTGTTGTTGCCGCCTCGTTGCAGGCAAACAAACTCGGCCCGGCTGCCTTGGCGCTGGGCATGAGCCTGTCGTTTATCTTCTTCGGCGTCACCATCGCGGCTTTCGGTCATCTGGTCGGTCTCGATGAACAACATATCGCGCAGGCGGGTGCGGTTCTGATGATCCTTTTCGGTGCCATCCTTCTGGTTCCGCGGTTTTCCGCAAAATTCGCGGATGCAACGAGCGGCATGGCAACGCAAGCCGATACGCAGATTGACGCCCTCGATAACAAGTCGCTGAACGGCCAATTGCTCGGCGGTGTGTTGCTCGGTCTGGTTTGGTCGCCTTGCATCGGGCCGACCCTCGGCGGCGCCATCGCACTGGCCAGCCAAGGCGAGAACTTGCTTTGGGCCACCGCGATCATGACCGCCTTTGCCATTGGCGTTTCGACCCTGATCCTTGGTCTGGGTTATGGTGCGCGCGGTTTGCTGATGCGCAATCAAGATACGATGCGTAAGATCGCGAGCGCGTCTCGCCCACTGATGGGCATCGTGTTCATCGCGGTCGGCGTCGGTATTCTCTTTCGGGTCCACCACATGCTAGAGGCTTGGGCCCTTCAAAATCTGCCAACTTGGTTGGTTGATTTATCCGTTTCGATCTAACCCATTCTCAAAGGAGTTTGTCATGAATCGTCGTGAAATGTTGAGCGGTGTTGCTGCGACTGCCCTCGCGCTGACCCCAATGGCGGCATCTGCGAAGGCCATTAAATATCTTCCCGGCCTCGTAAGAGAACGGCTTGCAGCGGGCGAAACGGTCCTGCTCGCCTTTCATGCCGAATGGTGCAGCACTTGCGCAGCCCAAGGGCGCGTGATTGATGCGCTGAAAGCGTCAAACCCCTCTTATGAGCAGGGCATCACGTTCGTCGATGCGGATTGGGATCAGCACGGGCGTTCGGACCTCGCGCGTGCGCTTCGCATTCCGCGCCGTTCCACGCTGGTGTTGCTGCGCGGCGACCAAGAACTCGGACGTCTCGTCGCCGATACCCGCGAGGATGCGATCCGTAATCTGCTCGACGCAGCGCTCGTCAGCTAGGCAGCTTCGTGTAACTAAAACAAAGCCTCCGGATTTTCCGGAGGTTTTGAGCGTTTGAGGCGCGCCAATCATTTACGATGTGATCGGCGTCTCAAAATCCGTCATCGTTAGAACCCGTAAATGGCCATCGCCCTCGCAGCCGAATGGCATGTGCAACGAGCGATAGCTGATGAACGAATGGTTGGCCGCCCACTCCAACGTCTTTTCAACGTAGTTAGGAAGTTGGTCTTCAAGGCTCCGATCCAAACGCAGACGGACATCATCGCCATTCGCTGAAGGTAATGCCTCACTGAGCAGTTTGCCCTCGATCTTGAGCGGCAAAAAGTCTCTCACGCCTTCTCCGACTAAGATGCAGCGATAGTCATTTCCCTCGCGCTTGGCGACCGAAACCAGCGGCAACATTCGCGGATTTTTGAACGGTTGAAACCTCGTCCAATCCGGCAAGCCTGTCTCGCCTTCTCGCCAATCAAACCAGAGCGATATCGCTTCGTCTAAATTGGCACTGCCAAGCGATAGGGGGGCTTCGATGGGAACGATCTGCCGCAGCGCGTGCTTCGGCAACGGCGGAGGACTGCGAGAATCTGCCATAGCGTGCTCTGCAATTTTTTGAGACGATCAGCCTCGATAACGACCCCCAGACTCCAGCTATGCAACCGATGGTAGCTGATGCAAGCATTACTTTAGTTCCGGAGACCGCGAAGGATATGCCATCTCGTCATGGTTCGATCTTTTGCGAGGTGCCCGCCTAACGTTGGTTCAATGAAAACAAGATCGTGACTTGATGCATGCGAGTCTGACATCATCAAACCGTCCTAACGTTGACTCCAAAAGAAAAAAGCCCCCGGCGAACCGGAGGCTTTTTGTTCTCTCGAATGTCGGTGCGCTTAAGCGTCTTTTGCGAGGCCTTTGATCGACTCGCCCATCGTGCTGACCATGCGGCGGCGATGCTGAGTCTGACGACGATCGCGCGCTTCCAGTTCGTTCTCCAAATCGGAAAACCGCTTGTCTGCCGTCTTGGCAAGTTCGGTCGTCAGTCTGTCGATATAAGCGGACATTTCTGCAAACCGAGCCGTCGCGGAGTCTTCCAACTCCCGAACACGATCTTCCAGAAACGCGATGCGATCCGCGGTGGCGCGTTGCTCATCGCCGAACAACAGCGTTTGAACTTGGTTATAGCGTTGCGCCATTTCGGTGTTGCTCAAGGGCGTGTCCTGAACCGCAGCGTTCTGGTTCGCGCCAGCCTGTTTTGCATTTGTAGCAGCCATCAAGAAAATCCCTCAAATTTCGCCAATCGTCGGCGGTTGAAGCTCTGACTGAAACAAAGCCGAAATTGGTTTCCGGGGGATTAACTAAGATAAAGGTTCGGGGAAAATTTATGTAAGATTTGATCAATCTATTCGAAAGATCAACAGATCAAGATCAAGACGGCCTGCTTGATTCCTTCGGTCCCGATATGTTTTTTTAAGCGAACCACTCCCTTCTAAGATGGGCAATTCATGACGCACCGTGTTGCGATCGTTCTTCTGGCTGCTGGCGCGTCACGGCGGATGCAAGGGCGTGACAAACTGATGGAGACAATCGACGGCACGCCGCTTTTGCGCCGGGTTGCCGATGTGGCTTGGGCCAGTACCGCGAGCGAGATCGTCATTGTCCTGGGCGCGATGGCCGATGCGCGTTTCGCTGCGTTGGAATCGCTCCCTTTTCGCATCACGCAAAACCCGCAATGGGAAACGGGAATGGCGTCTTCCATCAGCAAAGGGATCGAGTCCCTCGACGCCGGTGTTGACGCCGCGCTGATCTTGCTTGCCGATATGCCCGACATCAGCGCCGCATTGATCGACGGCATGATCGAGGCTTTCAACCCAGACCGAGGCATCGACATCGTCCGCCCTGTTTCAGCATCAGGTCCAGTGGGCAATCCGGTTCTGTTCGGTCGACGTCATTTTCCAGCGCTCACTGCCTTGACGGGCGACATCGGAGCCAAGTCGGTGATCGCCTCGAACGCAAGTTCTGTTTTGGATTATCCAACATCGGATGACAGTATTCTGGTCGACCTCGATACGCCTGAAGCTTGGGCGGAGTGGAAGTCAAAGCAATAGCGACTTAGCTTTCGCGATAGCGCTTTATCTCGCCTTGTGCGGCCCCTCCTCAACGCGTTAGATACCAGCCGAGCCGGGGATGACTTCGGTTGACGGTTGATGTCGAAGGGAATGAGACTCGATGCGTTTGGGAAGTGATCTTGCGGCTGTTGTTACGGGTGGTGCCTCTGGCTTGGGTCGTGCCGTTGCCGCTGCGCTCCGTGCTGCCGATGTAAACGTCACGATCATCGACCGAGACGCCGAAAACGGTACGGCTCGCGCCAAAGAACTCAGCGCAACCTTCGCCGAGGCCGACGTGACCGACGCCGATAGTGTCGCGAACGCTCTGCAAATCGCCCGCGCCGCAAACGGCCAAGAACGCCTTTGCATCAATTGCGCGGGCATCGCCCCTGCGGCCAAGACGGTGGGGCGCAAAGGCGTGCATGATCTCGCGCTGTTTCAGTCAGTCATTAATGTGAACCTTGTCGGCAGTTTTAATGTCTCGAGCCAATCGGCGGCGGGAATGGTCGAAGCGGGCATCGACGCCGATTGTGTGGGCGTCATCATCAACACGGCTTCGATTGCCGCTTACGAGGGCCAGATCGGGCAAGTCGCTTACGCCGCGTCGAAAGGCGGCATCGTTGGGCTGACCTTGCCGATGGCGCGCGACCTGTCACGAGACAAGATCCGCGTGATGGCCATCGCCCCCGGAATTTTTGGCACGCCAATGGTCACCGGAATGCCGCAAGAGCTCCAAGACGCCCTCGCCGAAGGCATTCCAAACCCGGCCCGCCTCGGCAACCCCGACGAATTCGCCGCGCTGGCCCTGCACATCACCGAGAACGATTTCCTCAACGGCAGCGTCATCCGCCTAGACGGCGCCGCCCGCCTCGCACCCAAATAAAGAGAGCGTGGGCGGCATAACGGCCATCGCTCTCCCGGAGCGCCTGCCTCAGTAAGCGCAGCCCGCATGAAGCCCAAATGCCTAACCTGTTGAAATATCTGGCGCACCCATCAGGATTCGAACCTGAGACCTCTGCCTTCGGAGGGCAGCGCCAATCTAGAAAACTGCAGAACTCTGGGGTTTTTGAAACGAATATCGAGCGTACTTTCTATTTTTGTTCACGCTATCTGGTGGCCAACTGGT
>CAZXMX010000226.1:0-5345 GCA_964641645.1 uncultured Neomegalonema sp.
ACATGGCTGTCGCCTTCAAAGGCCAGCATGTGCGTACAGATGCGATCCAAGAACCAGCGATCGTGGCTGATGACCACGGCGCATCCGGCAAAGTTCAGCAGCGCGTCTTCCAACGCCCGCAACGTATCAACATCGAGATCGTTGGTCGGCTCATCGAGCAGCAGAACGTTGCCGCCCTCTTTCAACAGCTTGGCCATGTGAACGCGGTTGCGCTCGCCGCCCGACAGCATGTTCATCTTCTTTTGCTGATCGCCGCCCTTAAAGTTAAACGCGCCGACATAAGCCCGCGCATTCACTTCGGCATCACCCAACACGATGATGTCGTTGCCTTCCGAAATTTCCTCGTAGACGGTCTTGGTCGAGTCCAGCGCATCGCGCGACTGGTCCACATAGCCAAGCTGCACCGTATCGCCAAAGGTCACGCTGCCTTCGTCGGGCTGCTCTTGTCCGGTCAGCATCCGAAACAGCGTCGTTTTACCGGCCCCGTTCGGGCCAATCACGCCGACGATCCCGCCGGGCGGCAAGCTGAACGACAACCCATCGACCAACAGCTTATCGCCATAGGCTTTCTTGATGTTATCGACCTCGATGACTTTATCGCCAAGGCGCGGGCCGTTCGGAATAATGATCTGCGCCTTGCCGACTTTCTCGCGCTCGGACTGCGCCGCCATTTCGTTATAGGCGTTCAGGCGCGCCTTCGATTTGGCTTGGCGAGCCTTGGGTGATTGGCGCACCCATTCCAGCTCGCGCGCCATCGTGCGCTGCTTGCCTTTGTCTTCGCGTTCTTCTTGTTCGAGCTGTTTCGCCTTTTGCTCCATCCAAGAGGAATAGTTCCCCTCCCACGGAATGCCTTTGCCGCGATCCAGTTCCAAAATCCAAGACGTGATGTTGTCGAGGAAATAGCGGTCGTGGGTAATCAGCAGCACGGCACCCGCGTAGTCCTGAAGGTGCTTTTGCAGCCAAGCAATCGTCTCAGCATCAAGGTGGTTGGTCGGCTCGTCGAGCAGCAGCATATCGGGCTGATCGAGCAACAGCTTGCAGAGGGCAACGCGGCGCTTCTCACCACCCGACAGGGTTTTCACATCCGCATCATCGGGCGGGCAGCGCAGTGCTTCCATCGCAACATCAATCTGGCTGTCGAGATCCCAAAGGTTCTGCGCGTCGATCTTGTCTTGCAGTTCCGTCATCTCGTCCATCAGGTCGGGGTCTTCGGCCACCCCCATCGCGACCTCGTTAAACCGGTCGAGCAGCGCCTTTTTATCCGCAACGCCTTCCATGACGTTATCGCGAACAGATTTGCTCTCATCGAGTTGCGGTTCCTGAGGCAGATAGCCCACCCGCACGCCTTTATCGGCCCACGCCTCGCCGGTGAATTCCTTGTCCAGCCCCGCCATGATCTTTAGCAGCGTCGATTTACCCGCGCCGTTGTTGCCGATAACGCCGATCTTCGCGCCGGGATAAAAGAACAAGCGGATGTTCTGGAACACGGGCTTACCGCCCGGATACGTCTTCGACACGCCGTCCATGTAGTAAACGAATTTCTCGGCCATGCCGTGCAGTCCCCTAGCGAATGTAATGAGAATCCCGGCCTTCTATCGGCCAGCGGAAGGAAAGGCAAACCCTGCGCAGAGCGCCCAAAACCCTGCCATACACGTAATTGTGACATACAAGGTACGCCAAACGCGGCTTGCGTGCCACAAGTTAGGATATTCGGAGAGGTGACGAACCAAGTTCAGTTCTTCATCGTTGATAACGCACACCTAGAATGGCTCAATCACCTCAACTTGGGACGGAGGCGACTACAATGACAAAACTTTCTCTCGTATCGGCGCTCATTCTTATGGGGACCGCCAGCGCATTCGCACAGACCGCGACTGCGCCCACAACACCTGAACCGACATCGAAGATCGTTGCGACGGATGCCGAAGGCCGCGCGCTGATTGGCGAACAACTTCAATACAATCCGAATGTTAGCGGCGCGGATGGCGACAGCGAGACGATCTACGTTCTCAACGACGGGACCGTAAAACAGTCCGGCGCATGGGGCGAAGCAGACCGCAAGGCTTGCAAAGCATCCGGTGGAATCGAAATTCCGCTTCCAGCAGGCCGCATCGGCTGCATCCGACTTTAAGGTCGGAGAGCGAAAGCGACTCTACCTAGGTGGTCGATTCGCAATATTGAGACCCGTGAGCGTTGCATTCAGCGCTCACGGAAGCAAAAACGACGCGCTGAGCCCGCGAATAATGATCACGTTTTTGTGATGCTGCACTGCAAAAATAGCAGAAATTCAGCATTAACCAAACCCCGTGACCCCCTGACTTTACAATACATTTACGACTGATCTTATCATTGCCGCATTTCATGACGTACACTGTAGAGGCGTATCGTCTCGTTTGCACCGACACCTTGGCTGAACTACCCAGCCTCTGTCGACGCGATGGGAGCCGCGCCAACACTTGATAAAGGCAGGAGAATACCGTGAGAAAACTTTCCAAAGCGGCGATTGCTGCGCTTGGACTAACGATTGCTGCGGGACCGTCATTTGCGAATGACATTGGTCTACTTTCGCCGGGAACGATCGGCTCGACCGTCCATGGCTCCTCTGATGTGGTGCTGCAGATCGAACAGTCCGGAGCGCGCGCTCAGACCGTGGCCGCGATTGACGTAACAAACATCCAATTGGTGAACGCTCAGCCGGGCACCGGCCAGTTGGTCGACATGACGGGCGCCGATGGCTCGCTTCGTTCGTGCTATGCTAACGGCGGTATCGCACAGCAAGGCCAAGACTTGGCCTATCGTTGTGAATTCGACACCTCCGCAGGCCAAGGGCCTCTCGGACAGCAGCAACAACAATCCGCTTACGTCGTCCCTGCGGGCGTCGACAGTGGCTATGATGGCGTCAGCAACGTTGAAGACCCTGCGCTGCTCGATTGCGTGTCCCGTGGCGGTTCACTGATCCAGTTGTCGAACAACGGCCAGTTCGCCTGCGCAATGTAAGTTCTGACCTTCAGCGACGCTGAAAAGATGATACGGCTCTCTGGTTTTCTGGAGGGCCGTTTTTTATGATCAAGAGGCATCCCGTCGCCGCGCCGGGCATGACAGTCGGGCTGCTTGGCGGCTCGTTCGATCCACCCCACGAAGGCCACCTGCATATTTCCGAAACCGCACTCCAGCGCCTCGGTCTCGACCGGGTGTGGTGGCTGGTGTCGCCCGGCAATCCTTTGAAAGAGCGCGGCCCCGCTGAAATGGGCCGGCGCTTGGCGGCCTGTGACGCCCTAATCGACGGTCGGGCAAGAGTTGATCCAACCGACCTTGAGGCGCGCCTAGGCACGCGATATACCATCGACACGCTGCGCATGGTGCAGCGGCATTACCCCGGCGTCCGGTTCGTCTGGTTGATGGGAGCCGACAATCTGGTTGAGTTTCACCAATGGAATCAATGGGTCAAAATCTTTCAAACCCTGCCGATTGCCGTCTTCGCGCGGCCCGGACATCAGGTAAAAGCGGGCCTTTCCATCGCGGCCAGCCGCTTTGCGGACGCACGGCTCGATCCGACACAAGCGATGGCCTTGCCGCATCGGCACGCGCCTTGCTGGACCCTTCTTTCACATCCAATGAGGGCTCAATCTTCAACAGCCATCCGCGCGAGCGGTGCATGGACATGAGGCACGCATGACAACGACACGGCGAGACGTTCTCTCCGGCCTTGGCGGCCTTGCACTGGGTTCTGTTGCCCCCAGCGCACAGGCAGCGTCATCGAATTTTGTGGCGCGCGGGACCGATCAAATCATCGCCGAGCACGCGCCCATTGGTCGCTTTGGCTTCGTATTGATTGATATCGAAAGCGGCGACGTCATCGACAGCCGCAACCCGGACGGCCTCTTCATCCCCGCGTCACTCTCCAAAATTCCGACCAGCATCGCCGCCATGAAAGTCCTTGGTCTGGGCGCGCGTTTTGCCACGCGAGTCTACGCAGACGGCAAAATTGCGAATGGCGTGTTGGAAGGCGACCTCCACCTGATCGGCGGCGGCGATCCCAGCATTGATACCAACGATCTGGTGGGCTTGACCGAGCAAATACGAGCGGCAGGCATTCAGTCCATCACGGGTCGGTTCATCTATCACGACTCGGCCCTGCCAAAGCTGCGCTGGCTGGATAAAAAACAGCCGTGGCAAGCGCCTTACAACCCGAGCATTGGCGGCCTCAATCTCAACTACAATCGCATCCAATTCCGATGGAACCGCGACGGCGACTATCTCAGCGTGCGCGGGGCAGCCGTATCAGATGGCCTGGTCATGCCGGCACCCAGCGTTCAGTTTCAAATCTCGCAAGAGGGTCCAGAAATTTCGCACGGCATTAACGGCGAAATGGAAACCTGGACGCTGCGCCAATCCCTGCTGAGTGACCGAGGCACGCGATGGCTGCCAGTTCGCAGGCCCGGTGCGTATGCGGCGGGGGTCTTCGCAGAAGTTTGCGCAGCAAAAGGCATTGCCCTCCCCGCTCCGCAAACGGCACAGGCCGTTCCTAAGGGAACTGAAATCGCGGTCCATAACAGCAAATCGGTCCACGAATTGTTGAGCGGTATGTTGCGGTATTCGAATAATCTAACCGCCGAAGCGCTCGGCGTTTCTGCGGGTTATGCCAGTGGCAAAAAACCAGCCACGATCCGTCACGCAGCGGCGCTCACGGCGCAGCTCACCGCCAAAGAAGTGGGCGGCGTCGGCGGCAACGGGTGGAACGGCTTTTCTCTAGAGAACCACTCCGGCCTATCAACTCTCTCGCGGTCGTCGCCGCGTCAGCTCGGCTATATGCTGCGCGCCTCGCATAAAAAGTGGGGGGCGTATTACAACGATCTGTTCGTCAATCGCACTTTGACCGCCGAGAAAATGAACCTGCCCTTAGGCATGGCCGCCCCGGATCACACCATTGTTGGGAAAACCGGCTCCATGCATTTCGTGCGCGGATTGGCGGGATTTTTAACAGTCAAAGGGCGTCCGATGGCCTTTGCGTTTATCGCCAACGAGGATGAGAGTCGGCGAATTCTCGACGCGCAATATTCGCCTTATGCCGATCCAAATCCATCAGCCGCCGCGAACTGGTCCCGCCGCACAAAAGCATTCCAGCATGAGATGATGAAGGATTGGGTGCTGCGCTACTCGGCTTAGTCGCAGCGTTGAGCTTGTTCGATCCCTGCCCGTGACGGCGCGTAAGAAGTCGGCTCCGCGACAATCTCGCCGTTCTCAACGCGCACAGCCATCAACGTCGAACGAACCGCGTTGGGCGTTAGCAACTCAACCCGCCCCGCGCATTCCCGAACGCCACTGGTGATGAAATCCTCACCAAT
>CAZXMX010000227.1:0-5306 GCA_964641645.1 uncultured Neomegalonema sp.
TTTCTGAACTTGATCGCTTTATCATCGGCCAAAAAGACGCCAAGCGCGCCGTTGCCGTTGCGCTGCGCAATCGCTGGCGGCGTCAACAGGTCGATGAGGATTTTCGCGGCGAGATTTTGCCGAAGAACATTCTTATGATCGGACCCACCGGCGTGGGTAAGACCGAAATCTCTCGCCGTCTCGCTAAACTCGCTGATGCACCCTTTACCAAGGTCGAGGCGACGAAATTCACCGAGGTTGGTTACGTGGGCCGCGACGTCGAGCAGATCGTTCGCGATTTGCTCGAATCCGCCATCTCGATGGTGAGAGACAAGCGCCGGCTGGAACTGCGCCCCCAAGCTCATCATGCCGCTGAGAACCGCGTCCTCGATGCGCTGGTGGGTTCAACCGCATCCGAAGCAACGCGTGATAGTTTTCGGAAGAAACTGCGTGACGGACAGTTGGACGATCGGGAAATCGAGTTGGAACTCGCCGACACCTCTAACCCATTCGGCGGGATGGATATTCCCGGCGGTGGCGGGTCGATGGGCATGATCAACTTGTCCGATATGCTCGGCAAAGCAATGGGTGGCCGGACGCGGAAGCGCAAGCTGAACGTGGTCGACAGTTTTGACGCGCTGGTCGCAGAGGAAGCCGACAAGCTGATCGACGATGAGAGCATCACGCGCGACGCGATTCATGCTGTGGAAGAAAATGGCATCGTCTTTTTAGATGAGATCGACAAGATCGCGGCGCGCAAGGATGCGGGCGGCGCAGATGTGTCACGCGAAGGCGTGCAACGCGATCTGCTTCCCTTGATCGAAGGCACCACGGTTTCGACCAAGCACGGCCAAGTGAAGACCGATCATATTTTGTTCATCGCCTCAGGTGCGTTCCATGTCTCGAAGCCGTCGGACTTGTTGCCGGAATTACAGGGCCGTTTGCCGATCCGTGTTGAACTGCGCGCGCTGACCAAAGATGACTTCCGCCGTATTTTGACCGAACCGGATAATTCGCTGATCAAACAATACGCCGCGCTGATGGCCGCAGAAGATGTGACGTTGACGTTTTCGGACGACGGCGTTGATGCGATTGCCGAACTTTCCGCCGAGATCAATACCTCGGTCGAGAACATCGGGGCACGCAGGCTTCATACGGTGATGGAGCGGATCCTGGACGACCTGTCCTATGCGGCATCGGAAAAGGGCGGGGACGCCGTCGAGGTGAATCGCGCCTATGTCGAAGAGCAAATCGGTGATTTGGCCCGCAATGTCGATCTGAGCCGATACGTGCTGTAACCGCCTGAGGGGCGGATCAACTTTCTGACACGCTCTCGTTATACAATATTTCATCACAAAATTTTCACGCGGAACTTGTAGCCGCCGTGGGGCGTTACGCTATCATGACTCATGCATCGATTCGAGTTCTCGGGGTCCGCGCGGTCAGCCGCGCCTACAGATAGGAGTATTGGTTATGCTGAAAATGATTTCTGCGCTGGCGCTTGCCACCGCATCGATGAGCGCACCAGCGTTTGCACAAAATACGAAAGCACCTGTTCAGGCCGTGCAAGCGCCGGTTGCCCCTGTCGGTAACCTTAGCTCCAATGGATTGGCCGCCGCTGGGATCGCTGGTGGTGTGGCGGTGGCCGGCATCGTCGTGATTGCGATTCTTGCCGGGGATAACGACGGGACGACATCAACCACGTCGACGACATCGACGACGCCCGGCACCTAAGCAAGCGCCAAGCTGAAGCCATTTAAAGGGCTGCCCGTTGAGTGGGCAGCCCTTTTTCGTGGAAAATGCTTACCTGCTATTGAAGAGACCTCGTTTCCGGTCCATTTCTGCTGAATGGGAAGACTGGATACATCGAAGCCGGAAGACGGCGATGCGGGCCTAGAGGGTCAATTTCTGATTGCGATGCCGGGAATTGGGGATCGTCGGTTTCATCGCTCGGTGATCTTCATATGCGCGCATTCCGATGAAGGCGCGATGGGGTTGATCGTCAATCAGGCGTCTGACGGATTGAATTTCTCAGATCTTCTGGGACAGCTCGAAATCGAAGCCGATGACGACGAGCAAGCCTCTTTGCCGATCAGGATTGGTGGCCCGGTTGAGTCGACGCGCGGATTTGTGCTGCATTCGACTGATTACGGCGAAGACGGCGCGCTGGAGATTTCAGGTGGCTATCGATTGACCGGAACCGTCGATATTCTGCGCGATATTGCCAAAGGCAAAGGCCCGGCCCAGCACATGATTGCGCTAGGTTATACGGGATGGGCGCCGGGGCAGCTCGAACAAGAATTGCAGCAAAATGGCTGGTTGGCCTGTAAGGCAGAGCAAGAAATCGTCTTTGCCGACGATGACGATGCCAAGTGGGTTCAGGCTTTGTCGAAACTCGGCATCTCGCCAGAGTTGCTGTCCGCAGATGGTGGATCGGCCTGAGCCATGATGAGGCGGGCCGCTTCATCCGGGGCCAAGCCTAAGCCGAAATGGATGCCCTGCCCGTAGTCAATCCCAAGATCATGGAGGGCTGCGCTTTGGGCCGCGCTGGAGACACCCTCAGCAACCACCTTCGCGTCGAGCAGGTGCGCGAGTTCAACGATCTTGGTTAGGATCGTGACAGCGCGCGATGATGAGGCTGCGCTGTCCAAGAACGAGCGGTCGATCTTCACGACATCAACGGCAAGATCGCGAAGATAGGCGAGGTTGGAATAGTCGACGCCGAAATCATCCAACGCAATCCACGCACCATCCTTACGCAAGGCTTCGAGCGCATCGATGGCTTGGGGCATTTCCTGAATTCGTGCGCTTTCAGTCAATTCGATGGTCAGCGCATCAACCCCGACCTTGGCGAATGCGGCTTTTGCTTCGGACACGAAATCTGCGTTCGCGAGCTGCGGCGGTGACACGTTCACGGCGATGCGTGTTGGTGCGGCCTCGCCATGCGCCTCTCGCCATGCCTGCATTTGCGCCGCAGCCGTCGTCAGCGCGATGCGCCCGAGTTCATGGATCAAACCCGACTGTTCGGCATCGGCGATGAATTTGGCAGGCGACAGCAGCCCGGCGTCGTTCTCGTCAACCACCCGCATCAACGCTTCGAAGGCCGTCACCCGGCCATCGGAGAGGCGCACAACGGGTTGATAGTGCATGACAACCTGATTGGCATCGATGGCGCGCTTCAGGATACTGACCATCTCCGTTTCTGGCGTGTCGAGGGTCATCATTTGCGAGCCGCCGCCCGGCAAATCGAGTGCGATGGCTACGCCGCTGCCTGCTTGCTCCGCCTGTTCGAGCGCCTCGGCCAATGCGGCACGGGAGAGCGGATCATCCGCTTCGCGAGGGGTCGTTGAAAAGGCCGCGTTCAGCCGGGGAAAGATCGGACCAACGGAGGAAGCCACGGGTTGCGCCAGTCCATTAAGAAGCCGACGGACCACGGGTATCGGATCGCTGGCATCCCCGCTGCGCCGCCCTTGCCGAATGACCAGCAGATATTGATCACGCGCGAGGACCGAACGATCGTCACCGGGCCGTGCAGCATCAGTGACGCGGGCCGCCAGCATGTTTCCGATGTCCTTTGCCTCGGCACCGAGGCGCTTGGCGTCCGCTTTGGACAGGCGCACCGAAATCCTGACAAGCCACCCTTCCCCTCGGCGACCCTTTTGGGGACGTCTGAGGCGAGGGAACCTCATGCCCGTTCGTCTTGCGGTGTTGGGTCTTGAGCGAGACGGGCATAGAGGACATGATCCCGCACTGTGCCATTCACCTCCAGATAGCCGCGCACAATCCCCTCAACGCGGAAGCCACAACGTTCCAGCAACGCACGCGAGGCGACGTTGTTTTCGAGGCAGGCCGCCTCCAATCGCACGAGGTTCAAGGTTTGAAAGGCAAACTCCGCGACGCGCTCAACCGCATCGCGCATATAGCCTTGGCGAGCGTGGGCTTCGCCGACCCAATAGCCCAGGGACGCGCTGCGCGAAGGGCCGCGCCGAATGTTGGATACGGTGATACCGCCAATCAAAGTGTCATCGTGCCGATGGAACATCAAAAACGCGAAAGCCCGCTCAGCATTGGCTTCAGCCGTGGTCCAGCGGATGCGCCGCTTGAAAGAACCGCGTGAGAGGTGATCTTTGGGCCAGCGCGGCTCCCACGGTTGCAGGAATTCTTGGCTGGCTTCTCGCAATGCAGACCATCTGCGCTGGTCATCTAGGATCGGGGCGCGCAAACGGAGGCGATCCGTCAGTAAGACAACGGGCTGGCGTGTTGTGCGGGGCGGTCCCCATCCAAACAGCGCGCGCCAAGGCATCTTAAGCGGCGCGGTTCGAAAGGTCCGGCAAGCGTCCGGCTTCGGGACCGAGGTAAACCATCGAGGGCGCGGGACCATCGAGCAGAGAACGGGCTGCTTTACGAACGGCATCGGCGTCGATCTGATCGACCATCTCAACAATCTCTTCCATCGGGATCGGGCGACCCCAAAGCGAGATTTGGCGCGACAGCGACTCAGAACGGCGCATGGGCGATTCAAGACCCATCACAAGGCCCGCTTTGGATTGGGCGCGGGCGCGGCTGACTTCATCTTCGGTCACGTCTTCTGCGGCACGCTCGAACACATCGAGAGCCAGATTGACCATCTCTTCAGCGTGTTCGGGGCTGGTGGCCGCATAGATCGTCATGACGCCGGTATCCTCAAACGCTTCAGCGTAGGAATAGATACTGTAGCACAGGCCGCGTTCCTCTCGCGCCTCTTGGAAGAGCCGCGAAGACATACCGCCGCCAAGGACTGCCGCCGCCGCCTGTGCGCGGAACTGGGCGGCGAAATCACGCGAGTCAGGGGCTTCGAATCCAATGCAGACATGGGCTTGTTCCACGTCGCGGACGAGGCGTTTGGACCCCGGCTGATATTGGCCCGGCTCCCGTTGAGGCGCAGGACGCGACGCCATATCGCCGAAGAGACGCTCTGCGGCTTTGACCGTTTCGTCGTGATCGACATAGCCCGCCGCCGCGAGGACGAGGCGATCCGGCGCGTAATGCCGCGCGAGGTAGTCTGAAATCATCTGGCGATCAAAGCTGAGAACTTTTTGCGGCGTCCCGATGATCGGACGTCCGAGCGCCTGATTGGGGAAGCATGTTTCCTGAAGCGTCTCAATCGCCGCCATCGACGGCATGTCGTTCCGCTCACCGATTTCTTGCAGGATAACTTGGCGTTCTTTTTCGATCTCGGCTTCGTCGAAGGTGGAATCGCGCAGGATGTCCGCGATCAAGTCAATCGCCATCGGGACGTGCTCGGCGAGAACGCGGGCTTGATACGAGGTCGCTTCGTAATCGGTATA
>CAZXMX010000228.1:0-5261 GCA_964641645.1 uncultured Neomegalonema sp.
GCTCTCCGGGTTTTTCCTTATATGAGTCTTATTCGAAATAAACGCAACGGATGAAATGTTTCTAACCGATGGCCGCGCGGTGCTCATTTTACTTGACATGCTTCCAATCATCAGCCTATTTGTTCATGTATTGTTCTCAATTGGAGATGGCAAGCGAAGTGAATTTAGAACGGGCAATGGAGGCACAGCGAGTTAAGTTGCTCCGTCTTTTGACGGGGTGGTTGGCGGCTGTTGTTTTGGTGTCTGGAGGTTCGTTGGATTTGCCACTGCCACGCTGGGTTCGGGGGTTTATTACTGACCTCATTGTACGCGCCGAATTAGCGGCGGCGTATCTGGTTCGCGTTTCGGCGTATGTGCATAGCGGGCGATCAGTGGATCGTTGTCCAAGACTCGTCTTCTTCGTTTGTGCGCCTGGATGGTCGAGGCCAAGCCGATGATCTTCCCTCCACCGTCGCGCTCATCCGCCGGATAAGGGCGCTGCGGCGATTGCTGAAAGACCTGCCGCGTTTTGGGCGACGGTTGTTGCGCCGACTTGATGACGGGGCGACGGATGCGATTGCCCGGTACGCGCCGACGCATAACAGTCGAGCAACTTCCGCTTCGCCGCAATGGATTGCGCCGGGCGTCGAGCGTCCACCGGATCGTCTTGAGAACAATTTGAATGTGCGCTCGCGTTCCTTTGGGGACGGGAGGCGCTGGCGTTACGCGCTGAGGTCGCGGGCTTCGTCTGACAGCATGATCGGAATGCCATCGCGAATGGGATAGGCGAGTTTGGCCTGATCGCTGATGAGTTCTTGCGCCGCGCGGTCATAACGCAGCGGGCCGCGCGAGACCGGGCACGTTAAGGCTTCGAGCATTTTCGGATCGACCTGACGCGGTTCCGCCGTGGTTTCCGCGACGATTTCGACCTCGACGTTTTCAGCCTCTTCGCTCATTGCAGGCTTCCTTGTGCCTCGGGTCCAGCGGAGTCGATTTTAAGCAGCGCCGAAAGCGTTTCGCGCCGGGCCTGCAAATCTTCGGCCTCCAGCAGCGCTTGTTTTTCGCCCGCCGAAAATGGGCACATCATGCAGAGCGCATTGACGATAGTTTCTTCATCCGCTTGGCCCAGCGCATCCCAATCGGTGTCGAGCTGTTTGGCCTTAAAATAGTTGTTCACCAATTTGAGGAAGCCGTCTTTGTCGAAATCGGGATCATCGCATTGCGGGCATTTCGGGTCCAAGGCATAGGGGTCCCACGATGCTGAAACGCGCCGATATGGTTGGAAGCCTTCGAGTTCTTCGCGAACTCGAAACCGTGAAACGCCCGTAAGGGCGATCAGATAGCGACCATCATCCGTCTCAGAAAAGGTCACGATCCGACCCGCGCAGCCGACATCATAGAGCTGTCGCCCCGTCTCTCGAGATTCGCAACAGCGCGGTTGAATCATGCCGATCAACCGATGTTCGGTCTTCAGCGCATCATCGACCATCGCAAGATAACGCGGTTCGAAAATGTTGAGCGGTAATCGACCCCGCGGAAGCAACAGCGCGCCCGGAAGCGGGAAGACCGGAATCGCATCCGGCGCGTTTTGATGCGTGAAGCGGGGCTGGACTGGGTTCATGCAAACATCAAAGATGAGAGACGACGGCGACCTTTTAGGGTCAGCGGATCGGTCGGGCCCAGCGCTTCGAACACCTTCACCAGTTGCTCGCGGGCCGCGCCCTCGTTCCACTCGCTGTCTTTGCTGAAGATCGTGAGCAACTCGTCGATGGCTTGTTCGTTTTGGCCGCCGCCGATCAGCGCGAGGGCGTAATCCATCCGCGCCTGATGATCGTCGGGGTTCGATTGAACCGCCGCCGCGAGCGCCGCCGCATCACCGCCGCCGCCTGTCGCCTCGGTCAGCTCGATCATCGAGCGAACTTGCGTGACCACCGGGTCGTCGGCTTTGTCTTCGGGAACCATCGCCAAGGTTTCTTTGGCGCGATCGAGATCACCGCTGGCCGCGTAGCATTTGGCCAGCCCGGTGATCGCCCGAAGGTTCTCGGGTTTGACACCGAGGATCTGCGCATAGACTTGCGCGGCCTCTCCGCTGGCACCCTCGCCAACGGCTTGGTCCGCCGCGTCGAGCATCGCGTCGATCTGTTCTTCCTCGCCGCCTGCGCCACCATCGGCCTGCATGACTTTTTGCAAGAACGCATCGATTTGGCTGGGCGTTTGTGCGCCCATGAAACCGTCAACCGGCTGGCCGCCCGCAAAGCCGAAAACCGCTGGGATCGATTGCACCCGAAGCTGCCCAGCAATCTGAGGATTCTCATCAATGTTGATGCGAACCATTTTCATCTTACCGGTCTTGCGAACCGCTTCTTCAAGTTGTGGCCCGAGTGTGCGGCACGGCCCGCACCAAGGCGCGGTAAATTGCACCACCACTGGGGTTGTCTGTGACGCCTCAATAACGTCCGTCATGAAGCCCGCATCGGTGCCGTCGATCACAACGTCGCCGCCTCCGGCTGCGGGCGCGTTTCCGCCTAGTTCCAGCATTCAATATCCTCGTCTTCCTGCGCCTTATTCAAGCGCATCGAAATTCACCAACAGAGCCGTATGCCCACAAGCGTCGATAAACTTCGCTAATCCTTCTGACGAGATAGCGGTCGTGGCCTCGTTGTGAAGGGGGTGGGCGTGAATCAAGTCAGATTCCTTGAGCGCAGCATCCATTGCGAAGGTCACTTTTTGATTATCACCGCGATCATTGATCAAGGAAAAGGGCGTTACCGCGCCGGGACGAACACCGAGTGTTTCCCATAAAAGATCAGGTTTTCCAAAGCTTAGACGGGCGGAGCCAATCACTTTGTCCAGAGTCTTCATGTTGACTGTCCGGTTTTCCAGACAGGTCAAAAGAAACAAACGACCTTTTTTATCTTTCAAGAACAAGTTCTTGATATGTGCCCCCGGCAGATCACCGCGCAACGCTTTGCTTTCCTCAACCGTATGCAAGGGCGGGTGCGTGACGGTTGTCGTATCGATGTTCAGTTCGCCTAGAAATGCGAAAAGGTCTTCGGGTGTTGCCGGCATCAAGCGGCCTCCATCGCTTTGATCGCATCGGCTTTTGCGAGCAGCCGGTTCGCGGTTTCGACATGCAGGTTCTCGACGATCTTTCCGTCGACCACGGCAACGCCCTCGCCCTTATCTGTTGCCTCGCGGAAGGCTTCGACTTGGCGTCTGGCCAGATCGAGTGCGGCTTCGTCGGGCGAGAAAATCACGTTGCACGGTTCGATCTGCGCCGGATGGATCAGCGTTTTACCGTCAAAGCCCATGGCACGCCCTTGCAGGCAGGATGCGCGCAGCCCTTCCTCGTCCTTGAAGGCATTATAGACCCCATCAATAATCGCAAGGCCATGCGCTTTCGCCGCGAGCATCGACAGGCCGAGCGCCGTGATGACGGGCTCCCGAGCCGGGGTATGTTCGGCGTTTAGGTCTTTTACCAGATCATTTGTCCCGAGGATGAAGCAGCCCAACCGCGGGGTTGATGCTGCGATCTCTGCTGCGTTCAACATGCCAAGCGGGGTTTCCATCATGGCCCAAATTAGCGTTTCGGGCTTTGCCCCGTGACCTTCCATCGTGCGCTCTATGTCTTGGACCATCGCGGCGCTTTCGACCTTCGGGATCAGAATCGCATCCGGTGCGGCGGCACACGCGGCAGCGAGATCGTCTTGGCCCCACGGCGTATCCAGCCCGTTGATCCGGATCACCAATTCTCGCGCGCCATATCCGCCATTTTTAATGGCCTCGGCGATCAGTTGACGGGCATTGACCTTTTCGTCGGGCGTCACCGCGTCTTCCAGATCAAGGATCAGCGCATCGGCAGGAAGCGTTTTGGCTTTCTCTAACGCGCGCTCTTTCGAGCCCGGCATATAGAGGACGGAACGGCGGGGGCGGTTAAGGTCGATCATCACGGTCATTTCATCCATGCAAGCTTTAGCCCTGTTAGCGGTTTTGTGCGCTGCGGGAAAGCCAAACGCGACATTCTTGACCTGTCTGCCTTGGGCGCTCAGGCTAAGTTGATGAGCGACCTACCCAGCCTTGATTTGTCAGACCCCGGCTTTTCGACCCGTTCGCCGGAGATGCGGGCGGCGCGGGATGCACATTGGTGCGCGCGAACGCCCTATGGTTTGGCCGTCTTGCGCTATCGAGAGGTCGGGATGTTGCTGCGAGACCGGCGGCTCCGGCAAGGCTCGCATGCTTGGCCGGATAAACACGGCCTCGAGGGATCGTTTGCCGAGTTTTGGAAGCGCAGCGTGATTAGCCGCGAGGGTGCAAGCCATCGAGCGCTACGCGATCTTTGTGTGCCAGTCTTATCCGAAACCTTCATTGCGGGCTTGGTGCCGGCGTTTGAAAAAATTGCGGGTGATCTTTGTGCCGGTTTGGCGGCGCGGCCCGGCTGTGAGTTTCAAGAGGATTTTGCGATCCCGTTTGCGGGTCAGGCCATCTGTGTGCTGCTGGGGATCGATCCGGCTGATTGGCGCTCAATCTCGCACGACGCTTCGGATTTGGGTCTCGCGATGGGGGTCGAATGCAAGCGGCATGAAACGATCTTTAATGCGGCTTGCTCACGTTTGACGGATTTAGCGGCTGACCTTGTGGCTCGTGCGCGGCGCGGCGACGATCGCACAAGCTATATCGCCGGATTGGTTTCAAGGTTTGAAGGGTCGGGCTTGGCGGAGGTCGATTTGCTCGACCTGATCGTGATTTCGATTTTTGGCGGGGTGGATACCACGCGTTCACAGCTTGGCCTTGGGCTGTCGCTGTTCATGGATCATCCGGAGCAATGGCGAGCGCTGCGCGAAGACTTGTCACTTGCGCCAATCGCGGTGGAAGAGATCATCCGCGCCAGACCCACAACGACTTGGGTGACACGCGAAGCCGTCGAAGGATTTGGTTTTGGCGGTGTCGCGATTGAGAAAGGGACGACCTTGCACTTGCTGGTCCACGCGTCGTCTCGTGATCCGGCAATCTGCGACGCGCCAAATTTTGACATCACGGTTCGGCGAAAAAAGCATTTTGGCTTTGGTGGCGGCGCACATCATTGCATTGGGCACTTGGTGGCGCGGACCGACATTGCTTGCGCCCTTCGTTCGCTCGCCCGAACGTTCGATCGAATCGAACCTAACGGCGAAGCGGAGTGGCTGCCCGATAGCGGCAATACGAGTGCTGTCCGACTGCCAATCCGATATCAGACTTCTTCGTCAATCGCGTGATCGTACCAGTTTTCTTCGGCGACCTCGTAT
>CAZXMX010000229.1:0-5260 GCA_964641645.1 uncultured Neomegalonema sp.
GTCCTTTCGAGGTCACCTCTAAACGTCGCCGATCATTCCCGTCTGAAACCCACGTCAAAACGGGTCATCGCATGGTGCATGGGCGATGTAGAGCTCGTCGAAAAACTGGGCCGCCAAGATCCCTGTCCGTGCGGGTCCGGCAAACGATACAAACGGTGCTGCCTGAGCAGTGGGCGTTATGACGGCAGCCGACGGGATCACTACTTTTAGGGACCGTTAGAGACTGTTTTGCCCATTAAAAAAGCCACGATCCGAGGCTGGATCGTGGCTTTGTCGTTTCTGTCAAAAGCGAATGCGATTATTCGCGTGCAGCTTTAGTTGCCGTAAAACGAACCCGCCGTGGACGGCTGACCGTAGGCCGATCCGTTGCTGTAAGCTCCGACCTGCGTCTGCGCGGGTGCATACACAGAGCCGCCGCTCGTATTGTAATTCACAGGCTGGTTGTAGGCCGGTGCCGAATAAGATGTCGAGTGCGTGAACGCCGACTGCGGTGCTGTATATGTTTGCTCTGCCGCAGCATACGTCGAGGCGGCTGGAGCACCGGAACCTGACTGATAAGCGGTCTCCGTTTGATAGGCCGATGGAGCTTGATACGCGGGTTGTTGTGCTTGGAACGCTGTCTGACCTTGGTAGGTTGATGGCGCTTGATACGCAGGCTGCTGTGTTTGGTAGGCGGTCTGATCCTGATAAGTCGATGGCGCTTGATACGCGGACTGCTGCGTTTGATACGCTGTTTGACCCTGATAAGCCGACGGCGCTTGATAAGCAGGCTGCTGTGTTTGATAGGCGGTTTGACCTTGATAGGTCGACGGCGCTTCATAGGAAGGCTGCTGCGCTTGGTAAGCGGTCTGACCCTGATAGGCCGACGGCGCTTGATACGCAGGCTGCTGTGTTTGGTAGGCGGTCTGACCCTGATAGGTCAACGGCGCTTGATACGCAGGCTGTTGCGTCTGGTAAGCGGTCTGACCTTGATAGGTCGAAGGTGCCTGATAGGAAGGCTGCTGCGTTTGGTAGGCAGTCTGACCCTGATAGATCGACGGCGCCTGATACGCAGGCTGCTGCGTTTGGTAAGCAGTCAATCCTTGATACGCAGGTTGCTGCGTTTGATACGCCGTTTGCTGCGACTGATAGTTCGTCTGCGGTTGAACCGTTTGTGTTTGTTGATCCCAGTATCCGTTTGGAGCAACTGACTTCGCGACCTGCGATCCGACGACGCCGCCCACGACGACTCCGGCAATCGTTGCGACCGTTCGACCCGAACCGCCACCGAACTGATTTCCGATCAGCCCACCCGCAGCAGCCCCGACGAGGCCGCCGACCGCTTGCGTTGGATCGATTTGTTGAGCAGAGGCGGTGCTCACGCCGCCGAGGCTGGCGAGGGCAACGGCGAACGTAGCAACTTTGATGGAGCGCATAATTCTAATCCTTATAATTTCAAAAAATCAGTACGCAGACAAAATGACCCCAATATGGCGTTAACCATTTTGGGAATCGTATCCCCGCAAAGAGCCACGCTCAGTGCGGCAAGAAGACGGCAGGGATGTATTCTGTTTGAAAAAACAACTGTTCCGCTGGCAGCCCGGAGCGACAAGAAATTCCACCTTTTTCGTTATTTTTCAATCCTCTCTCGAACATTTCCCGACTCCAAAATCGGTATTTCGAGTAACTCAGTTGAAAGGTCGAGAGGCTAACCTTGGCCCATGAAACGACTCCACGAATTTGATGCTCTGCGCGGGATCGCAGCCGTTGCGGTGGTTCTCGCTCATCTGCTGAATTACCGTCCCGCCGCAATGGGCAATCCGTTCGACCATTGGAGCGCGCCCTTTTGGAGCTTCGCCGCGAACGGTCACTTCGCGGTGTTAATCTTTTTCGCGATCAGCGGTTTCGTCCTGTCCTATCCGTACTTCATCGGCGCAAAGGGCCAGCGGCACTTGATGATCGATACCGTTAATCGAATGCCCCGCCTGCTCATCCCCGTCTTCGTGACCGGCCTTTTGTGCTTCGTTATCCAACTGATGGCTTTACGCATCGTCGGGACCGAACAGCTCACCGCATTCGGAGACCCCGCTTGGATCACCAGATGGAATGTCGAGGGCTGGGATATTGCACGTGTCGTCGAGTTCCTGTTGACCCGCGTGTTTTTGCTCTACAGCGAGACAGACACGATAAACGTCAACCTTTGGACCATGCCGGTCGAGTTCGCGTTTTCCTTACTGGTCTTTGCGGTCGGCGCAGTCGTCATTCGACGCTTCGATGTTGCCATCTTCCTGATCTTGATATCGGCAACCAGCATCATGTCGTGGCGGACAGACATGCTGGATTATTTTCTGAAAGGTTTGGCGGGCAGTGTCTTTTTCCTCGGAGTGCTGACGGCCTTCTACTGGGAGACCATTCGCACCGTCATTCGACGCCGGTCATGGATGCCCACGGTTTTAATGATCGGCGGGTTGCTGGTATCATCGGTTTTGATCCGGCATGATCTGCACTACTTGCTCGCAAATGCACTGGGTTTGATGTCGATCGTGTGGTTCTTCATCGGTTTCGCGTCGACAAAGAAACTCCGACAAAAACTATCCCATCGCTTCTTTGGCTTTCTCGGTGAAATCTCGTTCGCGCTGTATCTCATTCACGGCTCGGTTCTCTATTTTGTCTTCCAAGTCATCGCGTCGCAAGGCAGCTATGGGAACGCCTCGTTTGCGCTGGGTGCTGCAATCTCTCTCGTCATTTCCTTTGCGTTGTCGTTCTTCATCGCTCGTCATATCGAGATGCCTATGGTCGGCGTGGTCCGCCGCGCCATCGGTAATCTGTTCCGTGACCGCGAAGTCGCTTAGCCTCGCCATCCTCGCGTTGCTCCTGATCGCAGGAGCGGCCTATGCCGTGCATTGGGGCATCGGCGAATGGCGCTATCGAGCCTTGCTCGCCGATCGCGCGTTGAGCGCCGGAGATCGAGACGCCTCCGTCAAGCCAGAACAGGCATGTCCCGATCCGTCTGAGACACTGGTGTTCGTCGTCTTCGGTCAAAGTAATGCAGCCAATCACGGTTTGGGGCGTTTGCGCGCGCCCATTGATGTCTTCGATTTTTATGACGGGCGATGCTTTAGCGGGGAGGATCCGCAATTCGGCGCGACCGGTACGGGCGGTTCACCTTGGCCGGCCTTTGCGGACGCCCTGCGCGAGAAAGATGAAACCCGCCCGATCCTGATGGTCAACATCGCCGTCGGGAACTCTCGCGCGGATGAATGGGAGCCGGGAACCGAACATTCCCAACGCCTTCAATCCGAAGTCAGAACACTGAGCGAAAAAGGCTACACCGTCACCGCGTTTTTGTATTTCCAAGGCGAAGCAGATCGAGAAACCTCAACGGCGAGCTATCAACTATCGCTCTCAAATATAGCAACGATGGTTGGCGACATTGTTCCGGGCGCGGCGTTCATTCTATCCGACAGTTCAATTTGCGGTCTCGGCACCAGACCTGTCGAAGAACTCTCCCGTGCGCGCGCCGCGACGGCTGCCTCGCATGAACACGTTTATATCGGACCGAATACCGATGCCCTCGGACAAGAGTTTCGGTTCGACGGGTGTCACTTTACTGAGGCAGGTTTGAAAGCGCTCGGTTCCGCATGGGCACAAAGCGTTCGCGAGATTATTCCGCGTTGATGAGATCGCGTTGCGCGCTCACCACGGGGCGGAGCAAGACGAACATCCACAGCGCCATCGCCAGTACATAGAGCGCCATCGGTGTCGCTTGCGCCTCAAAATTGACGCCCCAATCGATGAACATTCCGGTTAGCCCCGGCCCGAGCGCCGAGGAAAACACCATTGCCGCCATGCTCAACGAACGGATCGAACCGAGATGTTTGGTGCCGTAGAGTTCAGCCCACATCGCACCAGAGGTGGCCCCGCCCGCGCCTGCGCTCGCACCGATCATCCCCAAGAAGACGTGCGGCACCCAGAGGCCGTCAAATTGACTCAACACAAGCATTCCCGTCACCAAGGGCAACAGATAGAATGGCAGAACGGTCAGCGCGCTAAACCGGTCAAGCAACATTCCAAAGATCAGGGAGAAGACGACCGACAATACGGCGTAGGTCGTGAACCCGGAGGTGAACTGCAACAGCGTCCAGCCGTTAATCTCAGCGATATGGGCTTGGTGAAACAACCCCGCTGTCCCAATCATCGGCGAGGCCATCAGGGCCGGAATTAGAAGCCAGAATACCCGGTGCCGTAGTACCTCAGGGCGAGTCCAGTGCTTACCGCCAATGCCGGTGGCGACCTTGCCCGTCGCCTCCGTTCCCGTTGGCACGCGCTCTCCCTTTAGGACCAAGCTATAGAGCGGCAGCAGGCCAAAGAGGATCAAGGCCGCACAAACAATCCAAACCGTGCGCCATTCCATCTGCGTCAACAACAGCGCCACCATCGGCGGCAGAAGACCCTCGCCGATTGGATGCCCCCACGACGCCACCGCGAGCGCCCTGCCCCGACTGGCCACGAACCACCGGGCAATGGCCGTCACCTCGATATGACTGAGCATCCCTTGACCGGCATATCGTAGGCCAAAGATCGCAAACCCGAAGAGCCAAATATTCTGGACCTGGCTCATCAGCAGACAGACACCAGCCAAGCCCACCAGCACCAACGCGCCAAGTTTTCGCATGGGCATGCGGTCTGCAATCCAGCCCGTGTTCACCAGTAGAATGGCCGATGCGAGGGTTGCCACCGTGTAGAGCAAACCAAACTCGCCATCGGTAAGGCCCAATTCGCGCCGATACTCACCGCCGAATAATGATATGAAAAATGTCTGTCCGAAATTCGTTCCGAACGCGAGCAACAGCCCAGCGAGCAACCACGGTGCGTTCTCGCGCAAGAAACGGTATGACAGCATGAAGTGTGTTTACGGCGGGTTTATCGCTATGTCATGCGCTGATGAACGGTTTGGAGAAAATTCTCATGCGCGTCTTGGTCCTCGGCGGATACGGAACCTTCGGTGGGCGCTTGATCCGCTTGCTGGCGGACGAAGATCGTCTAACACTGATCTGTGCGGGGCGGTCATTCGAGAAGGCCGAAGCGTTCATTTCAGGGCTGGAATCCCATGCAGAGATTATCCCAGCACGGGTGGATCGCAATGGCGACCTCGCCGAGACGTTTACCGAGTGGACGCCCGACCTGATTGTGGATGCGACGGGGCCATTCCAAGTCTACGGAAACGCTCCCTACCGTGTCATTGAAGCCGCGATTGCCGCCGGGGTCGATTACGTTGATC
>CAZXMX010000230.1:0-5248 GCA_964641645.1 uncultured Neomegalonema sp.
AGCCTGATGGATGCTGCCTACGACGATCAGGTTTATGTCGACGACAGAACGATTGACAGCCATATCAAGCGGATACGGAAAAAGTTCCGTATGACCGATGACGAATTCGCCTCGATTGAGACCCTGTATGGTGTCGGATACCGATATCGCGAAACCTGACCCTTCGCTCCAATTCGGCGAGGCAACGGAAGAGCTGTCTGAAGGCACGGGGTCACCGCCGCCGCTCGAAGGCGATATGCCTGATGTACAGGCAGAGCGCCTGGAACCGCTCGTCGCGGCTCAAAAGCGTCTGTCAGTTTGGCGTGGTCTGAAATTTCTGAGACCGCTGAGCAGCCTGACTCAGAGAATCGTGGCGATTAATCTCGTCGGCCTCGCGGTCTTGGTGACGGGTGTTCTATTCCTCAACCAACTTCGGACTGAACTGGTTCAAGTGCGGGTGAATTCTTTGATCACCCAAGGCGAGATTGTCGCGACGGCGATTGCAGAACTCGCCGCAGTCTCCCCTGAAGCAACGCGCTATGACGCCTATGCCGCCAACGAAGTCTTGCGGCAACTAACCCTCCCCACCGGCCAGCGCGCGCAGCTTTACACACGCGGTCGGTTGACCGGCGATACGCGGAGTTTCGATTTTGCCCGCCGACCGGTTGCAACTGAAACCCTTGCCCCCCCATCGAGAGGGAACGGCGGTGGTGGCCTGTTGGGGTGGGTTGAAGGCGCTTATAGCCGCGTTGCCAAAATCTTTTTTGAAGATGATCTACCGCTCTACATCGAAACCCCCGTCGCAGGAATTACCGAAGACACCGAAGTTTACAATGCAGCGAGAGGTGAAGTCTCGTCGGCGTTGCGGGTCAATTCCGACGGCGAACTGATTGTCTCCGTTGCCGTCCCGATTCAGCGACTGAAAGTCGTTATGGGTGTTTTGGTCCTCTCCACTGAAGGCGGAGATATTGACCGGGTCATTCGGGTCGGACGGATCGAGATCCTGCGGGTTGTGATTGTTGCGGGCCTCGTGTCCCTGCTCCTCGCTTTCCTGCTCGCGCGAGGGATCGCCCGTCCACTGCGTCGGTTGGCAGTGGCTGCGGAAGCAGCAGGCGTTCAGGAAGACATGCAGTTACAGCCAGATCGGATCGAGATCCCAGACTACACCGCTCGTGCCGATGAAATCGGCGATCTATCGGGCGCGCTGCGCCGTATGACGGAAGCCCTCTATTCCCGAATCGATGCAATCGAATCTTTTGCAGCCGATGTTGCTCACGAGATTAAAAACCCGCTCACCTCGCTGCGCTCTGCGGTCGAGACAATGAGTCTGGCCAAAACCGATGCGTCACGTGAACGACTCATGGAAGTCATTCAAGACGACGTCAAACGTATGGATCGACTCGTAACGGATATCTCAAACGCCTCCCGGCTCGATGCCGAACTGGTTCGCGAGAAACGCGCGCCATTTGATCTTGCGGCTTTGGTCGACACCATGGCCGATATTTCCCGTGCGACAGAACATGGCGTGATCCTCGCCACTTCAGTACCGCCAACACCGCTCATGGTGCGCGGGCTCGAAAGCCGGATCGGACAAGTTTTAGCGAATCTCATCGAAAACGCGGTCTCCTTCAGCGAACGGGGTGCGACAATTCGACTAACCGCAGGTCGGGGTGAAGATGGGTCCGCTTGGATTACAGTTGAAGATCAGGGACCGGGTATTCCGCCTGACAACGTCGAGAGCATCTTTCAGCGCTTCTATACGGAACGACCCGCCGAAGAAGAGTTTGGGCGGCATTCCGGCTTGGGTTTATCAATTTCCAAGCAGATCGTCGAAGCGCACAGCGGCACGATCTATGCAGAGAACATCGGCAATCCGAACGCCCCTGACGGGGCACGCTTCGTCTTGCGATTGCCCGCCTAAGACGTCGTAAAAATATAACACATGCGTCACATCGGATTGACGTGATGCCATCCATAGGTGACGATAACGTCATGGGAGATGCCGCACCATTCCTTATCCCTGACGAAGTCGGGAACACAACAAAACTGATCCTTGTGACAGGCGTCGCTGGGGCGGGGAAAACATCGACTCTCGCTGCTCTTGCCGATCAAGGTTTTGAGACCATCGACAATCCCCCTATCAATCTCTTGGACTCCATCGTCGAGGACTACGCTGGCGAGGGCGCGCAACTGGCGATTGGGATTGATGAACGAAGCCGAGGTTTCGATACAGAACACTGTGCAAATGTGATCTCCGATTTACGGGCACGAGACGATACGGATGTCGTTCTGTTGTTTTTGGTTTGCGCAGACGAGGTGTTGTTAAGACGGTTCCAAGAGACGCGCAGGCGGCACCCGATGGCAGAGGGGGCGCCCGTTGAGTCTGCCCTCGTCGCCGAGCGGGCGATGCTCGAACCGCTCCGAGTTCAAGCTGATGTTTCCATCGACACGAGTGATTTGTCCCTCACTGACTTGCGACGCGAAATCGGCGAGCGCTTTGGGAGTGACGCCGGTGCTATGACCGTTTCGATCATCTCGTTTGGCTTCAAAAAGGGCGCTCCGCGCGGTGCTGATTTGCTTTTCGACATGCGCTTTCTGGCGAACCCATACTGGCGACCTGAGTTGCGTGAAAAAACTGGCTTAGATGAGGATGTTCGAAAATACATCGCCGCTGACGAGCATTTCGAGGACCTTTACGCCAAGATGGCGGACCTGATTGTCTCGTTGCTCCCGCGCTACTCGGACGAAGGAAAAAGCTACCTGAACATCGCGATCGGATGCACTGGCGGAAAACATCGTTCGGTGATGGTTTCAGAACGACTTGGCGAAACGGTTCGCGCTGCGGGATATACCCCCGCCGTTCGCCATCGTGACCTGCCCATGGCAGCCCACAAGCACATGACGGCTGCAGTCTAAATGATCGGCGTCGTCCTCATTACCCATGGCGGCGTTGGCCGGGAACTGAGGGCCGCAGCAGAGAATATGCTAGGGGTTCAGCAACAGATCCAAACCGTATCTATCGCCGCAGGCGTCCCGTTAGAAAACATGCGTGCTGACTTGTCCAAGGCGGTTGCGAATGTATCCAATGGAACGGACGGCGTTCTGATCTTGTCAGATATATTCGGTGGCACTCCCTGCAACGTCGCAGCCAGCATTGCGTCACCCGACGAAATCATCGTCGTGACAGGCGTCAATCTACCAATGCTTGTTTCAGTGATCCGAGCCCGTAAACGGAGTGGTCTCGTTCATGTAGCCCAGTCTGGCCTTGAAGCTGGCAGACATTATATCGGGTATGCTCAGCCCTCAAAAACCGGATCCCGGAAAGCGGCGGAATGGGCGCGATAGTTACCCGCAAGATGACGATTGCAAACGAACGCGGGTTACATGCCAGAGCCTCTGGCGCGCTATCTCAGCTTTGTGAAACTTTTGAAGCCGAAGCTGTTGTTCGATTTGACGGTGAAGAAGCGGACGCCGGTTCAATTATGGACTTGCTCACACTCGCCGCAACCCAAGGTTCGGTCATCGAGGTAGAGGCGACAGGCGACGACGCCGAAGAAATGGTCAATGCGATGGAATTGATGATTTCAGGAAAATTCGGCGAGGGGCGTTAAAAGCGACGCGACGCAATCATCCATTTTCGCGGAGAATTCGCCCTGCGAGATAGAGTGAACCACAAATCAAGATGCGCGGAGGCGTGATCGCAACGTCTTCTTCGCCTGCGATCAAACGCATAGCCTCTTCAGCATCTTCGACTTCAACGGCATCAAGCTCGGCGGTTTCGGCAAAATCCGCCAATTCATCTGATGTAAGCGTCGCAGTCTCACCGGGAATCGAGAGACAGTAGATCCGGCGGGCCAACCCTTGGAAAGGGCGGAGGTAACCGGTCACGTCTTTGGTATTGAGCATCCCACAAACCATGTGGAGCGGTTTCGGATCCCGCTCCTCCATGTCGGCAAGCAATCGAGCCAAGGCTTCACCAGCCGCAGGGTTGTGGCCACCATCCAACCAAATCTCTGAACCCGCTGGGGCCGCTTCGATCAAAACGCCAGACTTGAGCCGTTGCATTCGAGCCGGCCATTGCGCACTGCGCGTCGCGGATGAGAGGATGCCTGGCTCGTCAAAACCCAACATGATGAGAGCCATCGCTGCGAGCGCCGCATTGTCGATCTGATGATCTCCGGGCAGCGAAGGCGGAGGGAGATCAACCAAGCCACTTTCGTATTGCAGAGAAAACCCTCGCGCTTCACGCCGAGCCGTCCAATCCGCATTGGCAGCATGGATCGGAACCGAAAGACGACGCGCCTGCGCGGCGATCACTCCCATGGCGGCCTCTTGCTGTGGACCGACAACAGCAAGAACACCCTTTTTCAGGATACCGGCTTTTTCTCCTGCGATCTCCGCCAGCGTTTCACCGAGATAACTTTGGTGATCGACAGAAACCGGTGTGATGACGGTCAAGGCCGGATGATCAATGACATTGGTTGCGTCTAGGCGCCCCCCAAGCCCGACTTCCAAGATCGTGTAGTCCGCCTTGGTCCGCGAAAACGCCAAGAATGCCGCGGCGGTGGTAATCTCGAAAAAGGTAATCGGCTCGCCGCCATTCGCAACTTCGCACTCTTCCAACAAATCCGCGAGCGAGTCTTCGTCGATCAATTCTCCCGCGAGCCTAATCCGCTCGTGAAATCGCGCGAGATGCGGAGACGTGTAGGCGTGAACGACCTTGCCCGCCGCCTCTAGGCCAGCGCGGATGAAGGCTCCGGTTGATCCTTTCCCATTCGTCCCAGCAATGTGGATGACAGGCGGCAGGCTACGTTCAGGATTTCCCAATGCGGCCAGCAAACGCTCAAGTCGTTCAAGCGAGAGGTCGATAACTTTTGGATGCAGGGCGAGAAGACGGGCAAGAATGGCGTCACTCTTGGCACTGTCCGCTATCGTCACGTCGAGTCGCTTTTGGGTTTTGGACTTTTGCCGCCGCCCTCAACGATTCCGCTCAGCGTCTCACCACCCGGATTCGGCAACGCCGGAGCCTCGGCGGGCAATCGCATCAGCATCCTCAAGACTTTGCCGATCTCACCTGCCATTTTGCGGCGGTCGACGACCATATCCAGCATCCCGTGTTCGAGCAGATACTCCGCGCGTTGAAAGCCCTCGGGCAACTTTTCACGAATGGTCTGCTCGATCACACGCGGTCCAGCGAAACAGATCAGTGCATTCGGTTCGGATATCTGCACATCTCCCAGCATCGCATAAGATGCTGTCACGCCGCCTG
>CAZXMX010000231.1:0-5240 GCA_964641645.1 uncultured Neomegalonema sp.
ACGCTCCATGGCGTCGGCATCGGTGACATCGGCGGGCGCCGGAACAATACGATCACCGCCTTCGGCTTGAAGACTGAGGAGTTTATCTTCGTTTCGCGCGGTCGCGTAGACCGTCCAACCTTCGGAAGCCAGCCGCAGCGCGACGGCTCGACCAATCCCGGCACTCGCACCCGTTATCCATGCGGCGCCGTGCTCGGGCTTCGGGATGTAAGTGCGTCCCCATTCGTTCACGCAGCGAACCCGACCAAAGATCCGCTTCCCTGTTCAAGCGTGTAAACGCCTAACTCACCGCCTGCGTCGAATGAACAGCCGGTCCAGTCGCCTGCACTGTCGTACCATAGGTTGACGGTATACTCCGCGTTGTCTGAAGCACGGAAAACCCTCGAACCGGCAGGGGCTTGCGGGAGGGTGCCAACCTCCCCGGCGTTCACGGCAAACAGCTCGCCGCTTTGTGTGCTAATCCAAGGCGTCGCTCCGAGCGCGGGCATACGCCAATAGCTCGTCGGGACACATGAGCCGCTGACCGCGCCGGAGTAGGCCGATCCATCGACCTGAAGATTGTCCCCGTTTCGGATGACCTTGACATAGCCCGGGTCACCATCATCGTTGGCGGTTCCGTTCAGGGATTGCAGCAGGCCCCCGCGATAGACTTCGGAATAAGCCAACTCATAGCGATAGGCTGTAATGCCCAAGAACGTCACGGCAATTTCGATCACGGTCTCGGCGCGGACAGAATCGCCCTCACGCGTGACGGTGGTCTGATGTGTTCCGATATCGCTCCCTGCGCGTGTTATCTTGAAGCGGCGCGTCGCTGTCTCAGCGGCCAGAACCGGGGTCGGCATTAACAATGCTGCGGTTCCGAGGCCCATCAGGTGGCGACGATCAAGTGAATAGGTCATTGCAGGTCCTTACTATTCTCATCACGAATGCCCCGTTCGTGTTCAACGGGGTTCTTAAACACGAAACGCTTGGCGCAAGTATGGCAGCAGTCTACATCTGGTTCGTCTATGAGAGAGAGCAAGCGCAATGACGATCTATTCTTCTGTTCCGGATGCCGTCGGCAACACCCCCTTGATTCGCCTGAAGAAGGCATCGGAGGTCACCGGATGCGATATCTACGGCAAAGCTGAGTTCATGAATCCGGGGCAGTCCGTCAAAGATCGGGCCGCGCTCTCGATGATCCGAGATGCGGAGGCGAGCGGTGCACTCCGTCCGGGTGGAACCATCGTTGAAGGCACCGCTGGCAATACCGGGATTGGGTTGGCTGTCATTGGCGCTGCGCTGGGCTATCGCTCTGTCATCGTCATTCCTGAGACGCAGACTGATGAGAAAAAGGACGCCTTGCGGTTGGCGGGTGCTGAATTGGTCGAAGTTCCGGCGGCACCTTATAAAAACCCGAACAATTTCGTCCGTTACTCTGAGCGGCTGGCCTTAAAACTCAACGAGACCGAGCCGAACGGTGCCGTTTGGGCCAATCAGTTCGACAATGTCGCGAATCGGCAAGCCCACATCGATACCACTGGGCCTGAAATATGGGAGCAGACCAACGGAAAGGTTGATGGCTTTATCTGTGCGGTTGGCTCTGGCGGGACGCTTGCCGGGATTGCATCGGTTCTCCAACCAAAAGGTGTGTCGATTGGTCTTGCCGATGTTGAAGGCGCGGCGATCTATAATTGGTTCGCCCATGGTGAACTAAAAGCCGAGGGAAGCTCGGTTGCAGAAGGAATTGGTCAGGGCCGGATTACCGCCAATCTTGAGGGTTTGAAGGTGGATCACCCCTACCAAATACCGGACAGCGAAGGCATGCCCATCGTTTTCGATCTGTTGCGAAACGAGGGGCTGTGCATGGGGCTTTCCACCGGGATCAATGTCGCTGGAGCCATTCGATTGGCGCGCGAGTTGGGGCCTGGAAAGACCATTGTTACAATCCTTTGCGACTACGGTACGCGCTATCAGTCCAAGCTGTTCAACCCGGCTTTCCTGAAAGAAAAAGGCCTACCATGCCCGGATTGGCTGATGACCCAGCGCGACGATATTCCATCGGTTCTTGAGGCTTAAAACCGCATTTCCAAGACGAGCGACTGCTTCACGCATGGCGTTAGTTGCCACTAGACCGAACATGCATTCCGAGATTTTGCGCGATGCCGCGGGACTTTGTTGCAAATCTATTGATGCCACTGTGCTGCTGGTAGGAAAAGGTGAGATCATCGCCTATAATTCTCTGATATATATAGTAAATGTTGCTTCGAAATTGCGCTGAATAATGACTTCGAATCCAGCAGTTCTTCGCACCCGGAACAATTTTTTCTTTATGCCGTCTTGCTGATCGTTCCCTAGGCAAGCACATAGATGGACAGGCGCGCACACTGGGGGCAGTATCGCGCGCGATTGCGACCGCCGACGGGGTGGTTCGTTCAAGTGGAGATAGATATGAGTTGGATGGGAACGCTGGCTAAAGTCGGCATGGGTGTCATGGTCGCTAAAGGCGTCGGCAAAATGATGCAGGGCGGTACCAGTGGCGGCGGCGGCGGACTGGGCGGAATGCTCGGCGGCATGATGGGCCAGCAAGGCGCTGGCCAAGCCGGTGGTGGTCTTGGTGGAATGCTCGGCGGTATGATGGGCGGCCAACAAGGCAGAGCTGGTGGCGGCATCGGTGATATGCTCGGCGGTCTCATGGGCGGCGGCGCGGCAGCGGGTGGCCTCGGAAGTATCCTTGCGGGTCGCGGCGGCAACGGTGCTCAGCAAAGCGGTGGCTTGGGTGGTTTGCTCGACAGCCTTGGCGGCGGTAACGCGATGCAAGGCGGCGCAGGTGCGCCTCCACAAGCTCAACAGGGTGGCTTCGGTGGTGCGCTGAACTCGGCTTTCGAGAACTTCGGTGAGCCAGAGCAAGCGCCGACACCATCTCAAGAAGATGCTGCGAAGGTCATGCTGCGTGCGATGCTGACTGCCGCGAAATCCGATGGTCAAATTGATGATGGCGAGAAAGAAAAAATTCTCGGCCATCTCGGCGATATTTCTCAAGATGAAATGGCTTTCGTCCGCGACGAGCTTTCCGCTCCGATCGATGTCGAAGGTCTTGTTCGCGACATCCCACAAGGCATGGAGCAGCAGGCTTATTTGATGTCGGTCATGGCGATCGATCTCGATTCGGCAGATGAAGCCCGTTATCTTGATGGTCTTGCGAAAGCGCTGGGCATTGATGCGCAAACCTGTAACGCGATTCACGACAAGCTCGGCGCACCGAAGCTCTACACCTAAGAACTTTCGCATCGCGAAATTCTGAAAATGATTGCCCCGGTCGTCTCGCGACCGGGGTTTTTTATGCACGCGGTTCGGGAGGGCAGTCCTCTGGCAGGTTTCCAGTTCCGCCATAGCCGCCGTCGGTTGTTCTGTCTTCAGAGGGGACGGCACAATTCGGGATCGGTTCTGGGGTTGGTGCCGGCGTTGGAGCAGCACATCCGCTGAGCGCGAAAAGCCCTAGCGCCGATATGACGGCAAACTTACTCATCGCACCGACTCCTCAGATTTTTCGACGTAGATAAACGCACCGCATCGAAAACGTCCGCGGGCCTCTCGATTGCGCTTGTCTTTTCGCTGAAGCCGGTTGGCCTCGGCATTCAGTTCCTTCATGACCGCATGCTGTTTTTCGCGTGCCAAGGCTTCGAGGGCCAGGAGCGATTCATCTGAAAGCTGGTTGTAATGCACCGCTCTCTCAAAGAACGGCGGCTCATCTGTCGTCAAATTCGCGACGGCGGCTTGCGAATGGTCCCCGAGGTTGGCGGCAAAATAATCGAGCTTTGCCGCATCGCCTCCCGGAAGATAACTCTCGATCAACAGCGTGATTTCCTCGCCCTCAATCGAAACTGCGCCTTGACGCTCCAGCTCGTCCAACAGCGTCCGAGGATGCATGTCCCGACTAACCGACCCGACCAGCGCCTCAAAACTCAACCCGTCACCGGCGCGCGAAAGCACACGCGGCTTATCGCCATCGCACCACGCTTCGTCTGACAGCCATCGCGCGATGATCCGTGGCAAAGGTCCGGCCCCTTCCTGAGATGGACCGGTTGTTCCGTCGTTTTCCCGGTGGGTTCTGACATCCCGGCGCTGCAATCCCGTCAAAAGGCTTATGCGGCTGTCGGTCATCCGTTTGCCATCAAGCCCGAAATTCGCTTCGGCGCTTCGGACAAAGATCGGCTTCAACTGGTCGGACAAGTCGGGGAAGGTCACGCCGCGCGTGATCATCAGCCGGACAAGCGGTTGCAAAACTCGGGTCAGGGCGGTGTGAAAGTTCATAATGGGTTTTTCGCACATTTTGTCTTGACGTCAAGATCGTATTCCTCATAAATGGGCAATATACACATTTTTGGAGAATGCTATGATACGCTATTGTTTCGCTGCCTTTGCCGCTCTCACAATCGCCGGGTGCGCCCATACGGTGCAAACCACGTCAGGCGCTGATTATCTCAAGAGTTTCCCGACCTCGCAGCCTGCAGGCGCGGTTGCGTTGGCCAGCAGTTCTGTTCGGACTGATGAATATGGCGAGGCGACCATCGTTGCCGCCTCTGAGAGCGACCTCATTCGTCAGGCGGCCGCGGTTGAACCTTTACTTCGGTTTCCTGCGCGTTTTGGGCTGGCCCGCATTGAAGATGGGCGGGTGACAACCATTCCAAAGGACGAAGCGGCGCTTTGGAATGAGATGGCGAGCCGCTTCTCGGGTTTTGGTTCATTCACGCCTGTTGATCCGATCATCATGGAATTCACCAGCGGCTCGCTGCCACCGGCGGCGTCTCAGGCCTTTAACTCTCGGCATGGGCACGTGCAATACAATGGCCGTGATCTGCCGACGAAGATCAGGCTCGGTTCCGCGCGGCAGCACCTTGATGCGGTTTTGATCTACGAGATGGGGATGGCGGAGAAACAGCGCAAGCGTCCGCTCGCTAAAATAAAACTGTCAACATTGGGGGATACAGTTTTGTCGGATCGCACCGTCAAAGCGGCAGGTGTAGCAAAAGCGATCTTACTCGATGTGCGCAATGCCTACCCCTATGGAACCGCGCAGATTGAAAAAGACCTCTCGGGTTACGCCGACGATTGGTTCGCAAGGTCCAAGCGAAAGGAGCGCCGCGAAATCGCACGCAAAAGCATCGCTGCGACGCTGGTGCCAGAAGTCGAAAACATGTTCCGATCTTTGGTCAACGAACTACAGGCCAGACAGCTCACAGAGCGCAGGCTCTAGTCTC
>CAZXMX010000232.1:0-5230 GCA_964641645.1 uncultured Neomegalonema sp.
AAAACGTTGCCCATCGGGTCACCGGGACGGATCGCGGCCTCGCAAGCCTCCAGCGCCTCAACAGCCGAAGCGTGCATATGTTTCTGCGCATCATTCGCTTCGCCAATGACCAACGTTCGCATCATCGCCGCGTGATAGCGCGCATACGCGCCGGACCATTCGAGCGTCAGTTGATCCTGCGCATCCAGCGTCCGCCGCCCAGAGTAATACCGGCACAAGAGCGCACCTGCACCGGACCCGAGAATAAACTCGTTCCCTGCATAATCGCCGCCACCCTTAAAGACAGCACCTTGCATCGCCGCGAGAATGTCGCCCTCGAATGCCCCCGCCCGCGTCGTCTCCAGCGCAGCGTCCAGCGCATCATCTGACAACGCTCCCGCCCGTCGGTGCATCGCGATCTCCGCTGGTGATTTCACCCGGCGGCATTCGCGGATCACTTCGGAGGCTTCGACCAGATTTGGGATCGCTGCGCGGACCATATCGCCGTTCCAAGTGGTGAGGCCGGGGGTCTGCGTTTCCCACCCGATCCGCTTGCCCGTCAATCCCTGTGCGGCCAACAGCTTCGCTAAGTCTTGTGCAGGTGTCGCGCCTTCAACCTCGGTCCAGATATGAATCTGATCTTCGTCAAGGATCGACGTGTGCCGGGCTTGGCGCAAATCAGGCGCGCGCGTGAGCAAGTCAATCCGCCCCTTCGCATCCAGCACCATGCACTGAAACATCGCAAAGCCGAACGTGTCGTATCCTGTCAGCCAAAGATGGCTTTCAGGCGCAAAGAGCAGAATGGCATCCAGCCCTGCCCTCTCCAGCGCGGTTTGCGCCCGCGCGATCCGCGCCTCAAATTCAGCTTGTTCAAAATGCAGCGGCATAGCGTAACCCATCGTCAGAAATCGGTCTCAAAACCCTGCCACGCTCCCTGCGTGGTCAACAGCCTGTTTGCGACATCACTCATCAACCCCCGCCCCCACTCGGTTCGCATCCAGCCAAGCGCCGAGCTGTTTCAGTTGTTTTAGAAACGACTCCACAGCATCCGCATCCACGGCCCCAAACACCTGCGCGAGGTCAGGGCCGATATCCTGATAAATCCGGCCCAACAGCTTCCCCGCCGTCGGGGTCGCAGAGACAAACTTCGCACGCTTGTCCTTGGCACTCGCGCGCACCTCAACCAATCCCATCGTCTGAAACTTCGCGAGCGCCTTGGTCACCGCGGGCTGTCCCACTTCAACGGCGGCGGCGATGTCCGAGACGCGGCACGCCTGTTCCTGCGGATGGCGAACGATGTGATGCAATATCCCAAATTGCCCCACCGTCAGGCCATGCGGTTCCAGCAATGCCCCCATGCGCGTGCCGAACAATTGCGAGACAATCGACAGCCAAGTCGCACATTCCGCCACCATCGGCTGAGACAGCTTAGACAAATTTTCGCCTCTTCTCTTGCAATTCCATTCCAGAGAATATATTTATATTCCAAGGAATACAAATGGAGAGACCGATGACCTTCCGGCCTTTTGATCGCATTCTATCGCTTCCGTGGATCGGGCACGTCCTTTGTGCCATCGCCACGTTTGCCGGTTTTCAATGGGTGAAGGGCAAACTGGACGCCAGTTATGCGGCGTCGGGTCATCCTGTCGATTACGCCACGGGCCAAACCACGTTCAACGGCGACACCGTCAAAGGCTATTACGCCACGATGCAAGAGGCCGGAACGCTTGATGTGTATTGGCAAACGCAATTCATCGACTTCGGATTCATCCTCGCCATCGCCTGCATGGGCTTGTTCTTCGGCACCTTGGTCGCGCGCCTGAGCAGACCGAGCAGTTGGGGCCGGCGCATCTGCCTTTGGGCCAGCGCAGCAGCTCTGATCGGAGCCGTCTGTGATGCCATCGAGAACGGCTGGTCTTTTGTCATGCTGTCGAACCCGACGGGTTTCGCGAACTGGCTCGCGCTCCCCTACTCCGCCTTCGCGGTGGCAAAGTTCGCCCTCATCGCCTTCGCCATGGTCGCGCTCATCGCCAGCCTCGTTTGCGCCGCTGTCGGGCGCGCCCTCGGCAAACCTCAAATCGGATAAGGGGGCCGAGCCTCCGCTCCGCGTTATTCGTAGAGCACCCGATCCTTGATCGCTTTATCCGCCCGGCAGAGCGCAAAGTCCTCTTCGGTCAACCGACCCTTGGGCGGCCCCGCAACAGTGAAGTGCCCGAACCGATCTTCGCCCGCGACCAACGAAACGAGCGACTTGTCACCGGAATGCTGTTTCATCGACGGCTTGATATACCGGATCGCGGCACCGATACGGCGGTCGGCGGTCGTGTTCGGACCAGAGGCATGAAACAGATGCCCGTGATGCATTGACGCTTGTCCGGCTTCTAGCGCCGCTATCACCGCGTCTTTCTCATCGACCTCAACCGCGATCTCCTGTCCGCGCGTCAACAAGTTGTCCTCCGAATAGGTATCATTGTGCGGCACGATCTTTGTCTTGTGACTGCCGGGGACGAAGCGCATACAGCCAGCCTCGTTGCTGGCCGTCGACAGCGCGACCCAACACGTCGTTTCTTCAGCATCATCCAATCCCCAATAGGTCAGGTCTTGATGCCAAGAGACGATCTTGTCGGTGTTGGCTTCTTTGATAAACGTGCTGGCGCTCCAGACCATCAAGTCCGGTCCCAAAACCGCAGACGCCGCCGCGATCAGCTTCGGGTGGCGCGTCAGTGCATCGAACGAAGGGAGCAATCGGTCGGGATAGCCGTGCAGTAGCGCGAACTTTTCTGGGTCATCCGCAAACTCTGCCTCTGCGGCCTCCAGATCGTCGCGAACCGCCTGCGCTTCGGCGGCGCTGATGACATCAATCGGTACGACAAACCCGTCACGCTCATAAACGGCTGCGATTTCATCCGATGCCATATCCAAAGCCATTTCGCGTCCTCCGCAAGAAACTTGATCTTTACCTAAAACCACACTGCATCAAGCGCTCGCTGTCAACGCTCTGAATCGACGATTCCGGCTGCTATTCGTTGCCTGGCACGTTAAGAGCAAGCGACAACGTTTGATATTCGGAGACCCTATGACTTCACCTTGCCCCTGTGGTTCCGGCACGCCCTTCGCCGCCTGCTGCCAGCCCTATATCAGCGGCAGTTTGAGTGCGCCCACAGCAGAGGCGCTGATGCGTTCGCGCTTTACTGCTTTCTGCCAAGGGGCCGTCGATTACCTGATCGAAACGCATCACCCGAGTGCGCACTCAGCCAACGAGCGTAGCGAAACACAACAAAGCATCGCCGCGACCGAATGGCTTAACCTCACCATTGTCGAAACAACGAAAGGCCGCGCGGGCGACACCGAGGGGCATGTGCAGTTTGCCGCCGCGTTCCGCAAGAAACCGCTGAGCATGTTATCGTCGACCGCAACGACAACCGAGATCGGCCAAATGCACGAGCGCTCGCGTTTCATCCGTGAGAAAGGCCTGTGGTTCTATGTCGACGGCGAGCAACTCCCGCTTTACCAAACCCAACGCAACGCACCGTGTTGGTGTGGCAGCGGTAAGAAAACCAAACAGTGTCATGCGTGACGATTAAGACGCGCGCTGCAGTTCCTCGATCACATTGGCCACCGTCACGGCGCTCACCCGAACATTCCCCGGCTTCGTCACGCCCGCGATATGCGGCGTCAGAATCAAGTTGGCGATCCCCGCAAACTTTGCCGCGGCCTCTGCCGTCAAAGGTTCGGTCTCAAACACATCGAGCGCGGCTCCGCCCAACCGCCCCGCGTTCAGTGCCGTCGCCAGCGCCGCCTCATCCACCACGCCGCCCCGCGCCGTATTGATCAGAACCGCATCAGGCTTCATCTGAGACAACGCCGCTGTCCCGACCAAATTTCGCGTTCCGTCCGTCAACGGCACATGCAGGCTCAGCACATCTGCGGCCGCTAAAACCTCCTCAAACGAAAGACGCTCAGCAGAAACCCAAGCAGCATCGTCCTCGGCCAGATGCGGATCATAAGCGGCGACCTTCATCCCCAGCGCAGTGGCCCGCTCCGCCACCGCGCGGGCAATCTCTCCAAACCCGATCAGCCCCATCGTCAAGCCGGAAATCTCGCCGCCGATGAGCTGCGAACGGGGCCACGCGCCCGCCATCATCGCATCATTCGAAGCATAGGCACCCCGCGTCAAAGTCAGAGCCGTCGAGATCACATACTCGACCACCGACAGCGTATTGGCGCCGCTCGCCGGACGCACCGACACACCGCGTTCGGCACAAGCCGCCATGTCGATATTATCTAGTCCCACGCCCAGCCGCCCCACGGCACGCAACTTTGGTGCGGCATCTAGAACTGCCCGATCAACCTGTGTCCGGTTCCGCACGATCAGCGCATCCGCATCCGCGCAGGCCGCCAGCAGCCCCGCACGATCATCGACCAACGCCGGTCCATAGACGACCTCAGCAACCCCGTCGAACCCGGCTAACGCAGCCTCGTCGATGAATTCAGACACGACGACTTTCATATCGGGCGACCTCTCAAAATGCGCTTCGCGTTCAGCGGTAGCACGCAGGAAAAAACCTGTACAATGATCGCGAAAATGCCACCGCTATTCTCGCCGCAATCGGCGTATATAGTTTTCTCAACCAGGGCGACGCGATTCGACCCTCCGATGGAAGACCCGAGGATGACCGGAATGAAACGATTGATGCTTGCTGCTGCCCTCGCCCTGACGGCGGCCCCTGCGATGGCCGCTGAACATGTGGTCAAGATGCTCAACCAAGGCAGCGACGGCACGCGCATGGCGTTCGAACCTTCGCTGGTTCGGGCCAACGTCGGCGATACGGTCTTGTTCATCCCCGAAGACGGCGGCCACGCCACAGCCAGCGTCATCGTTCCCGAGGGAGGCGTCCCGTGGGAGGCTCCGCTGAACAGCGAGGCGCGGATCACCGTCACCGCACCGGGCATCTATCTCTACAAATCGCGTCCGCACTTTGCCGTTGGCATGATCGGAATGATCGTTGTTGAAGACCCCAGCGTAAACCGCGCCGCCATCGACGGCTTCAAACCGCGCGGCCTTCAGCGTAAACGGTTCGAGGCGCTAAGGGGCCAGCTCTAGGCCTGTCAAAACTCGAAGAACAATGAGTTTGAGTTAGACCGCAGTTTCGCGAAGTATGGATCTACGAGAGCCGTAGAATGGAGCGGAGGTCGGGTCCGCAAAGCTGTCGTCTTTGTCTGCTTTCAAAAGCGGTGCTGCCGTCGTTGA
>CAZXMX010000233.1:0-5173 GCA_964641645.1 uncultured Neomegalonema sp.
CCGGAACCCATGGGGACGAAACTCCAAGCCGCGACGCCGCATAAGCATTCCCATATCCGCCGTATCAACAAAGGTCTGTTGGAGAAGCTAACGAGGCCGGCGCTTATGGCCCCTGTATCGCGTCAGTGGGCTGGATACTGACAGCGTGGGGCCAGCGCGCAACCGAAAAATCGCGCTTAAACTTCGCGATCAGATCGGCGCGATCATGTTGCCGCACCAGAGTATTAAACTCGGTGAGTATTCTATTACCGCAACATTGTCGAACGACGCCACTAATCACGAGCGCCGCGACGTTCATTATAAAGTATCTGATTTCATTACCGGTGTGCGTTGCAGCCAGATCGACTTACATCATGTCGAATCCTTTCAGATCTTATGGCACCGCACGAACGTCAACCAAGAACCACATGCATGATAGGCTAGGGGTCTCTAACGAAAATATCGCAACCGCTCGCAAATTCACTGTTGAGTGGCTTATCTTTATGAGGCCCAGCGTCTTACACGCTCCACGCCGATACTCTTATTCAGTGCCCTTAAATCAATCCGTTTTTTCGGACCCAGTGTCGAATTCCAACGCGTAACCTGCAGAGCGGACGGTTCGGATTGGATCGGGCTTGGCTTTCTGGTGCAGAGCCTTGCGCAGGCGTCCGATGTGGACATCGACGGTGCGTTCCTCGATCTCGAGATTGCCTTCCCAGACGCGTTCCAACAGTTGATCGCGGCTCCAAACACGGCCTGGGCGACTTATGAGGACGTTCAAGAGGCGGTATTCCGTGGGGCCAAGCTCGATGCTCGCGCCATCCCGATAGACACGGACTTTCTGAGGATCGATGGAAATGTCACCGTGTTCGATCAAGTCACCGTCGGAGCCGGGTTGGGCGCGGCGAAGCATGGCGCGAACGCGGGCAAGCAGTTCTGCGATAGAAAATGGCTTTACGAGGTAATCATCCGCGCCGCTATCAAGGCCGCGCACTTTATCGGCTTCTTCGCCGCGTGCCGTTAGCATCAAAATCGGCGTCTCGCGTAGATCCTTATCGCGTTTCAATTCGCGGCACAGGTCGATGCCGGAGAGGCCGGGCATCATCCAGTCTAGGATAATCAGGGCAGGTTTTTCCTCGCGTGCGACCAGCAGACCCTCGTCGCCGTCAACGGCACTGAGGGCGCGATAGCCTGCGCTCTCGAAGTTATAGATCAACATTTCACGCTGCGCCGCCTCGTCTTCGACGACCAGTACTTTCAATACAGCGGTGTCCGACATGGTTCGATTACCCAGCGATCTGACTGGTGACGTCACTCTTCGGACGGTTATCCTCGGGGATCGAGCCCGTGGCGACGTAGTGGATTTGCTCGGCTATCGCTGTGGTGTGATCGCCCATCCGTTCAAGGTTTTTCGCGATGAACAGCATGTGCATGCAGGGCGTGATGTTGTGCGAGGCTTCCATCATGTAGGTCAGCAATTCGCGGAACAGCGTGTTGTGCATGTGATCGACTTCTTCGTCGCGCAGCAGCAATTCATCCGCCATCGCAACGTCTTTCGAGACATAGGCGTTGAGCGCATCAGCGACCATAACCTGCACCATGTTGCCCATTCGCTTGATGGTCTTTTCCGCTGAGACGATACGAGTCGCATCGTTCAGGACAATGGATCGTTTAGCGATATTTTTGGCGTAATCGCCGATGCGCTCAAGGTTGCTCGCGACCTTAAGCGCGCAGATCACACTGCGAAGATCGCGTGCCATCGGTTGACGCAGGGCTAAGGTGCGGAGCGTCAATTCGTCAATTTTCGTTTCAAGCGCATCAACGGACTTATCGTCTGTCCGGACTTTTTGCGCCAATTCTTCATCGCGTCCACAAAGTGCTTGGACACATTCAGTGATCTGGGTCTCGACGATGCCGCCCATCTCCAAAATTAGGTTCTCGATCCGCGACAATTCTTCATCGAATGACTTGACGATATGTGCGTTTGACATGGTCTTGTCCCTTTGCGTCAGCCGATGCGACCGGTGATGTAGTTTTGCGTGCGCTCTTCGGTTGGTGCGGAGAATATCTGTTCCGTGGTTCCAAATTCAACCAGCTCACCCAGATGGAAAAATGCCGTTTTTTGCGACACACGCGCCGCCTGTTGCATTGAGTGCGTCACGATGACGATCGTGTACTTCTCCCGCAACTCATCAATCAACGCCTCAATGGTGGCGGTAGCGATTGGGTCGAGTGCCGAGCACGGCTCATCCATCAAGATGACTTTGGGTTCGACAGCAATAGCGCGCGCGATGCAGAGGCGTTGCTGTTGTCCGCCGGATAGCCCGGTTCCCGGTTGATGGAGGCGATCTTTGACTTCGTCCCAGAGGCCCGCGCGGGTCAAGCTTTTCTCGACAATTTGCTCCATGTCGGCTTTCGCCTTGGAGAGGCCGTGGATTTTTGGGCCGTAGGCGATATTATCGAAGATGGATTTTGGAAACGGGTTTGGTTTTTGGAAGACCATGCCAACACGTTGTCGCAGCGAGACGACATCAACGTCGGGGGCGTAGATGTCCTGACCGCCCAGTTCGAATGAGCCTTCGACGCGGCAGATCGGAATGACGTCATTCATACGGTTGAGGCAGCGCAGCAAGGTGCTTTTGCCGCAACCGGAGGGGCCAATAAAAGCTGTCACTGCGTTCGCTTCGATATCAACATCGACGTCGATGATCGCTTGCTTCTCGCCGTAGAAGACTTGTCCGTTCCTGACCTTTAGGATCGACGTCTCGGAATTGGCGGTTTGTTCGATTATTGCCATCGGCCCTTACCAACGAATTTCAAGTCGACGGCGCAGATAGATCGCCGCAAGATTCATGATGATGAGAAAACCCAAGAGGACGAGGATTGCGGCGGACGTTTTTTCCAGGAAACCGCGCTCGGGACTGTCCGCCCAAAGGAAGATTTGAACCGGGAGGACGGTTGCTGCCTCGACGACACCTGTGGGGATATCGACGATAAAGGCCACCATGCCGATCATCAGCAGCGGGGCTGTCTCGCCCAAGGCTTGCGCCATGCCGATGATCGACCCGGTAAGCATGCCGGGCATAGCGAGGGGGACAACGTGGTGGAATGTCGTTTGGACTTTGCTGGCACCAAGGCCGAAAGCGGCCTCGCGGATCGAGGGTGGAACGGCGCGCAAGGAAGCGCGCGAGGCGATAATGATGGTCGGAAGCGTCATCAAGGCGAGGACCATGCCCCCAACCAAAGGTGTTGAGCGTGGCATCCCAAAGAAATTTAGGAAAATCGCGAGACCGAGCAACCCGTAGACGATGGAGGGTACGGCGGCGAGATTGTTGATATTGACTTCGATGATGCGATTAATGCGGCCTTTGGCGGCAAATTCTTCGAGATAAACCGCCGCGAGGACACCCATCGGAAATGACAGCAAAAAGCAGATCAGCAGGGTCAGAGCCGAGCCGGTAATGGCACCCAAGATACCCGCTTGCTCGGGTTCACGCGAGTCGCCGCCCGTAAAAAACTGTGTGTTGAAACGGGTTTCGATTTGGCCCGCTTCCGACAAGCTGTCGATCCAACCAAGTTGTAGATCGTTGACGCGGCGTTGGCTTTCATCGAGCGAGCCGTCGATGGTTCCCTTCATGAATTGATCCACGTCACTGGATGTGCGTATCCAGAAACTATGCTGGCCACCAACGAGGGAGGGATTGGCGGTGACTTCATCTCGGATTGTGTACTCGGCGGTTGAGCTGACCAACCGATAAAGTGACCTTTTATCGGCGCGTGACTTTGCCTCTGGAAAGCGGTCGCGGAGGGCCGATTTCAAGAGTGATCCGTAACGTGCTTTGCGAAGTAAATCCGGGTCGCCAGTGCCTTCTGGGTCGAGCTTTTCGGAAGGCAGTGTGACCTCGACTTGCACGAAGGTTTGCTGAAACGCACCGGTTCCGCGCATCACGATTGAGCCGATCATGATGAATAGAAAAGCCAGTGAAATGGCGATGGCGATCATGCCGTAGGCACGGAAACGGGACTCGGCTTTGTGGCGCTTCGATCCTTCGCGGCGCAATATTGTATCGGGATCAGTCATACTGTTCCTTGTACCGGTCGACGATCTGCAGGGCGATAATGTTGAGGCAGAGCGTAATCACGAACAACAACAGCCCAAGCGCGAAGGCCGAGAGTGTTTTCGCACTGTCGAACTCCTGATCTCCGGTCAGCAGCGTGACGATCTGAACGGTTACAGTTGTCACGGCTTCAAATGGATTGGCAGTCAGATTGGCAGCAAGGCCAGCGGCCATAACGACGATCATCGTCTCGCCAATGGCGCGCGATGTTGCAAGAAGCAGGCTGCCTGCGATCCCCGGGATGGCGGCGGGTAAAATCACTTGCTTAATGGTTTCCGCCTGTGTTGCGCCGAGACCGTAGGACGCATCGCGCAAGGACTGCGGTACCGCATTGATGACATCATCCGAGAGAGACGAGATGAGCGGAATAATCATCACGCCCATTGTTAGTCCGGCGGCCAATGCGCTCTCAGATGAAATTTCAAAACCAAGACTGTCACCGCCATTGCGCAGCATTGGCGCGACGATGAGCGCGGCAAAAAAGCCGTACACGACTGTCGGGATACCCGCGAGGAGTTCAAGAAGGGGTTTGATGATACCGCGGGCCCGGTCGCTGGCATACTCCGCAAGATAGATGGCGGACATCAGGCCGAGGGGCGTAGCGATTGCCATCGCAATGGCGCTAATGAGCAATGTTCCGACGATGAGTGGAACCGCGCCAAAAGCGCCGGACGAGCCAACTTGATCTGAGCGCAGAGCGGTTTGCGGACTCCAGTCAAGGCCGAAGAGAAAGTCTGTCAGGGGGACTTGTTGGAAAAACCGCAGAGATTCAAACAGCAGTGACGCGACAATCCCGATTGTCGTGACGACGGCTACCAAGGCACAGGCGATCAGAACAACGCGAACGCCGGAGTCGATGAACTGATTCTTGCCGCTTCGGCTCGACAGAATGATGTCGGATTGATCTGACATGGCGGCTTTTCCGATGAGCGGGGTAATCCGACGCCGGGAGGCGCCGGATTGGGCTTTAGTAGCTTAGAGTGCGAGCGGGCTGAGGTTTGAAACCGTGTCCTGTACCTCGGCTGCTTCGTCTTCGGTTAGTGGGATCAGGCCCTTCTCGCCCAGATACCCGTCCT
>CAZXMX010000234.1:0-5091 GCA_964641645.1 uncultured Neomegalonema sp.
CGGAGGCAATTTGCGCGTAGGGATTTTCTTGCCCGTCAATCACGCCCGTTTGCAGTGCGGTGAACACTTCGGAGAAGGACATCGGCGTGGGGTTGGCGCCGTAGAGTTTGAACATCTTGACGCGCCAAGCCCCTTTTGGAGTGCGCAACTTGATCCCTTCTAAATCCGCAGGGACGTTGATCGGGCGCGTGTTATTGGTGATGTTGCGAAAGCCATTCTCGAAGTAGCCGAGAATGCGATATCCTTTTGCATTGGCCGCGTCTTGGAACGTTCCACCCAGCGCTTTTTGAACGCGGCGCATATGATCGCGGTCTTGAATGATATAGGGCATCTCAAAGATACCGAACTCATCGGAAACCGACGACATCACCGACGACGGCAGCGCGAAGTCAACCTGTCCCAGCTTGAGTTTCTGAAGGAGTTCTTTGTCTTTGCCAAGTTGCGAAGATCCGAACGTTTGGACTTCGCCCTTATCGCCAAGGGCAGCGTTCGCGCATTCTGCAAATGTGTTCACACTGTATTCGAACAGCGACCCCGGCTTTCCGACATGGCCAAATTTCAACGTTTCAGCAGCCTGAACCGCGCCGCCAAACATGCCAAGCGCAATAGCGCCCGCGAGCATTCCTTTGATCGTCATAACGTTTCCTCCCGTTGATTTTGTAATGGCGACCAAGTTGATCCCGGCTCGCATTTATTCTGCTGCTTTCGCCTCCATGTTCTCGATGGTGGTCTTAGCAAGGAAGTCCATGGCGGTTTGCGCGCCGCCTTTGTCGTGTTCGACCCCGGCGCGTTGCATTCCCATTTCAACACCGCAGAGCGTTCCCATCAACATCAGATCGTTAAAGTCGCCCAAGTGTCCGATCCGAAAGACGCGATCAGCAATCTTGTTCAGGCCCGTCCCAAGAGACATGTCGAAGCCGTCTAAGATCGTCTTGCGCAGGGCATCTGCACCCTTGTTGTTCGGCATTACAACGGCGGTAAGCGCATTGGAGTAAAGCGCTGGATCCTGACAAAGAATTTCTAAGCCCCACGCCTGAACAGCAAGCCGAGTTGCTTCTCCGTGCCGCGCGTGGCGGGCGAACACGTTCTCCAGCCCCTCTTCTTGGAGCATATCGATGGCTTCGCGGAGGCCATAGAGCAGCGTCGTTGCTGGTGTGTACGGGAAAAAGCCGCTCTCGTTTGGCCCGGTCATATCATGCCAGTCCCAGTAAGAGCGCTTTGCGCCCCCGGCTTTTGCAACGGCAAGCGCTTTCTCGCTCACCGCGTTGAATGATAGCCCGGGCGGTAGCAACAAGCCTTTTTGCGATCCGGCGACCACAACATCGACACCCCATTCGTCCGTCCGAAAATCGATTGATCCCAGCGACGAGATGGTATCGACCATAAGCAGAGCAGGATGGCCAGAATCGTCCATTGCACGGCGGACGGCAGGAATATCTGACGTAATACCAGTCGAGGTATCATTATGGACGACACAGACGGCCTTGATCGCATGGTTCGTATCGGCCTTGAGCTGTTCAGCGATGGCATCGGCACTGGCACCCGAGCGCCAATCGCCTTGCATGAAAATGGGCTCAAATCCCAATTTCTCGGCCATCTTCTTCCAAAGCGTCGCGAACTGACCAGTCTCATACATCAAGACCGAGTCGCCCGGGTCAAGGGTATTGACGAGCGCCGCTTCCCACGCACCCGTACCCGAAGCCGGATAAATAAAGACGTGGTTCTGCGTCTTAAAAATCGCTTTCAAGTCGTCCAGTACGCCCTTCGCAAAGACGCCAAAGTCCGGTCCGCGATGATCCATGACGGCTCGGTGCATCGCACGTAGCACCCGATCAGGCGTATTGGTTGGCCCAGGAATTTGCAGAAAATGGCGACCGGATTTCATTCAGTGCAGCCTCGCTTGCTAGGCTTGATTTGGCGCGATCAAGGCGTTTAATGAATTTTGTATTCAATTTGCAGTCAAGCGAAAACCGCATGTCCGAGCCAACGATGCTGACGAATTTGCGGAAAGAGATTGAGGGTGACGTGCTCTCAAACCCGTATGACTGTGGGCGTTATGCCACCGATGCATCCATTTATCAGATCATGCCAAGGGCCGTGGTCGTGCCACGTCGCTGGAGTGATGTCGAAGCGACTCTGTCGATGGCTCGCGATGCTGGAATACCCGTCACCGCGCGGGGAGGCGGGACATCGCAGGCCGGCCAAACGATCAATGACAGCATTATCATCGACTTCTCGAAGCACCTCAATCGGGTGCTTGAGTATGACACCGAGTCGCAAACGGCGGTTGTAGAACCCGGATTGGTTCTGGATGAACTGAATCGGAAACTGAAAGCCGATCGACTTTGGTTCGCTGTCGACGTTTCAACAGCCTCGCGTGCCACCATCGGCGGCATGACCGCGAACAATTCGTGTGGTTCGCGCTCCATCCGCTACGGTATGATGCGTGACAACGTTCGCTCTCTCAGCGCGATGATGGCGGACGGAACGAAGCGACATTTCGGACCGGTCGATCAAAGTGACGCGCTCGGCACTGAGTTGAGCGAACTTGGAGCCCGTGAAGCTGAAGAGATCGCCGCACGCCTTCCACGAACCGCACGGCGGGTTGGCGGATACAATATCGACGCGCTGACTCCGGGAAATGCTCCGATCAATCTTTCGACCTTGCTCGTCGGGTCGGAGGGAACGCTGGCACTGACCGAACGGGTTGAGTTGCAGCTCTCACCTGTTCTTGGCCAAAAGGCACTCGGTGTTTGTCATTTTCCGACCTTCTATGCTGCGATGGACGCCGCGCAACACATCGTAAAGCTCGGACCCGTCGCGGTCGAACTGGTCGATCATAATATGATCGCGCTGGGTCGCGACATTCCACAGTTCCGTCCTATCGTGGATGAATTTGTGCGCGGTGAACCAGCGGCTTTGTTGCTCGTTGAATTTGCTGAGGACGATCTCACCGAGAATGCGCGAAGGCTCGCAAGCTTGCACGATCTCATGGCTGATCTGGGATTTTCTTTTGATGACGCAGGCAAGAAGCCGGGCGGTGTCGTAGAGGCAACGGACCCCGCCTTTCAGGCGCGCATTTGGGGCGTCCGGACTCAAGGCCTCAACATCATGATGTCGATGAAGGCAGAGGGAAAGCCGGTCTCCTTCGTGGAAGACTGCGCTGTCGCGCTAGAACATCTGGCGGATTTTACCGAGCGGTTGACTGCCGTCTTCCGCAAGCATGGCACGGACGGAACTTGGTACGCACACGCCTCAGTCGGTTTGCTCCACGTGCGTCCGGTGTTGAACTTGAAAGAGGAGCTTGGCGCGACGCAGATGCGCGCGATCGCCGAAGAGGCGTTCGATCTGGTGGCCGAATATAAGGGCAGCCATTCGGGAGAGCATGGCGACGGCATTGTGCGATCCGAATTTCACGAAAAGATGTTCGGGTCTCGTATCGTGCGCGCTTTCGAAGCAGTCAAAGATCGGTTCGACCCCGATGGCATCCTTAATCCTGGCAAAATCGTGCGGCCACCAAAAATGGATGACCGTTCTCTTTTCCGGACCCCACCGGAATATGCACGCCAGCCTGTCAATACGGCCTTCGATTGGAGCGATTGGCCGGGTGGTCTCGTTGGGGCAGCGGAGATGTGCAACAACAACGGCGCATGTCGAAAACTCGAAGGCGGCGCGATGTGCCCCAGCTATCGTGCCACACGCGACGAGCGCGATGTGACACGTGGACGGGCGAACACGCTGCGGCTGGCGTTGACGGGACAACTCGGCGAGGACGCGCTCTCTAGCGATGAAATGACCGAGACAATGAAGCTTTGCGTTTCGTGCAAGGCTTGCAAACGCGAATGCCCAATGTCCGTCGACATGGCCGCGATGAAAACAGAGGTTTTGGCGGCACGGGTTTCAAAACACGGTCTTTCGATACGAGACAAGATGGTCGCGCACTTGCCGCGTTACGCCTCGTTTCTCTCTCGGTTCCGATGGGTCGCCAATGCGCGAGACACGGTGCCGGGATTCGCATGGTTGACAGAACGCATGCTGGGGCTGAGCGCCAAGCGTCGATTACCTCGGTGGCAAAAACCGTTCGACGGCACCTCTTCCGAGCGAGCGACAGGCCAAGACAGCCGAACCGTGATCCTGTGGGCCGATACTTTCAACCGCCACTTCGAGCCGGATAATTTGCGTGCAGCCATGCGTGTTCTCACTGCTGCTGGGTACAGCGTGGAGGTTGCCGCTCCCGAGTCTGCCCGCGCGCTCTGCTGTGGTCGGACTTACCTCTCGGCTGGCCTTGTGACCGAAGCCGCCGCCGAGATGGCGCGAGCTGCCGACGTCCTCATACCGCGCATCGCTGAAGGCGCAACGGTGGTTGGTCTTGAGCCATCTTGCATTCTCACATTTCGAGATGAGGCGCCAAGATTGAAAGATGCCGGATGGACCGTTGAAACCGGCAAAAAAGTCGTTTTGTTCGAAGAATTTCTCGCCGCCGAAGCTGATGCTGGAAATCTCAATCTTACGCTCGCCCCCATCGCGACGAACGCTCTGCTCCACGGCCACTGCCACCAAAAAGCGCATGACGTCATGGCGCCGGTTCAAAAAGTACTCGCGTTGATTCCGGATCTGTCCGTCGAACTAATCGAGTCGAGCTGCTGCGGCATGGCAGGAGCATTCGGATACCAAGCTGAGACTTACGACGTCTCGAAGGCGATGGCCGAGCAATCCCTCTCACCAGCGGTGCGTACCGCACCGGAGGGCGCTCTGGTCGTTGCCGACGGAACCTCCTGCCGCCACCAAATCGCAGATTTCGGGGGACGTGAAGCACTTCATGTCGCCCGTGTGCTTGAGATGGCGCTAGACGCGGCGACCAAAGAGGCTGTGGATTGAAAATACGAGGTTTGTTTGGAAGGTTCGAATGGTTTGAGCGAAATTCGGCGCAATATTTTGAGAATATTAGGAGGGCGCGATGCTTTGTAAAATTGGTGAGGTTGAGGTTTGGCGAATCCTTGAAATCAACGCACCGTTCGTCAAACCGGAGGAATTGTACCCGACAGCAGGGCCGGATGTCAGCGCAACGATTGAAGCTTTGGCACCCGGTAG
>CAZXMX010000235.1:0-5024 GCA_964641645.1 uncultured Neomegalonema sp.
TCTCCCCGTCCGGAGTGATGGCCCCTGTTGGGCAGACATCAAGGCAGCGTGTGCAACCCTGTTGGCCAGAGCGGGAATGCGCACAAAGGTCCGCGTGGAAATCGATGTACAAGGGCTTTTCGAACGTCCCAACGAACGCCGCAGCCTGTCTGAGAACTGTGGCTACAGCCGCCGCATCGTTAGGGTCAGCACGCAAGTATCCATCGCGCTTACCGTGCGCAGGAACGAGGGGCGGATTGCCAGAAAGATCAACAACAACATCGCATTGCGAGCGCCCGCCATCTTTGGCCGCGTCAAAAGCGAACCCGCCTCTGCCGCCGGACAAAGCCTCGGCGACACCATCAGCGACGACCTCAAACGCGCCAAGATGCCCTGTTACCCGGCGCACGGAGCCTTTCAGCACGGGATAAACTGAATCCCAGCGCGGCAACGCATCGCCCTCTTCGCTGAGCATCACGGTAACGGTCAGCGATTCCGACAACGCATCGGCAGCCGCCATCGCGACTTCGCCGGGACCGTAGACGAGGCACACGCCTTCGCTTTCAAGGTCGATTGAGCCGGTGACCCGGCCACTCCAATTTTGTTCTGCCAGCAAAGCGGCAACCTTGGGCGTCGCTTGTTCACCCTCGTCCGACCACAGCGCACGATCCCGAATGTCGACAGTCGACAATGCGGCATCGCCCTCGACTTCATCAGCAATATCATCAAAGCGCGCGGCTTCTTGTGCGCAAGCAACGATCAAATCACCCTGCGCAAGCGCCTCGGCCACCGCACCCATTTCCGTCTGGCACAGCGAAGTATGGAACGATGCCTCGCCCGCAAACGAGCACGCACCGCATACGGCCGCTTGATCGGTTTTGATCGATCCTTCGCAGTCACAAAGCAGCAATTTTGGCTTCGCCTCGGTCATCGGCGCACCCCCACCTGACATTTTCCTTGGGTTTTTCGACTCGTTGAGCAACCCTAGCCTCATGTTGGCCCGCAACACGACATGAATTTTGATAAGGTTTTTCAAGTGACTGCATCAATGCCTCGTCAAATATCGATTCCCATCGGTGTCGTTTTGCGCCGGTCACCGGGGGTAACGCGCTGGGCAAAGTGGCATTGGACGCCGACGGCTGTCCTACCGGGCGCTGGGCCGGCGGATTGGCAGGTGATGCGCGAGGAAGATGGCACGACCGAGTACCATGCCAGCACCCTCACCCTCGAACTTCATCGAAAGGAAACAGAGGCTTACCTGACGACTCTCACGATGGAACCACCCAGTGTTTACGTCATTTTGCGCCCAGCGGAAGATGCCGATCACCCCCACGACGTCGAACCATTTGCCGTTACCGCATCGGCCTTTGAGGCGCAAGATTACCTCGATTCCGGCGAGGAAATTGTTGAACCGGTCTTGGCGCCGCCCGGTCTAATTGCTTGGATTCGTGAGTTTACGGACGCTCACCATGTCGAAGAAGAGTTCATCAAACGAAAGCGCCGCGACTGGTCCGAACAGGTCGAAGATGGCAGAGGTGACGCCCGCATTCGCCAAGACGCCGATGTCTACCGTGCGCCGGGAAGCCTCAAACCAAAATCGGTTCACTGACATGCCGACACGGAAAGAGGATTTCACCACCCGCTGGTCTCGCCTTAAGCGCGAAAAACAAGCAGAGGCACAAACAGCGACGACCAAAGAAATCGATGACCAAATCGAAACGATTGAAGAAACGGTCGATGATGTCCCCGCGAAATCCGAGAAACCCGATTCTGAACTGACCGATTCCGAGCTGTTGGTTAAATACAAACTCCCCGATCCCGACGCGATGAAGGCCGGAGACGATTTCAGCGTGTTCATGAAACAGGCGATTCCCGATCGCCTGCGTCGGCGTGCGTTAAGGGTGCTATGGGGCAGCAATCCGATCCTCGCCAACCTCGACGAGTTGGTGGATTATGGCGAAGACTTCACAGACGCCGCCACCGTGATGGAGAACATGCCGACGATTTACAAAGTCGGCAAAGGCGCAGCTTGGAAATTCAAAGAGGAACAAGAACGCGTCGCCGCCGAAAAAGCGGCTGAAGAAGCCGAAGCCGCCGAGCGCCGCCTCCATAACGGTGAACCCGAAGAAGAAGACCTCGCGCTCGAAGAGCCGGATGAGGAAATCGAAAGCGAAGAACCCGAAGACATCGAGCCTGAGACAGAACTGGCAGCACTGACCGAAGAAGACTCAGCGCTCGCTCCGCCGCTTCCCCCCAAACCGCGCGCCATGCGGTTTGAGTTCGATTGAACGGCCTTCAGTCGAAACTCAATCGTCAATCGGGCTTTGATAGATCAGGCGGCGCAGGGAGCCGGTTTTCGAACGCATCAAAATTGTTTCGGTCTCAAGAAAGTTCCCAACCCGATGCGCGCCTTTGACGACGGAACCATCGGTCACACCGGTTGCGGCAAAGATCACGTCACCGCGGACCATATCGTCGCGGGTGTAAATCTTGTCGAAGTCTTCGATCCCCGCTTTGATCGCGCGGTCTCGTTCTTCATCATTGCGGAAGGTCAGCCGACCATGAATTTGTCCGCCCATACATTTCAAAGCGGACGCGGCGAGAACACCCTCCGGTGCGCCGCCTGAGCCCATATACATATCAATTCCGGTCTTGCTGGACTCGGCACAGTGGATCACCCCTGCCACATCGCCATCGGTGATAAGTTGAACAGACGCCCCAGTCCCGCGCAGCTCAGTCAGCATATCGCGGTGTCGTGGACGCTCCAGCATACAGACGGTGATCTCGCCGGGCTTACAGCCCTTGGCTTTGGCCAACGCTTCAACACGCTGAGCCGGAGACATATCGAGCGTCACAACGCCCTCATCATATCCGGGTCCAATCGCCAACTTGTCCATATAGACGTCCGGCGCATGCAGCATCGAATTGCGTCCGCCCATCGAAATGACCGCCAACGCATTCGGCATCGCTTTTGCCGTCAGCGTGGTGCCCTCCAGCGGATCAAGCGCAATGTCGACTTCAGGTGCGTCCGGCTCGCCGCGACCCACTTCCTCACCGATATACAGCATCGGCGCTTCATCGCGCTCGCCTTCCCCGATGACAACGACACCTCGAATATTCAGAAGATTGAGCTGTGTCCGCATCGCATCCACAGCGGCCTGATCTGCGGCTTTCTCATCGCCACGTCCAATCAGTTTCGCCGACGCAATGGCGGCGGCTTCTGAAACCCGCGCCAAACCAAGCGAGAGCATCCGGTCTTTAAATTGAGCTTCGGGAGAAAATGTCATGTTCGAAATTCCAATCGATAAGGCGTCAAATACTAACAATGCGCATGGAAACGGGCGGCGCGACTGACACATCAAGCGCAGCGATCCGTTCAATGGCGCGGTTGAGATTTTGTTCGCCGGTTTCGTGAGTCACGATGGAGACCGGCGCGGCTTCACCCGTGTGGTCGTACTGACGCATACGGTGGATCGAAACGTCCTCCGCGCCCAGCGTCGACGCGACCTCGGCCAAAGCACCAGGACGATCCGCGAGAGAAAGACGAAGGTAAAACGCCCCATGATCCCCGCCTGTTGGCGCAGGGTTCGAGGCACTCTGCCCCGTTGATTTCGAAAGTCCAAATGTCGCCGGGCTGTTCCCGCGTGCCGCATCGACGACGTCGGCAACAACCGCGCTGGCCGTTGGACCTCCGCCTGCGCCCGGTCCGATCAACATGGTCGAGCCAATGGCATCGCCCTCGATCAGAACCGCATTGGTCACGCCTTCGATTTTACCAAGCGGCGAGTTCTTCGGAGTCAGGCAAGGGCGCATACGTTGAGACACGCCCGCATCAGTCATTTCGGCCACGCCCAACAATCGGATGCGATAGCCCAACTCACCGGCGGCCTCGATGTCTTCTGCCGCCACGCTTTCGATGCCGGTGATCTCAACCGCACCGAAATCGATTTCTTGGCCAAAAGCGATGGCCGCCATCAGTGCGAGCTTGTGTGCCGCATCAAATCCGCCAACATCCGCCTCGGGGTCAGCCTCGGCATACCCAAGCCGCTGAGCGTCCGCGAGAACATCACCAAACGCAGCGCCAGTCTCTTCCATCTCAGTCAGGATGTAATTGCAAGTGCCATTCAGAATACCGGAGACGCGCGTAACCTCATTAGCAGTCATGCCTTCCCGCAGCGCCTTGATCGCCGGGATACCGCCCGCAACTGCGGCCTCGTAATGGATCGAAGCACCGGGTGTCGCCTCAGCCAAAGCCGATAGTGCCGCGCCATGATGCGCGAGCATGGCTTTGTTCGCGGTGACAACCTTTTTGCCCGCTTTCAGCGCGGCCTCAACACTGGCCTTTGCCACGCCATCAGAGCCGCCAATCAACTCAAGATACATATCAACATCGTCAGACGATGCGAGTGCAACAGGATCATCGAACCAAGTCACCCCAGACAAATCAACGCCGCGATCTTTCGTCTTATCGCGCGAACAAACCGCCGTCACAGCCAGTTCGACACCGGCACGCGCAGCGACGCGCGCGTTGTGGTTCATCAAGAGATCAAGCGTCGAAGCGCCAACCGTGCCAAGTCCTGCTACGCCAATGCGGATCACTGCGCTGCCTCCAAGTTTTCTTCATACTTCGCCATCAGAGCGTCAGCGTTTTCCATCACTTTGCGAACGCCGCGAGCCGCTTGCCGGATGCGTTGTTCGTTCTCAACTAAACCAATGCGCACATAGCCCTCGCCGTATTCGCCAAATCCAACACCCGGAGACACCGCGACCTCTGCTTCGGTCAACAGCATCTTCGAAAAGCCCATCGATCCCAGCCGCGCAAACGCGGGCGGCACCTTGGCCCAAGCAAACATCGTCGCCGGTGGCGGAGGGATATCCCATCCCGCACGACCCATACTTTCAACCAGCACGTCACGGCGCCCTTTGTAGACCGCTCGAATTTCCTCGATACATTCCTGAGGCCCGTTCAACGCTGCCGAAGCCGCGACCTGAATAGGCGTATACGCACCGTAATCGAGATAACTCTTAATTCGTGTTAACGCGGC
>CAZXMX010000236.1:0-2541 GCA_964641645.1 uncultured Neomegalonema sp.
ACGCGATCATGATCAAAGCGAATGATTCCCATATGCGGTTCTTCGCGAAGAAGAAACCTTGCATGCCCGCGGTGAATATCAACATCGCTGCTGTCGCGATAATGAAGATGGGGACGGCTTCAAACGCACCCACATTGTAGAGAATCAGGTCCGTGTTGAAGATAAACAGGAACGGCAACAGCGCTGTTCGCATACTGTAGAAGAACGCGACGAAGCCGGTTCGGATCGGATCACCGCCGGACACAGCGGCGGCTGCAAACGACGCCAGCCCGACCGGAGGCGTCACATCGGCCATGATCCCGAAGTAGAAGACAAACAAGTGAACCGCGATCAGTGGAACGATCAAACCGTTCTGCTGGCCTAGCGTCACAATGACAGGCGCAAGCAAGGACGAAACAACGATGTAGTTCGCCGTTGTCGGCAATCCCATCCCTAAGATCAAACTCAGAATGCCGGTTAAAACGAGGATGGCCAGAATATTGCCTTGGCTGAGGAACTCGACAAGCGCCGCAAGCACCGCGCCGACGCCCGTTTGACTGACGGCACCGACGATGATCCCGGCAGTCGCCGTCGCGATACCAATGCCGATCATGTTGCGCGCACCGGTTATCAATCCGTCGATCATCTCGCTGAAACCGAGCGCGATCGTGCCTCTCGTGCTTTCTCCTCGGAACAGAGCCTTCAAGAAATTCTGTGTGAGAAGAATGAAGATCATCAACAAGGTGGCATAGAACGCCGAGAGCGTCGGAGACAGCCTCTCGACCATCAAACACCAGATCAACAGTAGAACCGGCAACAGGTAGAACAGACCAGCATTGATGGTCGGGCTCGGCTCCGGCAACGCGGTGATCGGTGCATTCGGATCATCGAGTTCAAGCACCGGGTAATTTGAACCGTGGCGAAGCAGGAGGATGTAGGCCAGTGCCAAACCACCCGTAACAATCCATACCGTCGTTTCTCCTGCCAGAGCGCGCAGTCCATCCAGCACGTAGAAGAGAACAAAGGATCCGACGACGGCATAGCCGAGAACCAAAGCGCCCATTGATACATACCGCCAACGGCTGTCCGGGCTGAGGCGATTATGGATGACGCGGTGGATGATGAACACGACCGCAAGAACAGCGAGAGCTGCGACGGCTCGCATCACTGGATCGGTGATCGACAAGAATGTCGACATCGCCCAGCCAATTCCACCAGCAATGGCAAAAAATGCTGCTGCCGTTGTTGCAAATGCAATCAGCGCCCATTTCGTTGGCTTGCTCTCACCCGTCCGTGGCAAGCCCTGCATATCGGCTTTCATCGCTTCTAGGTGAACGATGTAGACCAGCGCGATGTAGGAGATGACGGCGGGGACGAAGGCGTGTTTGACAACTTCGAAATAACTAATGCCGACATACTCGACCATCAGGAATGCGGCGGCGCCCATGACTGGCGGCATGATCTGACCGTTGACCGAAGAAGCGACCTCGACCGCGCCGGCCTTCTCCGACGAGAAGCCCACTCGACGCATCATGGGAATAGTGAAGGTTCCGGTCGTCACGACGTTCGCAATAGAGGAACCCGAGATCAGACCCGTCATCGCCGACGCAACAACAGCGGCTTTAGCCGGTCCACCTCTCAGATGGCCCATGAGAGAGAAAGCGACTTTGATGAAGTAATTGCCCGCGCCGGCTTTTTCGAGCAATGCGCCAAACAGAACAAAGAGGAAGACAAGGTCGGTTGACACCCCGAGAGCAATGCCAAACACCCCTTCCGTCGAGAGCCATTGGTGATCGGCGACAGCGCCAAAACTCGCGCCCTTCCAAGCAAGAATGCCGGGAGCGTATGGACCGAGGAATGTGTACCCCAAAAAGACCAGCGCGACGATTGCGAGCGGTGGCCCGAGTGAACGCCGGGTGGCCTCCAGCAAAATTAGGATACCGACAACGGCAACGCCGATATCAAAGAAGTTCGGGTTGGCAGGACGATCCGAAAGCGTCGTGCCGAAGACCCAGCCCATATAGGTGCGGCTAAAGAGGAAAAGGTAGAACGCGCAAAACGCGCCGAGAATACCGAGAATCCAATCAGGAACCGGGACGAACCCACGCGGCGAATCTTTGAAGGCTGGGTAACTCAGGAAACAAAGCAGAATAGCAAAGGCCAAGTGAATCGAGCGGGCTTCTCCCGAGTTAAAGGCCGTAAGGTTGGCGATCCAACGAGTCGATTCATATTGCGAGAGGATCGAAGGGATTGGCGAGGCGAACCAGAGTTGAAACAATGACCAAGCCAACGCAAGGCCAGCCATGAGCAGATAGAGGCTCCGATTGGATGGATTTCGACCACCCGTGTCACTGGATGCCACCATGTCTTCCAGTTCAGCGTCACTTAACGCCTGGCCAGCTGGCTGATTTTGCTCCGCCATTTCGATCCCCTACTTTTGCGTATTGTCCCTCGGCGTTCGAAGTCTCCCTCGAACGAACAAGCCCCGCTCAAGAGCGGGGCTTGCGAGTGGTGTTAGAGCCAGCCTTGCTCTTTGTAATACTTGATCGCGCCCGGATGCAG
>CAZXMX010000236.1:2641-4983 GCA_964641645.1 uncultured Neomegalonema sp.
CCCATGTTGATGTCGCCATTGCGAAGGCCGTTGATGTTCGCGACGGACCCACCAGTCGTGTGCGTGCACTTGATGTCGTGGTCTTTCGTTCCCTTGTTCACCAGACGGCAGATTGCGCCGCCGACTTGGTAATAGACCCCGGTTTGACCGCCGGTCCCGATGGTCACAAAAGTTTCTGCAGACGCAATCGTCGTGCTCACGCCGGCAAACATCGCCGATGCGCACGCAGCGCCAATAAGTTTCTTGATCATGTTGATCTCCCTGATTTGTCCGAACACCAGCTAGGTGCGAAAAAATTCAGGGGTCAACAGTCCACAGGCTCTCTGCGGTTACGTAGGTAAGCGGGCGATCGTGCTCAAAAAACGTTCACCCAAGAATTGTGATGCGCCGTTCGTTATTCCTTTCAAGGCAGTAACGAACGGACAGATGCAATATTGGCCGCCGATCAAGCCCGACGGCGTTTGCGCTCGCGGCCACCGCGTGCGCCCGCTCCTCCACCGGCACCTTCAACTTTGTTGGTTTTGATCCACTCGGCCCCAGACGGATCGTTGTTGAGCAAGAAGTTCGCGGCGCGGATTGATTCCATCTCCTTGCCCGAACGAGGCTTAGTGCTACCCATTCCCATCAGTTGAACAAAGACCTCTGGATCAATGTCATCAGGAACGATGATCCCGGCTGCTGCGAGTGCCGCTTTTTTCTCGTCGATCTTTTTCATCGAGATCGGCAATTGTACCGGGTTCATAATCGCAGAGGTCATACCTGCCGTCGCGGCCATCGCGAGGAAAGCGTTGTTAATCCCGTGGCGATTAGGAAGACCGAAGCTAATGTTCGAGGCACCGCAAGTCGTGTTCACGCCGAGTTCTTCGCGCAGGCGTCTGACAAGAGCAAACACCTGAAGGCCCGCTGTTCCCATTGCACCAATCGGCATCACCAAGGGATCGACCACAATGTCATGAGCAGGGATGCCATGATCGGCAGCGCGCTCGACAATCTTCTTCGCGACGGCAAAGCGCACATCCGGATCTTCAGAAATCCCAGTGTCGTCGTTCGAGATTGCCACGACAGGGACGTTGTATTGCTTAACCAGTGGCAACACGAGTTCGAGGCGCTCTTCTTCGCCTGTCACCGAGTTCAATAATGGGCGACCCTCTGCCGCTTCGAGGCCGTTCTTCAGTGCACCGGGAACGGAGCTGTCGATACACAATGGCGCGTCTACCAGGTTTTGAACGCGCATCACCAGTTCCCGCATCAAAGGCGGTTCGACGAAGTTGTTGTCCGCGTATCGTGGATCTTCCGCCATCTTGTTTGAGAAGACCGCGCCGGAATTGATGTCGAGTACCGTCGCGCCGGCCTCGACCTGTGCCACGGCATCTGCTTCGACCGTCGAGAAGTCATCAAGTTCCAACTCGGCAGCGAGCTTTTTGCGTCCGGTCGGATTGATGCGTTCACCAATGACACAGAACGGTTCGTCGAAACCGATCACAACAGTTTTCGTTTTCGACTCGATGACAGTGCGGGTCATGGGCGCTTCCAATATTAAGAGTTTTGGTCCGGCAGATTCCTGACCAAACCTGAGACAAATTTAGGTGTCACGTGCTTCGTTGATCCATTCGGCGGACTTGCCAATGCCGCCAAGCGGGAAGAAATGGACGTGGCTGATGTTGAAGTCTGGATTTGCGGCCTTGTGCAGCGCCAACTCCGTCACAAACTCATCGGGATTGAAAGGCAACAAGAGCTTGGTGGCATCCTTGGCACGCTTCTGAAGAACACGAAGCGAAGGACCGACACCGCAGGCAATGGCAAATTTTATCATCGTTTGAAGTTTGGCCGGGCCTGCAACGCCAATGTGAATTGGAATCTCAAAACCTGCATCACGTAGTCGATCAGCCCATTCGATCACCGGTTCAGACTCGAAGCAGAACTGGGTCGCCAAGGCCATCTCAGCGTCAGTGCGCTTTGCGAAGTCTTCCTTCCAGCGCAGCGCCTCCATGACATTTTTATCGGATCCATCTGGGTCGATGTCTTTGTTACCCTCGGGGTGTCCAGCAACATGCAGACGCTTAAAGCCTTTTTGATCGAACAGGCCCGTTTCCAGCAACTGCATCGACGATTCGAAATCACCGTGCGGCTCATCCACTCCGCCTGCTAAGAGCAAAGCCTGATCAACACCGGCCTCGCCTTGATAGCGATTGATCCAATCCAGCAGTACCGACTCATCCCTGATAATCCGCGCGGGGAAGTGCGGCATGACCTCAAAGCCGTCTTCGGAAAGACGCTTTGCCGTCGAGACCATCTCTTCGATGGGCGTTCCCTCGATATGCGCGATGTAAACGCGCGTGCTG
>CAZXMX010000237.1:0-4931 GCA_964641645.1 uncultured Neomegalonema sp.
ATGACCCGCGTTGCCATATCTTGCGGCACGCCATCGATCTATTTTCGCATTACGGTTATCGTAAAACCAACATCGGCGACATCGCAAAGGCATGCTGCATGTCGCCGGGCAACCTCTATCGCCACTTCCGGAATAAACAAGCCATCGGCGAAGAGGCCGTTCGTGGCTACATGGCCAGCGAAGAAGCCGACATGGCTCTCATCGTGGCCGACAGCAGTTTGAATTTCGAAGAGAGACTACGAAAGTTTCACCATCGTTGCGTCAACGGCTTGATGGACGAATTGACCTGCAACCCAAAAATGGTCGAACTCGCCGAGATGATCATCCAAGGCAACAGCGGCATTCTCGCGCATCATGTGGAATGGAAGCGCGAGCAAGTCGCATCGATGCTGCGCGAGGGCGTCGATGCCGGAGAATTGACGGGCGACCCAACAAAGCTTGCCTTCACACTCTACGATATCACGAAGTCTTTCCTGATGCCGACGGCACTCGCGCAGATGGACTTCGAGACGGTTCCAGAACGCCTTGATGACGTGCTCGATCTTGTCTTCGACGGAATGCGGATCGAGAAGCAAGGCTGACCAAAGTTTTCCATCGGCTTTCCCGAATGATTGCAGTATCTCCCCCTGATGAACGACCGCAACACCATCCGCTTTAGCGACAGCGACCGAGGTATTCGTGCCGCCCTCTCCTTTCTGCGAAAAGGGGGCTTGGTAGCGTTCCCGACGGAGACGGTCTACGGCTTGGGTGCCGATGCCCGCATTGAGCGCGCCGTTGCATCAATCTACAGCGCGAAAGGCAGACCCGCCCACAACCCCGTCATCGTTCATGTAGCCAACGCCGAAGCTGCGAACGCCCTGATCAATTTACCCGAGACAGGCCTCAAGGCCGCCCAAGTTTTCTGGCCCGGCCCCCTTACGCTCGTCGCCCCCGTTCGTGCCGACTCCGGCATCGCTCCGATTTGCCGTGCCGGTGCCGACACCCTCGCCGTCCGCGTTCCGGCACACCGCTTGGCCCAAGCGCTGCTCACCGCTTTCGATGGCCCCATCGCCGCACCCAGCGCGAACCGCTCTGGCCAAGTCAGCCCGACCACAGCCGATCATGTCATGGAAGAACTCACGACCCGTATTGACGGCGTCATTGACGGCGGCCCGTGCGAGGTCGGGTTGGAGTCGACGATCTTGGGCTTCGATGAAGACGGTACCCCGCGCCTGCTTCGCCCCGGCGGTGTTTCGTTGGAGGCTTTGATTGAGGCGCTCGGTCCGGTGCGATCCGAAACCATCATCGACGACCAATCGCCATCGGCACCCGGACAACTTTCCTCGCACTACGCCCCCGGCGCAAAGTTGCGCCTGAACGCAGACGCACCGACCTTAGGCGAGGCGTGGCTCGGCTTTGGCCCGAACCCCGAACGCGGCTCGGCCATTACGCTCAACTTATCGGCCACCAGCGATCTCGAAGAAGCCGGTGCCAATCTCTTCGCGGCGCTACGACAACTCGATGAATGGTTGGAGGGGTCGGGGACCATCGCGGTCGCCTCAATCCCCGACAGCGACCTCGGTCATGCGATCAACGACCGCCTCAAACGCGCGGCAGCGCCGCGTTAAATCTTGCTGAGACGCGACGGTAAGAACCCACGCGCCATCCCCAAGATACGCGACTCCGTACTCTCGGGACGGCCAGCGAGATGCCACAGGATCAGCAACACCAGCGGATAGACAACAGCCCCAACAGCGATACTGGAGAACAGATGCACGGCGGCAAGGCCCGCACCACCGTCATAGGGTAAAACGATTTGCAGGCCACGCACGGCCAAGGCCATCGCGAGGCCAGCCCCCAGCGCGCGCGGTGCCCAGTCGAGAACCTGCACCGCCTCACCTTCGCACAACATCAGCGCGGCCCGCATGACCAATAGCGCGTACAATCCGCCCATCGCACACATCGCCCAAGCCGCACCGATCAATCCGTATTCAAGCGAGGCCCACCAGATCAGCGGCGCACCGAGGATCAACGTGATAATCTGCAACGGCGCAAACCGTTTCGGCTCACCCATCGACACCAGCAGCGGCCAACAAAACTGTACGGACGCACCAAACAGTCCATAAAGACAAAGGATACGCAAAGGCGCGGCGGCGGCGGCCCAATCCGGCCCAAAGGCCAAACGGATCGCTGATTCCGCCACGAGCGCAACACCCAACGCAAACGGCACGGCAATCACCATCGACGCCCCATACGCCGTCGCAAACTGGTGCCGCAGTTCTTTCAAATTCGATTGCAGCTTCGCAAACCCCGGCATCGTCGCCCGCCGCAAAGGCTGAGCAAAATCATTCGCCACCAGATTGGCCAGTTCCATCGCGAGCGCATGAATCCCCAGCGGCGCCAGACCCAAGGTCTTACCCAAGATCATCGCGTCACAGCGACGATGCGCAAAATCGAGCAAGTTCGTCGCCATCATCCATTTCGAAAACCCAAACAGCTCGCCGAAGGTCTCAAGGCTAAACCGGGGGCGCATGGGGTGCAGATAGTATGATGCGGCAACCGACGTGATCGACCCGACCACCAACCCGGCAACCAACGCACGATAGTCTGGCCAGATCGTCAGCGCGAAGCCAATCGAGGCGGCACTGCCCCCCAGCTTGCGCGCGGCCAGAAACGCAAAGTCCTTATTGAACTGAAAGTCGCGTTGAAAATCGGACGTTCCGATATTTGTGAACCCAATGATCACAGCTTGCGCAGCCAAGGCCCATGCGACATAGCGCAAGCGTTCGTCGCCATAAAAATCTGCCAGCGCTCCAGCACACAGCAAAGCCAAACCACCGAGAAAGAACCCGCGTAAAACGCACAGGGTAAAGGCGGTATCGTAGTGCTTCTTCTTTGGGTCAGGGTGACGCACGATGGCGGCGCTCAACGACAATTCGCTCATTGCCTCAAAGGCACCGATCAATGCGACGGTCAAACCAACCACACCGAAATCAGCCGGTGGCAGCAAGCGCGCCAGAATCATAACGTTGATCAGGCCTGATGCCCGCATCAGCATTCTAGCTGAGAGCATCCAGATCGCGCCGCCTGCCATCTTCCGTGACAGGCTTTGCTCGCCTTTGTTCATTCAGCGGCCATCTTCATGGCATCGCCGCCCACCGCATCGAACAACAACGGCTCTAGCGCGGCAAACTGCGCGGCCATCGTTGCGTTGCCGCGAACCTCTCTCGGCAGCATTGGCACTTCGCCCACGGCACGTTTTTTAGCCAGCAATCGCGCGAGCGCATTCGCGATCACCTTCGGCTCGTTCGAAATGATTCCGAGATCACGCTTACGGATAATCTCACCGTTGACGCCCTTGGCCCAGCCACAACCAATCACGGGGCGGCGCGCGCCAATGCAATCGATAAGCTCACTAGCGACACTTCCGACCTCATGCGCATCCGGGGCAAAGCACAGAGCCAAGGCATCCGCTTGATACTGGCGCTCAATAATTTCACCGCGCGACTCCGCAGGATGCAGGTCGAGCTGTTTATGCACGCGCTCTTCCTTGGCCATCGCGAAGGCTTCTTCCGCATAGTCACCGACCAGCGTGATGCGAATGTCTTTCGCGCCCTCGCCCAGCGCCGCCACGCCCTTAAACAACAAACGTGGTTCAACGACACCCGGACGATAATCCGTTGTGCAAAGCACCTTGAGCACCGTGCGGTCGTCATCGCGTTCAACCGGCGATGCGAGGGGGTATTCATCTGGATCAAATCCATCCAGGGCGAGAACCACTTTCGGCGCGCCATACAGCCGCGCATAACTCTCGGCCCAAACCGGAGAGGTCGTGACAATGCCAGCAGCCCGCGTGAGCACCGCCCGCTCTCGTTGTTTCTCCGCGCTGCGCTGTCGCTGCGACAAAGCCGGATCGGTCCCGTAGGCCCACCGCTCGCTGAAGTCAGTCACGAAAGGCACTTCGGTCGCCTTCGAAATCTGCGCTGCAAGGATCGCGCTCGCATGGGGAGGGCACATCGCGTAGAGGACGTCTGGCCTCCACGATCCAAACATCGTTTTGGCGGCTTCAATCGCGGGGCGTCGCCATACCGTGGTCGGGTCGTTGGCCCCTTTGCTACGAAGCGCCAATCGCCCCCAAACCCCAGCACCAAATCGACCGCGAGATGGAACCGGAACAGAGATGATGCGATCTGCGTCAAATTCGGAAGGCGCTTCGGTGCGATCATCGGCAGTCAGAATCCGCACGTCATGACCGCGAGAAAGCAGAAGCTTGGCGAGCTTCATCGTCCGGTTTGATGCAAACGCGGAGTCAGGTCGCAATTGAAAACTGAGTAACAAAATCTGCACGCGGGAGTGCCTCCACGATCATCGTCACTCCCTCGATACCAGCCCTACCATTACTATCGTGTTTAGGCCATCCGCCTACGGACGATAATTTTGTTCGTCGTCCGAAAATCCTGCATGCAGCTCCGCAGCGAAACTGATGTTGCACGCTTAAGGTGATAATTTAGTTCAAAAATCATCTATTACATAAACTCAGATTAAGAGGCCCGATCAGGGTGCATTTTCTGCCGTTTGAACCTTCTTTGTTCACGGCTGAACATTCTTTGCTGAACCCTCCGGGAGATCGACTCGATTCGATTCAAAAGATTCAGCGCCTATCGCGCGCCACTTTGCTTCAGGTCCATGAAAGCGCGCAGGCCCGTGGCCTCATCCGGCTCAAATGCGTCCTCGGTCAGGCTCAGCGCCGCGATCCGGTCGAACCGAAAAGTCCGAAAATCCTTCCGAAGCTCACACCATGCGGCGAACAGCCAACCATCGGTAAAGCTCCAAATGGCGAGTGGGCGAACACGGCGATCAGACCGCTTCCCGTCGCCATCTTCATACTTCATCAGCGCAACCCGGCGCTTTCGGATCGCTTCGCGGAGTATCTCGGCATGAGCTGGCGCACG
>CAZXMX010000238.1:0-4916 GCA_964641645.1 uncultured Neomegalonema sp.
TTATTTCACACGGCTTACGCTCGATAGTTCTTGTGATCAGAACTGTGAAAACCTGCGCGGCCCCATGCCGTAAACGTAACCGGTCCACGCATTCACCGGACTGACAGGGCCATAGCCAACAGCGCCATCGGAAACGATGCGTGTCGTCCACGTATCGACAGGGACGTTTGATTCGATGCCGAGCAGATAAAGAGTCTGTGTTGAATTTTGCCGCGCACTCGGCACGAAAAACGAATTGAAGACACCATATCCAATTCCCTGCGATCCACCACGAAAGCCTCGGCGAAATCCGGGTAGAAAAGCGCCACTGGTTTCCGTGACGATTGCGATGCGTTCTGGACCGCGCTCGACATTCAGCAGATTTCCATCGCTTCCACGCAGCAAAACACTGGGTGTCGCACCTGTTAAATGCTCACCCAGGATGGCCTGCCGACCCGCGACGCTCATACCAATTCCGTTGGTGCCCGGCGCGCTGAACGTGAAAGGTTTGTTCGACATCTGCGCCTGAACTTCAACAGAAGTAAGAGCAGCAATCGCTGCGAGGCAAATGCTGATTCGGTTGAAGGGGATTCGCATGGCGCTTCCTTTCGTGACGGACGTTTCGCGAGTCCGCGCGCTCACGATTCGTATTCTCCTTACAATGTCGCGCCCGTGCGCCATTTCTCCAACTAGCCATCGGAACTAGACCATTCGGGGGAGAAATTTCGATCTCAGCCCGCCGTTTCCTCCGAAAACGCGACGCTAAAAGCGCAAATTTTCAAACTGAATTAATCGCTCTCAATTTTGAAGCAGATGCCCCCGCCAAATGGACTAGGCTATTTGAAACACAAAACAACCTTAAGGCGTATAGGCAGAGTCCAAAATTCTCCGCATCATTGTTGCAGCGAGGGGAGATCAAGTTAGAGAACAGAAAAATTTGGGACAGATAACTCTGATAATCTCAATTTTTTCATGGTGTTTGGCGGATAGTTGCGTTTATCGCGAAGGGACCACCGCTCTATCTCGACTTGATGCTCCGTGAATTTTTTAGCGGCGGGGGCATGTTATGTTGTTCTTTAGTACACCTAGTATCACAACCTTAAGAGAAGTTGATTGTAGCAATAATTTCGTTTTTAAATTCCGTAAGTTTCGCCGCTGGAGCTTGCTTGCTTTATGCGGAGCTGCCCTGACCGGATGTCAGCCGGCAACTGGACTCGAGAAGGGCGGCGTCAAACCGCTCTATACCTATCCCGTTACCAACAACGACACGCCCTATAGCCAATGCCTGAAAGAGTTGGCGCAGCTTCCCGCGAACAATCTGCCGGTCTTTTCGGTCGGGGAGGTCGCGGACAAAACAGGTCAGATCAACCTCGACGATAATGGGCGCGCGATTTCGCAGGGTATCTCCGAGATGGTGATTTCTGCCCTGTTCAAGACGCGCAAGGCAAACCTTGTCGAGCGGCTCGACTTGCGCATTCCGCTGGCAGAGATGAAGCTGGCCGAGCAGGAGCGCTTGTCTCGTAAATTAGATGCATACGACGCGCTGCCAGCGAGCGATTTTATCGTCGTCGGTGCCCTGACCGAGCTGAACTATAATATCAGCTCTGGCGGCGCTCAGCTTTACGTCAAAGGGATCGGAGGCGGGGTGAGAACCGTCGTCATCAACGTCGCGCTCGATTTGCGTGTCGTTGTCCAAAAACTTTGCCGTGCGATACGTCTCGTCCTTCCAAAAGCAGATCTTTGGATACGAGGTTGAAGCGAACGTGTTCCGGTTCTTCGGCAACACGCTCGTTGAGTTTGGCGGCGGGGGGATACGCAACGAACCGTTGCAACTCGGCGTCAGGTCCGTCGCGGAGATGGCTGTTTACCAGATCATGACGGACTTCCTGGGTCTCGAGAGTTCAAAGAGCTGCGCGCTCTACGAGACTGGCCATATGGCCGAAAAACTCAAGCAGCTCGCACCCGAAGATGATGGAGAAGAGTGATGAGTGTACTACAGAGGGGGTTCCTCGGATCGGCAGCAATTGCTGCACTGGTTGCCATGGGACCGAGCGCCGCGTTCGCATTCGATGATGTGGATTGGACGTGGGACAAGACGATTACACAGACTGAAACGATCAACATCTGGATTGATACGGATATTGATCCAACCGGCCTGACGGAAGTTGAAAAACTTCAGATTCAGATTGGCGATGTCAACGCAACGTCGAGCATCAAGGGTGTGAAAAACATCCAGCCAACGAATGCAGGTGGCGTGGCATCCGTAGATGAGACGTTCACCTTTAACGGCAGTTATGACGGCGCTCCACCGGACAACGTATTAGGCCTGCCTATTGCAGGTTCCGGTGGCGTTGAGCTTGATGCGGAAATCACTGCCGGGTCTGTTGACGAAAACCTCGACAGTTTCGATTATACTGTGCACGTGACGGGAGATGTCACCGTAGATCCGGCTGACAGCTTCGATGCTGCGACTGAGCTGCCAACTGTGGACAGCGCGGCCACGGCGGTTGGCAACAACCAGTCGATCAACAGCGAAGTCGCAACCTACCTGCATGACGGACAGTTCATGTTCGATGTGGGGCCGGGTGATCCGACCAACGAAGATGACTTTGGCGGCGAAGATGTTGTCGGTGCGCTCGGCGCGCTGGTTCTTGGCAGTCAGTTCGGCGACAACTCGCATACTGCGCTTGCTGTTGGCGCAAGCGTCCTGGCAATCACTGGCACGATCGACAAAGCGGACGTTTCAGCAAGTTCCGAGGTGATGAGGATTATGAATGCGCGTGTCGACAGTGCAGCCGCGGCGGTCGGCAACAATACCTCGGTCAACGTGAACCAGGTTGCTGAGCTAGAGGATGACTCGGTTCTGATCGCAGATCTAACCCAGTTTGCTGCGGCAGATATTTCGGCAACGTCGAAGGTCGGTCGGATTAGCGTCAACAACTACAATAACCTTGGAGCTGTTGATCCACTGGTTAGCTCCGTTGCTACGGCCGTTGGTAACAACGTGTCGATCAACGTTGGCAACATCGGCGAGTAGCCGCACCGAAATCCTGTTCATCTAAACCCTACAATGGGTGAGCAGGATGTTGCTGGCGGGGTGACGTTACCCCCCATTCTACAAATTAGCGGTATTCCGCCAGCAGCGAATTTTAAAGGCGGGCGCGTCATCGCCCGCTTTCGCCGCCCGAAGCAAATGACCTGAACGTAAGGAGTCACGATCATGACGCGAATTTTTTTGCCAGCCGCTCTGACCGTCGTCATGGCAGCGCCGCCGATCGCCTCGGCCCAACAGTATAACCAGCCCTGGACCTTCGGACAGCAGAACCGAGCGCAACTCGCGGTGGTGATGAGTCAGATGGAAGACGGCGGGTCTTCCTCGCTCAGTTCCTCGTCGACTGCTTCCGGGACTACCATTGTCTGCGGTGGCGGATCGTCAACGGCGACGTCGAACAACACGTGTATTATTCTGAACAATTCGGACGGCCAAATCGCCACGGACCAAATCTCAGACGGCGATCAGTCCTCGATTAATGAGACGAATTCGACGACGCATGAGGCATCTGACGTTGATGAAGTTCTTTCCGCGCTTAACGGCAATAACTAGGCGGTGTGGACAAACACGTGATGCTGGAGCGTCAGGGGATCGTCATGAAGAAGTTACGTCGGCTGTACCGCGAGGAAAAGCTGCAAGTGCGCAAGCGTGGCGGACGAAAACGGGCTTTGGGAATACGCAGACCGATGGTTCTTCTAGTTGCGCTAATGAACGGTGAAGCCTGGACTTTGTGTCAGACGCCTTCACAGACGGTCGCCGGTTCCGGGTTCTGGCGGTCATCCTTGATCTGCATTCAAGGCGCGTGATCGGTTGGGCTGTGAGCAATCGCATGAAGCGCGATCTTGCGATCCGGGCGCTGAAGATGGCAATGGCGCTGCGGCGTCCGCCACAGGGATGCATCCATCACACGGATCGAGGAAGCCAATACTGCTCGCACGACTATCAGAAGCTATTGCACCAGCATGGCTTAAAGGTATCGATGAGTGGGACGGGAAATTGCTATGATAACGCAGCCGTCGAGACGTTCTTCAAAACCATCAAGGCGGAGCTACTATGGCAAAGATCTTGGCCAACACGCCGATCAGCCGAGATCGCGATCTTCGAGTACATCAATGGTTTCTACAATCTGCGCCGGAGACATTTAGCGCTCGGATGGAAAAGCCCCTTGGCTTTCGAACGAAACGCCGCTTGAGTCAGTAACTGGAGCGGCATGAAAGCGGGACACGTCCAAAGAGACCTTCGGACTTCCGACAAAACGCTATCTCGAGATTGCTGCGATGGGAACCGATGGTCCGCCCATCGTTCGATTCGGTCGAACCGTTCGTATCGTGTGAGCGATCTTCGCGGTTGGATACAATCTCACTGCGTCGCAGAGCAGGCAACTACGACAGAGTAGGAGCTGGTGCGTAAATTGACATTTACATAACAAGAGGGGGCTGTGTTTCGCGTAGCCCTTTTCCGTTTCAGCGAAGATCGCCGTGTATCGCCCTTGAAGGGTGGGATAAAAAATATCAATTTCAGTTAAGTTTATGAAATAAATGGATAAAATGGAGTGAAATGGTGCCCCCGGCAGGAGTCGAACCCGCGACCTTTGGTTTACAAAACCACTGCTCTACCAACTGAGCTACAAGGGCAACGCGCGCGACAATACTCATTCGGGGCACTGGCGCAAGTGCTTCGCTTGAGTTTCCGCGCTTGGCCTCGTATGCCTCTGGAAAGGTTAAAATTTCGAGGATTTTCATGCGCGCATTCGTTTTTCCCGGACAGGGGTCGCAGGTTTTGGGGATGGGCAAGGATTTGTCCGAGGCTTCCCCGGTGGCCAAAGCCGTATTTGACGAGGTGGACGAGGCGCTGGGCGCGTCTTTGTCGGCGATTATGTGGGGCG
>CAZXMX010000239.1:0-1647 GCA_964641645.1 uncultured Neomegalonema sp.
TGATGGTTGGTTGCGCACAAAATTCTGCTGCACCGGCGCCTCCGTCGAGTGCCGCCGAGAATGTTGCGCCAAAACGATTTGCGTCGAGTACCGATGTTTCCGTGGCATTGCAGGTTGCCGGAACGAGAGCTGATTACGCTAATTTTTCTCAGATTGTTGCAGGTGCCGAATCGGCCAGTGTGATTTCGACGCTTCAGAAAAATTTTGGCGGAACTGCCTTCACCAGTAAGACCGTTTCTGCGAGAGCGAGCGCCCGTAGCGACCAAAGAGTCCTTGTGCTTTCCAGTGGAGGTAAGGAGCTCACGCTTGAACTAGAGATGGCGAAAGGGTCGGATGGGTGGAAAGTGACAAGCTACAATTTTGCAGCGCCTAACTAGCGAAAAGACGACACAGGTCCACCGTCGAGTGGGCGTGTGCCACCGATTCGCGGTTCTCACTTTCTACTTGATATTTAAGCTGCGTTCTTTCTCCTCCGCTCGCAATCGCGGGCGAAGGAACTTTGTTCGGATGAACTCAGGTCACGATCGAGTAGCGCGCACCGACGATATTGATGCTCTCGAATCCTCGGACCGCATCGCTGCTGGCGAAGCGAGCTGCGGCACCTGCATCTGCGAAGTTGATGTTGAGCGTATCATAGCCCTCGCCGCCATCAAGGATGCCATCAAGCGAGCCGCCTTCGGTCAGCGTGAAGACATCGTCGTTCGCCGACAGGATGACATTGCCGTCAATCGCCCCGGCATTGACGACGTTGATTCCGCTGGTCGCGGTGGACGCATCAATCGCATTCACCGCGCCGGAGATGGAGCCGAGGTTCACGATTGGGCCGCTCACACCGACGTCTTCGATGCTGATGCCCGCAGCGGCATTGCTGTCCGCCGAGCCTGCGATGTTGCCGCGATTGACAACATCACCCGTGAACGTCGCGGTGCCTTCGGTTCCGACGCCGCCGTTCAAGCGCAGGCCGTGGCCGATGGTCGTCGGCGTGTCGCCGGTTCCGCGTCCTTGGATGCTTCCGTCGTTGAAGAGGGTGCCATCAACGCGGTCATCGAGTTCGTTGCCGATCTCATGGGCGAGGCCGGACCCATTGTTGCCTTCACCGGCATCGATCACGCCGCTGCGGGTGTTGAACACCCGAAAGTTCTCTGCCGAGCCGTCGCCGTAGACGGTGCCGTTGCGCTGATCGCCCGTGCCAAGGATTGATCCTGCGTTCACGACGGTAAGTCCGTCCCCGTCGATATTAAGGCCACGACTGTCCGACGTGACCGCGCCTGCGTTCAGGAAGCTGCCGCCGTTGTGATCGCCCTCACCGAAATAGACACCGTTATGCGTTCCGGAGATCTCTCCGCCCCGTGCGTTGAGGATCGTGCCCTGAACGCTGAGATCATCGACTGCGCGGATACCGGACGTTGCGCCGATCTCACTTTCCGAGGTGATGTTGCCAGTGTTGACGATCCGTCCTTCGAACGTGCCGGGTGGGATACCGTCTGCGCTGCGATTTCCTTCGAGGCGGATACCATCCCCGGCGGTCGCGTCCGACGCGGCGGCCTGACCGCGACCGGCGATGGTACCTTGGTTGATCAGATTGATGATCCCGTTACTGCCGTCATCTTCGAGAGAAAGCGAGACACCTGCGCCTTCGTTGCCTTC
>CAZXMX010000239.1:1747-4864 GCA_964641645.1 uncultured Neomegalonema sp.
CGTTACTGCCGTCATCTTCGAGAGAAAGCGAGACACCTGCGCCTTCGTTGCCTTCGCCCGCATCAATCACGCCGCTGCGGGTGTTGATGATATCAAAGTTGCTGGCGGTGTTGTCGGAGTAGATCGTGCCGTTGCGCTGATCGCCCGTGCCTTCGATCGTGCCCGTGTTGATGACGCGCAGCCCTTCACCGTCGATGTTCACGCCGCGACTGTCCGAAGTGACCGTGCCTGCGTTGAGGAAACTACCGCCGGAGTGATCGCCCTCGCCAAAGTAGACGCCGTTATTGGTGCCAGAAATCTCGCCGCCCCGCGCGTTGACGACATTGCCTTGTACACTAAGGCCATCAACGGCACGGATGCCGGAGGTCGGGCCGACCGCACTTTCAGATGTGATGCTGCCAGTATTCAGGACGTTGCCCTCGAAAATGCCCGGCGCAATCCCGTCTGCGCTGCGGTCGCCTTCTAGGCGCACGCCGTCCCCGGCGGTGGCATCGGAAGCCGCGGCCTGACCGCGACCCGCGATAGAGCCTTGGTTGATCAGATTAACGATGCCGTTGCTGCCGTCGTCGTTAAACGAGAGCGAGACGCCCGCGCCCTCGTTGCCTTCACCGGCATCGACCACGCCGCTGCGGGTGTTGATGATGTCAAAATTGCTGGCGGTGTTGTCGGAGTAGATCGTGCCATTGCGCTGATCGCCCGTGCCTTCGATCGTGCCCGTATTGATGACGCGCAGGCCCTCGCCGTCGATGTTCACGCCGCGACTGTCAGAGGAGACCGTGCCTGCGTTGAGGAAACTGCCGCCGGAGTGATCGCCCTCGCCAAAGTAGACGCCGTTGTTGGTGCCGGAGATCTCGCCGCCCCGCGCGTTGACGACATTACCTTGCACGCTCACGCCATCTACGAAGCGAAGGCCAGCCGTTGGGCCGACCGCGCTTTCGGAAGAGATGCTGCCTCGGTTCACGACATTCGCAGAGAGCGTTGCAGGCTCGAAACCGCCGTCTGCGGGACGCGGTCCCTCAAAACGAACGCCATCCCCGGCGGTCACGTCTGCGGCGGGGGCTTGGCCGCGACCAACAATGGCGCCTTGGTTCAAAAGGGAGGCCGAGGGGTTCGTTCCCTGTCCGGATAGCGAGACCGCGATACCGGGTTCGGCGGCACCCGGACCGGCGTCAATCGTTTCGTTGCGGGACACAACGATGGGGATCGTCGGTCGCAGTCGTTCGCTGGCCGAGCCATTTCCGCCGCCCGCCGAATCGCGTCGTCCGGTCGATTGGCCACGCTCAGAGTTGTTCTGCTTGTTTGAGAATTTCGCGGTAAACCGTTCAAAAAATGAAGAATTGCTACTTCTGGTGCTGCTTGTGTTTCTGGACTCTGAAATATTATTCATCGATCTGACACTCCATTACTCGGTTCCCTAGCGTCACTATGGTCAAATCGACGCTGTTCCATAATCAAACAATTGTTATCCGAGTGCGAAATGCACGTATATGGGGTGATGGAGATGGCGTTGTTGAGAGGCGATGATCCTCGCGCCGACGCGACAATCGATTATCAACGTTCTCCCTCGGCGACATGTGTCGGAAGGTGAGCCAAACTCAGGCGATGCGGATCGCGAGGCGTCGGCGAAGCCGAGAGTGTAGGGCGCGCTACTTCGTATTCACGCGCTCGGATAGTTTTGCGGCGCTCTCAACGCGTTCGCTGTAGCGGTCGAGCATGAGGGCTTTGTTGTCTCGGGTCAGCAGGGTGAATTTCATCAACTCCTCCATCACATCGACCATGCGGTTGTAGAAGGGCGACGGGTTCATACGGCCTTCGTCGTCGAACTCTCCCCAAGCTTTGGCGGTTGAGGCTTGGTTTGGGATTGTGAGCAGGCGCATCCAGCGGCCTAAGATGCGGAGTTGGTTTACCGCGTTGAAGCTTTGCGAGCCGCCACTGACTTGCATCACCGCCAGCGTCTTGCCTTGGGTCGGGCGCACACCGCCGAGGGAGAGCGGTATCCAATCGATTTGGGTTTTCATAATGCCCGTCATTGCGCCGTGCCGTTCCGGCGAGCACCAGACCATGCCTTCGGACCAGGTGACCAGATCGCGCAGCTCTTGCACTTTGGGGTGCTCGGCTTCGGCGTCATCGGGAAAGGGCAGGCCGGAGGGGTTGAAGGTTTTTGTCTCTGCGCCGAAGCGCGTCAGGACGCGGGCGGCTTCTTCGGTCATCAGGCGGCTGAAGGACCGCTCGCGGAGAGAACCATAAAGCAGCAGGATACGCGGGGCGTGGGTCGCTCGTTCGGGAGAGAGCAGAGCGTCTTTGTCGATAGGGCGAAAGTGGTCTTCAGACAGGTTCGGCGTGTCGGTCAATGGGGAGTCCTTTGGCGTCGGGGTGGGCCCCAGTTGGATAGCCGTTGACCGATCTAAGTGAAAGGCTCTTCAAGCCGGACGTCAAAACCGTAGCAAAAATGGAGCCTATCGCAGTGAAGTAACGTGACTGCCGCGATAGCGCGCAAAGCTGCCATCATAACATCAGGACTGCGGATACGGCTTGTGATCCTGAGCGGACGAGGGAGAGTAAATTTCAGATCCTGAAGAGTGGCTTTCTGATGCCATTGATCTTGTAGTTACGTTAGATGACGTCACGCTCTTCATTTTTGACAGTGATTTCCCATTGAACTGCCGGTTCACTCAGAATTCTATTTTCGGAGTCCCACTCAAAAATTCGTCCTTGGACGAAATCATCTCTGGGTATTTGCTCTTCCACCAAATCTGTGCGTGCCGGGTTATAGATGCCAGTTTGAATGAAGTTGATGCGCGCTGTTATCAGATTTACTTCGTTAACGTCCGTGCCAAGAAGAGCGATTTTCTCACTCAAAGGCGTTTCGTCAAAAGGGTTGGCTCTAGTCTCATCAAACGGGTTAAGGAAGTACGCTTGCCACTCGTACGAAATTGAATCTGATCCGTCATCCTCCCACCAGCAGACAACACAAATTTCGCATGTTCCGCGTTTCTGGAGCGTATTGTACCCACAACAAGGACAGGCTGCATTATTCATATCATTTGCTGGCTGAATCATCCGAATAGATAACCTCACTCTGCAAATTTGTCTCTAACTCTTCGACATCTTCTGGCC
>CAZXMX010000240.1:0-4848 GCA_964641645.1 uncultured Neomegalonema sp.
GTTGCCTTGCTTTTGCTACAGACACGCGGTGATGATGCGCGCGCCGAACAGGAAAAAACGGGAAATTTGTAATGGCTCGATTGGTTCGAATTCTGGGATTGTCTGCAATTGCCTTCGGTGTCGCCGCCTGTAGTGGCGATGATGATCGGGTCGATGCGGACGGAAAGTACGATGCCAATAGCTCTTTTGACTTTTCGAGAGTTCTTGGAACGACGAAAACCGCACCCGACGAGTTCGCCGTCAAGACCACCAAGCCTTTGCAATTACCCAAAGATTTCGCTGCACTGCCTGCCCCGACGCCGGGCACACGCAGCCCGTTGGACGCTGACCCGATTGCGGATGCGCGTGCGCTTCTTCTGGGCGAAACGGCTCCTCGGCCTGCAAATGCCCGAATTTCGGCATCAGAATCGGCGCTCTTGGCCTCGTCAGGCACGGGCGCAACCGATCCGAATATTCGTGCCGTTCTGGATGCGGAGCAAACAGCGTTGGAACAGAGCACCCCAAGCTATGCGCTTGAGAGTGTCATCCCGTCCATCCGCCGAGACCCCAACGCCGGTGAGGCGCTTGCGGCTTCTGAAGAGCGGGTGCGTTTGAGTGAGGTCTTGCCTGCTCGAGAGTTCGGCAGCACCGAGATCGCAACCATTCCGAATATTGGCGCGCCATCCACTGCTGTCGCGCCGGTCACACCGCCGATCATTCCAACCCCGACTGCGGTTCCGCCGACGACAAGCCCTGCAACGGGCGGTGAACTGATCTTTATTCCTGAATAGCGGCCCCAATCGCCCAACAGCGAAGCCAAAGCCTCCTTTTGTCCAAAAGGGAGGCTCGAAGCTGCGTGGAACATGGTTGACCAGATGTTAACGTCTGCCTGACTGTATCGTGATGCGCTTCGACCTTTCGTAGCGCCGCGTTATTTGCTGTGACAGATGGTGTTCGACACTCAATTCCTTGGAGGTTAGATGCGACGACTCCTTTCCGTGCTGATGCTGGCTCTTGTGCCGCAAGCAGCGCTCGCCGAACCGGTGGTCACCAGTTTTGAGCTTGAGAATGGCATGCAAGGCGTAGTGATCGAGGATCACCGGGCGCCGGTTGTCACGCATATGGTTTGGTACAAGGTTGGGTCCGCCGACGAAACACCGGGCAAAACCGGCATCGCGCATTACCTCGAACACCTGTTGTTCAAGGGGACAGACACGATCCCTTCGGGTCGGTTTTCGGAGATCGTCGCCGAGAATGGCGGGCAAGAGAACGCTTTTACCTCGCGCGATTACACGGGTTACTTCCAGAATATCGCATCGGATCGCCTTGGGCTCGTCATGAGCATGGAAGCCGACCGGATGCGCAACCTGACAATCGGTGATGATGATTGGCAGGCCGAGCGTGATGTGGTCGGTGAAGAGCGCCGCTCGCGCACGGATAACGTTCCATCGGCCAAATTCCGCGAACAGTTTACCTCGGCGCTTTACCTAAGCCATCCTTACGGAACGCCGGTTATCGGCTGGAAAAAGGAAGTCGAGGCCCTGACGAAAGAAGATGCACTCGAATTTTATGAGCGCTTTTATGCGCCCAACAATGCCATTCTCGTCGTGGCTGGTGATGTTGACCCCGCAGAGGTCGAGGCGCTGGCAAAAGAGCATTACGGCGTCATTGACCGCATCGAGCTGCCCCAACACGTGCGCAGTGTTGAGCCGCCTCACCTGGCCGAACGCCGCATCACCATGACCGATCCCCGTGTTGCGCAGGCTCAGTTTATGCGCGGATACCTTGCGCCCAGCTACTTGACCGCCGAACCTGGCGAAGCCGAGGGTTTGGTTCTGCTCGCTGATATTCTTGGCGGTGGCACCACCCGTCGCTTGCAACGGATGATGACGCAAAACACGGATCTGGCCATCTATGCCGGTGCCTACTATTCCGGCTTGGGCCGCGACCACGGAGAGTTCGTCGTTTATGCAGGGCCGAAGGGCGACACCTCGCTATCCGCGATTGAGGGCGCGATGGACTGGATGCTCGCGGACTTGTTGGAAAACGGCGTCTCAGACGAAGAGATCGCCCGGTCGAAAAAATCCCTGATTGCCGACGAGATTTATTCGCAAGACAGCCAACGCGCGTTGGCCCGCCAATATGGCGCGGCGCTGACCGTAGGCCTGACCCTAGAGCAAATTCAAGGCTGGCGCGGTCGGCTAGAGGCGGCCACGGCAGACGACGTGATGAAAGCTGCAAAGAAGGTTCTGAATCGAAAACGTTCGGTGACGGGTATTCTTAAAGGACCAGATGCCAAGAAGGAGGCTGCGAAATGAAAACGCTGATCGCTTTTGTTGCTGCCCTTTTGGTGGCCCCGATGGCTCAGGCCACTGAAAACCGTATTCAACGGGTCATTAGCCCCGGCGGAATCGAAGCTTGGCTCGTCGAAGAACCCGCGATCCCGATGGTTGCCGTCGAACTGATGTTCCCGGGCGGTGCGCGGGTTGAAGATGAGGGCAAAGAGGGCGCAGCCTATCTGACGGCGGGCCTCATTGAAGAAGGCGCAGGCGATATGGACTCGCAAGGGTTCGCGCTGCGCAAAGAAGACCTCTCCACCCGGATCAGCTTTGATAGCGGACGCGATGAGTTCACCGTCGGAATGCGGGCCTTGACCGTCAATCTCGAAGAAAGTTTCGAGCTGCTTCACATCGCGCTAACTGAACCAACTTTCGAACAGCGCCAAATCGACCGGGTGCGCGATCAGGTTCTTTCCGGAATGAAGTCCGATCTGGTCAACCCGAACACGCAGGGTGCGACTGAGTGGTTCAAGCAGATGTTCCCCGGCACGTCCTATGGCCGTCCATCAAAGGGAACGCCCGGAAGCGTCAACACACTAACGCGCGATGACCTTTTGGAAGTTTACAGCCGCATGGCCGTGAAATCGCGCATGAAGATTGGTGTGGTCGGCGACATTGATGCGGAAACGCTTGGCGCTCTTTTGGACAAAACCTTCGGCGACTTACCTGAAGGCGAAGCACTCGACCGTTCCCAGATCAAAGGGACGGGCGTCAGCGGTGTCCATGTGATCAAAGCGGAAGTCCCGCAAAGCTCGGTTATTTTGGGCCATGAAGGAATTTTGCGCTCGGATGATGATTTTTTACCCGCTTATGTGATGAATCACATCCTCGGCGGCGGTGGGTTTGGCTCTCGCCTGACCACCGAAGTGCGGGAAAAGAACGGCTTGGCCTATTCGGTCTATTCTTATCTCAGCCCCTATGACCGTGCCGGTCTCTATATGGGCGGCGTCGCGACGGCGAATGAGCGGGTGAAGCAATCCGTCGATCTGATCCAAGCGGAATGGGCGCGGATGGCGAATGAAGGCGTGACCGAAGAAGAGTTGGAAACCGCCAAGCGGTATCTGACCGGTGCATTTGCCCTGCGTTTCGACTCCAATGCCAAAATTGCCCGCTATCTGGCGGGGTTACAGGCCGCAGACTTGGAGATCGACTACATCGATAAACGCAACGATTTGGTGAATGCCGTCACCGTTGAAGACGTCAATCGGGTTGCCAAGCGTATCCTCAAGCCTGACGAGCTGTTTATCGTCGTTGTCGGTAATCCGACCGATTTGGAGGAGTAAGAGCCCACCTCGCTCTTTCAAATCGTGCTGACCTGCGGTAGCCATCCCCCGAACAGGAGCGGACATGGCTGAACAGGGCAAAAACGGACTGACGTATCGCGACGCCGGTGTCGATGTCGACGCGGGCAACGCCTTCGTCGAAGCGATCAAACCAGCCGTCAAATCGACCACCCGCCCCGGTATGATGGGCGGGATCGGTGGATTTGGCGGCCTCTTTGATCTTAAGGCGGCTGGGTTCACCGACCCGATCATGGTTGCGGCCACGGACGGCGTTGGCACGAAACTGAAAGTCGCCATCGAAAGCGGGATCCACAACACGGTCGGAATCGATCTTGTGGCCATGTGCGTCAACGATCTGTTGGCGCAGGGCGCGGAGCCGCTTTTCTTCCTCGACTATTTCGCGACCGGAAAGCTGGAACTCGACATGGGTGCCGCCGTCGTTGAGGGCATCGCCGAGGGGTGTCGTCAGGCGGGATGTGGTTTGATCGGCGGCGAGACCGCTGAGATGCCCGGCATGTATGCGGGCGGCGACTATGACCTCGCCGGGTTCTCTGTTGGCGCTGTCGAACGCGATGCGGTCTTGCCCCGTGCCGCTGCCGAGGGCGATGTCCTGCTCGGTCTTGCTTCGTCCGGGCCGCACTCGAACGGCTACTCCTTGATCCGCAAGATCGTCGCACAATCCGGCCTCGCATGGGACATCCCGTCGCCCTTTGGCGAAGGAACCGTTGCCGAGAGCTTGATTACCCCGACCCGAATTTACGTGAAGTCGTGCCTTGCCGCGATGCGGGCCAGCGACCAAGTGCGCAGCTTTGCGCACATTACTGGCGGTGGGCTGACGGAAAACATTCCGCGCGTTCTATCCGATGATCTCGCCGCACGCATTGATGTGACCACATGGACGCGCCCTTCCGTTTTTGATTGGATCGCCAAAGAGGGCGGTGTGGACGAAGCCGAAATGCGCCGCGCCTTTAACTGCGGCATCGGCATGGTCGTGATCGTTGCACCGGACGCTGAAGCGACGGTTCGTACCGCGCTTGAGGGCGAAGGCGAAACCGTCTCGCGCATTGGCGATGTCATCGCTCGCAGCGGTGATGCGGTGGTCTATTCGTGAAGATCGGTATTCAAATCTCTGGTCGCGGCTCAAACATGCAGGCGCTGGTCGCGGCCTGTGCCGATGCCAATTTTCCGGCTGAGGTCGCGCTGGTGGTTTCTAACGATCCGTCGGCGGCGGGTCTGGAATGGGCACA
>CAZXMX010000241.1:0-2642 GCA_964641645.1 uncultured Neomegalonema sp.
GTGACAATGGCGATGCCTCCGCGCACACCAGAAAGCCAGAAATTGAGCGAGTTATACATTTCCTTGGCAATGCCGGATCGTTCCAGCAAGGCAGCCATGAAGATAAACAGCGGAACCGAGATCAGAACGTATTCGGTCATCAGATCGAATACCTTCTGGGTTAATATGTATAAGGCCCCAGTCCCCGGCCTCCCTGTGAGCATCCCATCACCGAAGCTGAACGGATCAGTCAGCAAATTCGGCTCGAACTTCATGATCATCACGACAACAGCGAGAAACGCCGACGCGAAACCGAGAGGCATACCGATCGCCAGCAGGACGACAAGCCCGATGACCAGCACGATTGAAATTGTTCCGACGTCCATTATTCCACCCCGGCGCTGCGCTTCATCGCAGCGAGTTCTTGTTCATCAATATCATCCGCAGCGGAGTGAATGACGGGCTCTTTATTCCAATCTGCAATCAGGTTGAGAATGGCCTGAATCGAGATAAGCACGATCATGATTAGGATCATGGGTTGGATCGTCGCGGGGATTGGCGGATCAAACGCAGTGCCAAACATTTCCCAACGATAAAACTTGACGACAAAAACTTGTTTGAAGCTGCCGAACACCATGAAGAACGCAAACACGACCAACAGGAAAACCCAGATCGTGTCGAACAGACGCTGCATCCAGCGCGGGACGGCGTCATAGAGGATAAAAATGCGGATGTGACTGCGTTGCTGCATCCCATAGAGGCCTGAGAGCATGAAGATGAACCCGGCGATCCAGAGGGTTAACTCGTTGGCCCAACGGGTTGGCTTCTCGACAGCATAGCGCAGGAAGACTTCGTAGAGCATGATGCAGGTCATCGAGATAATCAGCAGCATTGTGATGCGGCCAACAAACATCGCGATCTTATCGATGCGGCGCCATTCCTGAAATTCCATGGGCGCCACACGGATCGTTTTCACGCCGAAGAAGAATAGGATCGGCATCAGGATCAAAGCAGCCCAGTCGAGGGGGTCTGCAAAGCCACCAAACAAACCGGCCATGTCAGGCGTGACGTCTTTGCGCGCATGCAATGCGCTAATCTGTGCGAACAGGCTTTCGCTACTCGGAGGGAGAAAATCGAGGATGTAGGCAGGGATATGCCAGATCGCCCAAGACGCACAAACGATAAAGGCCATTGGGATAACCCATTCCCAAAAGCTGCCGGATTCGTCTTTCACGCACTTGTCCCCCAAAGCAGATAGAAAAAACCTGCGGGGCCGATTGGTCCCGCAGGCTGTTTAGGACGATGCGTCCGTTACTCCATTGCGCCGATGCCGCGCAGGAAGTCCAAGTGGCTTCCGAGCAGTTCTTTCGCTTCAGGTGTTGTCGCGAAATCTGTCCATGCAGCCTGAACAGCGGAACGGTATTTACCGAGCTCTTCCGGCGACCATTCGTACATGTTGAGGCCTTCTTCAGCCAGTTTAACCGAGTTCTTCGCGTTCTCGACTTCGTTGATCGTGGTGTTCTTCAGCGCGAGCGCCTGCATCCCGACCTTCATGATCGCCTTGTGGTGATCTGGCATCGCGTCCCAGATGTCCTTGCGGCAAGCCAGGTGATCGGCAGGCATCGAGTGGAAACCAGGATAGTTGGTGTGCTTCGCGATGTCGTAGAGACCCAGACCGATGTTGTTGGTCAGGTTTGCAGCATCCGCACCATCAATGATACCGGTCTCAAGCGCTGTGAAGATCTCGTTGAAGTCCATCACAATCGGCGAAGCGCCGAGGTTTGCGAAGATGTCGGTGATGATGCCCGGAGGGGAACGGAACTTCCAGTTTTTGAAATCGTCGACGCCGCGGATCGGCTTGGTCGATGAGAGCGACTCAGGTCCAGGAATCCACCAGCCGACAAACTCCATGTCATGTTCGTTGTAGAGTTTGTTCAGCGCGTCATAACCGCCACCGTGGAGCAACCACGACATTTGCTGGTATGGGTTGGCATAACCGCCGTTGAGGTCGCCCGTGAACTGGAACGCAGGGTTCTTACCGGTCTGGTAAGCGCCGCCGGTCATATCGCAATCGAGAATACCGGTCGCAGCCGCATCGAACGTTTCCGCCGCTTTCACGACCGCGCCCGAGTAGAACATTTCGACTTCGATCTCGCCGTTGGACATCGCAGTGATGTCATCGATGAACTCGCCAGCCATCTTGCCGGAAAGCGTCTCGGTCGAGAAGTGCGTTTGAATGCGGAGTTTGGTGGTCTCAGCGGATGCCGAGAACGCCGCTCCGATTGTCAGCGCAGCAACAGAGGTCGCCACGGTAAATGTCTTGAGCAAGCTCATAATTAGTCTCTCCCAGTTATTGAACGCGCGCTCTTCAAGCCGCGCTTTGTCCATTTTCGACTTTTGGTACGATCAAACTAAGCACCCTATTTCCATGCAGACAACAAGATTCTGCGGGACGGATGGTCGGGTCGTTCCATAATCCGCGCCTATCGTCCCATCCATCCGCCATCGACGACGAGAATCTCGCCATTTACATAATCGGATGCGGATGATGCCAAAAACACCGCCGGACCTGCGAAGTCTTCGGGCGTGCCCCAGCGACCTTGCGGTATCCGCTCAAGGATCGCCTTGGATCGAACCGGATCGTCCTGCAAGGCTTGCGTGTT
>CAZXMX010000241.1:2742-4814 GCA_964641645.1 uncultured Neomegalonema sp.
GTGACGAGTGCGGTCTTCCCGCTCAGATCAAATGAGGCCAGCACGCTCATGCGTTTTCTCCGACTTTGATGAGGCTTTTCATGGCAGTCGGACTGGAGTCCAACGCTTCAAAAGCGGCTTGGATATCAGCGAGGGGGCTGACATCGGTGATAATCGTGTCCGCATCGACGCCGCCGCTGGCAATCGTCGCAATGGCTTTTTCGTAATCTTCTGGCTCGTAAACCCGCGCGCCGATCAATTGTAGTTCGCGCCAGAAGAACTGGAAAAGATCGATCTGAGGCTTCGTCGCATGGATTGCGACCATCACGATCCGTGCCCGCGCGCCCGCAACGGCTGTCATGGCATCCACGCCCGGCTGGGTCCCGGAAACCTCAAAAACGACGTCGGCACCTTTTCCGCCCGTGCGCTCATTGATGTTTGCAGGAAGATCGGACTCGACTGGGTTCACTGTCTCGAAGCCAAGCTTTTGCGCGATAGCGAGCCGATGCGGATTGACCTCAGAGATCACGACATTTCCGCCAGCATCGCGTGCGACCATGGCCACGAGAATACCAATCGGGCCACCGCCAATCACGACAACATCTTCGCCCGATTGAAGGCCCGACAAGCGCACGTCATGGCATGCAACGGCGACCGGTTCGATGAGCGCAGCATGATCCATCCGAAGATCGTCGGGTAAAACGTGCAGCGTGTGCGCTGGCACCGTCCAGACTTCCTGCATCGCGCCATCAGTATCGAGGCCGAGAAATTTGAGCTTGTGGCAAATGTGCTGATTCCCGGCCAAACATGCCGGACACTCACCGCAGTGATCCAGCGGTCGCACGACAACCTTCTGACCCACTGAAACGGTCGAAACACCCTCGCCAACTTCGGCAACCGTGCCTGACATTTCGTGGCCGACTGTCCGGTTTAGGCCAACACGCGCATCCATATTCCCGTGATAGACGTGCATATCTGTGCCACAGATTCCACAGTAAGCTACACGAACAGCAACTTCGTTTGGGCCGGGCGCTTTTGCGGTGGTTTCTTCGACGGCAAAAGTTTTGTTACCGCGATAAAATGCAGCGGTGATCGTGTCGCTCATATCTGTGTTCCTTGATGTGCGGCTTTGAGTTTGTCCCAATCGAACGTCACGCCAATGCCGGGTTCATTCGGAGCCAGCGCCATATGGTCTTCGACGACGAGTGGGCGGGTCGTATATTCGTCGATTGGAAAGGAATGAACTTCGAGCCATCCCGAATTTTTTTGCGAAGATACTAAGCTGACATGCAGCTCTTGCATGCCATGGCTGCACACAGGAATCCCTTGCTGCTGCGCCAGTTCTGCGACTTGAAGCCAACCCGTGATGCCCCCGCAGTTCGAGGCATCTGGCTGAACAAACGACAGCTTTGCATCCGCGAAGGCGTATTCGAATTCATGGATCGTATGAAGATTCTCGCCCATCGCGAGGGGCATTCCCGTCGCATCGGCGATCTGGCCGAACCCTTTATAATCGTCGGGGATTGTTGGTTCTTCGAACCAGAGGAGATCAAACGGCTTAAAAGCGTTGGCCGCTTTGATCGCCTCGTCGACACTCAACGCGTAGTTTGCATCAACCATGAAGGCAATGTCCGGCCCAATCAATTCGCGGACAGCACCGATCCGCTCGACATCATCAGCGAGGTCCGGCTGTCCAATCTTGATCTTCACACCGTTGAAACCGCGCGCGAGATACCCGCGAATTGAATCGAGCAGCTTTGGCAGCGGAAAATTCAAATCGATGCCACCTGCATACGCCTTGCAACGATCCGCTGCGCCGCCTGCACGCTTCCACAGCGGGACGCCCTCTTGCTTGCACCGCAAATCCCATAAGCCGATATCAATTGCTGAAATCGCGAACGACGCGATGCCGCCGCGGGCAATATAATGCACATGCCACTGCATCGCTTCGTACAGCGCCTCGACATCCTTTGCGTCTCGGCCAATCAGAAACGGCGTGAGGTCATGCTGAAGCATCGCGAGGATCGCATGACCGCCTTTTCCGCCTGTATAAGTATATCCTGTGCCTTCGAAGCCGTCCGACAGTTGGATTG
>CAZXMX010000242.1:0-4765 GCA_964641645.1 uncultured Neomegalonema sp.
GCCCATTGGGACAAGATCGGCCTCTACGAGAAACAGCGCGAAGTGGCCAAAGACCTCGAGCCGTTCGAGCTGCATGACGGCCCGCCCTATGCCAACGGCAACCTGCATATCGGTCACGCGCTGAATAAGATCCTGAAAGACGTCGTGGTGCGATCGCATCAGATGCTCGGGTATAACTCGCGCTACGTGCCGGGCTGGGATTGCCACGGCCTGCCGATCGAATGGAAGATCGAGGAAAAATACCGCAAGAAGGGCAAGAACAAAGACGATGTTCCGGTCAATGAGCTCCGCCGCGAGTGCCGCGAGTTTGCGGGCGAATGGATCGGCACGCAGATGGAAGAGTTCCAGCGCCTCGGCGTCGTTGGCGACTGGCCCGGCCACTACGAGACCATGAGCTTTCAGGCCGAGGCGGTCATTGCTGAGGAATTTCTGAAATTCGTCACCAATGGCACGCTCTATCGCGGCTCCAAGCCGGTGATGTGGTCGCCCATCGAAAAGACCGCACTGGCCGAAGCCGAAGTGGAATACCACGACCACCAGAGCCACACGATTTGGGTGAAGTTTCCTGTGACCGTCGATGGCGGCGCTGCCGATCTTGCCGAGGCCAAAGTCGTTATCTGGACGACGACGCCCTGGACGATCCCGCAGAACCGCGCGATCTGTTTCAGCGAGACGATCTCTTACGGCCTCTACAAAGTCACCGAAGCCGCTGCTGATAATTGGGCCGCGCCGGGTGAGCTATTGATGGTCGCGGATAATCTTGCCGCTGATGTCTTCAAAGCCGCGCGCGTCGATGCTTATGAGAAAGTCCGGGACGTAACCGCCAAGGAACTCGCAGGCTTGACTACCGCCCACCCCTTCCGAGGCACGGATGGTGCCAACGGCGAATGGGACTACGACGTCCCACTCCTGCCGGGCGATCACGTCACCGACGAGGCGGGCACGGGCTTTGTCCACACGGCCCCGTCCCACGGCGCAGACGACTATATGGTCGGCGTGAAACACAATCTGCCGATGACGCACAATGTCGGCCCTGCCGGAGAGTTCCGTGATGACCTGCCGTTCTTCGGCGGCATCCACATCCTCGACCGCAAGGGCAAAGAGGGCAAAGCCAACGGCGCGGTAATCGACAAGCTTGTCGAGGTCGGTGGCCTCGCCGCGCGTGGACGCCTGACGCACAGCTACCCGCATTCGTGGCGATCAAAGGCGCCGCTGATCTTTCGCAACACGCCGCAATGGTTTGTTGCGATGGACAAACCCATCGAAGACGACACGGAATACAGCGGCAAAAGCTTGCGCACCCGCGCGTTGGAGACCATCGACCGTGACGTGCGCTGGGTTCCGCAATCGGGCCGCAACCGGCTCTACTCGATGATCGAGAACCGCCCCGACTGGGTGCTGTCGCGCCAACGCGCGTGGGGCGTGCCGCTTTGTTGCTTTATGCGCGAGACCGACAAGCCCGGCGAGATCGAAATCCTCAAAGACGAAAGCATCAACGCCGCCATCGTCGCCGCCTTCCGTGAAGAGGGTGCCGATGCTTGGTTCGAGGACAACGCCGCTGAACGCTTCCTTGGCGCGCGGGCTTCCGAAGGCTGGCAAAAAGTCACCGACATTCTCGACGTGTGGTTTGACTCGGGCTGCACCCACGCTTACGTGCTACGCGATGGTGGCGGCAATTGGCCGGCGAGCGTGTACCTCGAAGGCACCGACCAACACCGAGGCTGGTTCCATTCATCCCTGCTGGAATCCTGCGGCACCAAAGGCCGCGCACCGTATGAGACCGTCGTGACTCACGGTTTTACCCTCGACGAAAAGGGCATGAAAATGTCCAAGTCGCTCGGCAACTCGACCGCCCCTCAAGACGTGGTGAAGCAATACGGCGCAGACATTCTGCGCCTCTGGGTCATGCAAACCGACTACACCGTCGATCAGCGCATCGGGCCGGAAATCCTAAAATCCAACGCCGACGGTTATCGCCGCCTGCGCAATACCTTCCGCTTTATGCTTGGTGCGCTGGATGGGTTTGACGACTCTGAACGCCTGCCCCTTGATCAGATGCCCGAGCTAGAGCGCAGCATCCTGCACCGCCTGTCGGAACTCGACGCGCTGGTGCGCAAAGGCTACGCGGATTTCGAATATCAAAAGCTGTTCAAAGCGGTGTTCGAGTTTTCAACCGTGGACCTCAGCGCGTATTATTTCGACATCCGCAAAGACGTACTTTACTGCGATGCGCCGGACAGCTTACGCCGCCGCGCCTGTCGTACCGTCCTCGACATTTTGTTCGAGCGCCTGACAATCTGGCTCGCGCCGATGCTATGCTTCACGATGGAAGAAGTTTGGCAGAACCGCTTCCCGTCGGAGGCCGACTCGATTCACCTCAAAACCATCCCCGACACCCCTGCTGAATGGCAGGACAGCGCGCTGGCCGAGAAATGGGCAAGCATCCGCACCATCCGCCGCGTCGTGAATGGTGCGATTGAACCGCACCGGTCCGAGAAAACCATCGGCTCCTCGCTCGAGGCCGCGCCGACGGTCTACGTCGCCGACGCTGCCACCCGCGCGGCGGCGAAATCCGTGGACCTTGCCGATATGTGCATCACTTCTGCGCTGACCATTAGCGCCGAGGCTGCCCCCGCCGATGCCTTCACCCTTGACGATGTGGAAGGCGTCGCGGTTGCGTTCGCAAAAGCGGATGGCGAGAAATGCGCGCGGTGTTGGAAAATTCTGCCCGATGTCGGCTCGCATGGACATGAGGGCGTTTGCGGACGATGTGACGGAGCAATTTAGCGCGGTTCGTTCCAGATTGAGGAATCACTTGGCGCGACTTTGTTAACAACCGCCGCCTGAATTCTCCGGCTAATCTCAAAAGCATTCGCAGTACACAGATCACATCGGCGTCACTCGCCGAGAGTGAATCCCATACGGGATATAATTTTTAGAACGTTGTGAAGCTTGGTTTTTCCAACCTTAGCGACCGGCACCGTTAATAAATTTACGCCGAATGTGGACCATTTTGGGAAGCAATTGGAAGTAGATATTGTTTTTTCCTCCCTTATTGTCTCATTTCGTGCCACAGTTCTCGATAAGAATGAGGGCCGCGTCAAAAAGATGTGAGATTGTGAGAGAATCGAAGATGGAAATTTCAATGTTTGGAAAAAGAGTAGCAGTAATAGCGCTGATGAGCGTTGGAATGGGCGCGACTTCAGCTCACGCAAACTGTGATGCAGTTTTCACAAAGTGTAGCGGCGCTGTCACGGCGGCTACTGCCGCTGTCGGCCACGGCACAACCGGTCACTCGAACGGAACGACCACAACCCACGCAGACGGCACGGTCACGACCCGCACGGTCGTCCACGGCACACCGAGCACGCAAACGGTTGCGCGCACGGTCTTTGAGCAAGTCCCCGTCACGACACACCGTCAAGTTAAGCGCACGATCACCGAGCAAGTGCCCGTCACGAAAACCAAGCAGGTCGAGCGTCAGGTCGAGCGTCAGGTTCCCTTCACAACGACCGAAGAGGTCGAGCGCACGGTGATGAAAGAAGTCACAGAAACTGTGATGGAAACCGTCCAAGAGACCTACTTCGAGACCGTCCCAGTAACGGTCTACAAACAGGTTGAGCGGACTCGCACAAAGCAAGTTCCCCGCACTGTCACGAAAATGGTTCCTGAAACTGTCATCGAGACCGTCGAGAAAACAGACTTCCGCACGGAAACTGAAACGGTTCTTGAAGACGTCCAAACCACGGTGATGGAATCGCGTCAGCGCACGGTCGTCGAAAACGTACCAACCACGACGTATCAAACCCGTCAGCGCGTTGTGTATGAGCAAGTGGCTGTCCCTGCGACCACGCGCACGATCATCAACATCACGCCCGCACCGCAAGTCGTTCAGGCCCCGCAAGTCATCGAGGCTCCTGCGCCGATCTATCAACCCGTCTTCACGCCAAGCTTCTATGGCGGTGGTTTCTTCGGCGGCGGCTTCTTTGGTGGTGGCGGTTCGGTCATCAACAACAACGTCATCGTGAACCGCACGACCAACCGGTTCGTCAATCGTAAGGGCGGCGTCCGCAAAGGTGGCATTCGCAAGGGCGGTGTTCGCAAGGGTGGCAAGAAGTTCAAAAGAATCCCGCGCTACCACGCACCAAAACGCTTCAAGCACTAACGCGGGTCGTTTAGCGATCCAAATTTGAGACGATCAACGGCCCTGCTTCTGCGGGGCCGTTTTCGTTTAGCCCGCTTGGTTCCCAGAGTGACGGATCGGGCTGGTCTTCGACCTTTTGTCGCGCCACACTGTTTGTTCCACAGTTGGAGCAACCCATGAGCACGATCACCCGCGTTTCCGTTCACAGCTACACCTACGCCCTCGAAAACTTCGGGCCCAATCTGATGACCTATCAGAAGGGTGGATCGCTCGAGTTGACCAAGTTCGTCGCCGTTATTGAAACAGACGATGGTTTGCGTGGGGAATACGCTCCGCACTACATGGCCAGCGCCAAAACCTGTGCGCAAGTCATCGAGATGGCACCTCTGCTCTTGGGTCGAGATGCCGAAGAACGCACGAAAATCTACGAAGATCTCAAGATCACCTTCCGTCATTATGACCGTGCTGGGGCTGCGGCTCTCGACGGTGCGCTGTGGGATTTAGCCGGCAAGCAATACGGCGTTCCGATTGCCAAGCTGCTCGGCGGTTATCGAGACCGTATTCCTGCTTACGCCAGTACCTATCCGGGGCAATCCACCCCCGGAGGCCTTGATAGCGTCG
>CAZXMX010000243.1:0-4747 GCA_964641645.1 uncultured Neomegalonema sp.
ACAATCTTTCCAAAGACTAAATTTTCTAAAAAGTGGTTTCAATTTCATGTGGTTAGTGTCGAATTGGATGTGAACAAATAGGTGCAAATTAGTACCCTTTTTGCCCTTGCTAACCGCTCTGGGTCTAAATCGGTTAATACATCGCCAACCCTGGCGGCGACGTCACAGAATCCCGCTGAGTAGAGCGGCTTCGAAATTGTGATTTAATTGGGGACATCAGATCGTTACTTTGATGCGTGCCCAGCCCCAATTCGCAAGTAAGAAGGGCTCGCGGACGGCTTGTCGCGATAGACAAGTTTCTGGATAGCGATACGAGGAACCAATGACGAATATCTCACCCATAACACCCCCTGATGGAGCGCGAGAAGCGCGGCGCTATCTTGACTACTTTACGCGTATGGGCGTGACGAAGAAGAGCATTCTTGAATCCGTTGATCTCACCTACCAACGCTCAAACGTTTACTTCAGCGATCTTTACGGCTGGATGGCTGAGACCGGCAGCTTCAAAGTCGCTTGCGATAAAGGCTGTGCGTTCTGTTGCCACACCATGGTGAGTGTTTTGCCCCCGGAAGCATTTTTTCTCGCCAACCACATCGAAACGGCCTTTGAGGCCGATGTATCGAAAGCGATGAAGCAACGGGTCATCGACCATGACGCCAAACACCGCGGCCTGAGCGGCGCCGCGCGGCATGAAGGTCATATCGCTTGTTCATTGCTTGACCCGGAGACTTGGCTTTGCAGCGTTCATGGTGCGCGCCCGCTCACATGCCGGTCGATGCACAGCAGCGATGTGAGCCCTTGCAAACAAGCGTTTGACGAGCGCAACGCATACATCCCGGCGCCGTCGCATCAGTTGTTCTTCGACAACACGCAGGCTTACTATGATGCGTTTGGTACAGCGCTTCTCGAACATGATGTCGATATGGAACCGTTAGAGCTGAACGCGGCTCTTGCGACGATCTGGAACGAGAAAAACGTCATGAACCGTTGGATCGCCGGTGAGGAAGTATTCGCTGGTGCGCATGCCAATCAAATGATGACCGACCGGCCACCAACGGCTGAAGAGTTGTCTCAAGGTAACGACGCGTGAACAGGCGAAACTTTTGCGCGGCGGCGGCAGTGATGATGACCGCGCCGCGCCTTAGTTATGCGGCAACGGTTTCTGATGCTGTGGCGGCGGTTGCCAGTGCCGACTACATCGCGATCGGTGAACGTCACGACAATCCCGACCATCACCGCTTACAGGCGGAGTTGGTCGCCGCGCTGTCTCCGAGCGGTTTGGCCTTTGAGATGGTTCCACGAGATTTGGAAGACGCAGCCAACGCCGTTCGTGAGGGCGGCGGGACCCGAGCAGAACTCGGGGAAGCGCTGAAATGGGCGCGGAGCAATTGGCCCGATTGGTCGCAATACGCGCCCATCTTCGAGGCTGCGCCCAAGGCCTATATTGCGGGCGGCGGATTATCGAAAGCTGCTTTGGGGGCTGTCTACTCCAAAGGCGCGTCGGGGATCGGGGATCGCTTGGCCCAGCGTTATCAATTGGCGAAACCGCTGCCGGGCACGCTCAGGGCCGAAATGCTTGATTTGCAATTCGCGGCGCATTGCGAACTGGTTGAACGCGAAAAACTCGGCGCGATGATTGAGGTGCAAAGGGCATGGGATGCCGCCTATGCCGAAGCTTGGTGGCGGGCCGGAGAAGAGGGCGGCGGACGGAGTGTCTTGATCTGTGGCAACGAACACGCGCGGCTGGATCGCGGCGCGCCTGCGTCTCTCGCTCGCGCTTTCCCGCAGGCGAAATTCGCGAGCATCGGAATGTTAGAGGGCGATGAAGCGGATGCCGAAGGCGCTTTTACCATCACGCTATCAGCGGCGGCTCCCGAGCGCGGCGACCCATGCGAGCAAATGCGAGCGGCAATCAAGAAAAAGGGCTAGCCGCCCTTACGGATGACAAACACCAACGCATCGTTTTCCTCAGCTTGGCTTTCAAGAACGTGGCCTTGCTCAGTGCAGAAATGCGGCACATCGATCACGGCGGCAGGATCATCAGCTAGCACCCGCAACTGTTCTCCGTTGCTCAGAGACTTCAACCGCTTACGCGCCTTCAAAACGGGTAACGGACAACGCAATCCCCGAGCATCAAGTTCTTCCATCAAGCGTCTTCTCGTTTCTTGAACGGCACGCGGCCATGGACTTGTGCGCTGAGCAACAAGCCAAAGGCAAACAAGATCACGAGCATGGATGTTCCGCCATAGCTGACCAGCGGCAGCGGCACACCGACGACGGGGGCCAGCCCCATCACCATTGCCATATTGATCGCGAAGTAGCTGAAGAACGTGAAGCTGACGCCCGTCGCGACCAGCCGTCCAAAGGTGTGCTTAATCCGCAAGGCAGCCATCATGGAGACCAACAGGATCGTCATATACAGAACTAGCAAAGCGAGCGCCCCAATCAGTCCAAACTCTTCACCCAGCGTGGTGAAGATAAAGTCTGTGTGTTTTTCGGGGAGGAAATCCAGTCGACTCTGTGGACCTTGTGTAAAGCCCATCCCATCAACACCGCCAGAGCCAAACGCGATCTTCGATTGTGTGATGTGATAACCCGCCCCTCTTGGATCAAGGGTTGGGTCCAGGAAAACTTCGATACGCTTATACTGATAGTCTTTGAGGATCTGCCAGTCTTGGCCCCGCGAAGCCATAACGGCCCAGATGACGCCGACGAAACTGCCCCCGAGCAATGTAAAGAACCACAGGCTCGCACCAGCCATGAACATGATCGTGATTCCGCCAGCACACAGCAATATTGCCGTCCCGAGATCGGGTTGCTTGATGACCAGCGCGGCAGGCAAGGCAATCAAGAGAAGCGGTGGAATGAGTAGTAAGACACTCCTCACCCGATCAGGCCGTTGGTCATGATAGAAACGCGCCAAGACCACGACGAGCGCAATTTTCATCAGCTCCGACGGTTGTAGCCGGATGAAACCAAGGTCGATCCACCGCACGGCACCCATGCCCCGCGTGCCCACAAATTCAACAGCAATCAAAAGCGCAAAAGCGAAAAAATAGAACGGCCAAGCGGCCTTGTACCACAAGCGAATGTCGATCATCGCGACGATGAACATCGCCAAGAATCCAACGGTAAATCGGATAATCTGCGCCCGCGCCCACGGGTCAAAGTCCGCGCCAGCAACCGAATACAACATGCCGAACCCGACCGAGGCGGCAATGGCAATCAGGACCGGCAGAAACCAGTTCAGCCGGAGCAACTTTCCGCCAATGCCAAGTTGAGGTTGGCTATCCGCAACGCCGAGACTCATGACGCGCTCCGTGAAAGGGTGATGTGAGTAGGGGACATCATACCGGACCTAACGGATCTTGCCCGAAGATCGGAGCGGCTTGGTCTGGAACCGCATCGGGGGGTGGTTTCCCCTGAAACTGAGCGTGGAGCAGCACATCGCGTGCGATCGGTGCTGCCACGGTTGATCCACCGCCGCCGTGCTCGACCACCACAGCAATCGCATATCTCGGTTTATCCGAGGGCGCGAAAGCGACAAACAGCGCATGGTCACGCAGCTTCCACGGCAGGTCTTCGTTCTTACGAACCCCGGTTTGACGCTCGGCCTCCGAGATACGGCGCACCTGTGCCGTCCCGGTCTTGCCGCTCATTTCTTTCCCGATGGCCGAAATGCGCGAACGGAAGGCGGTTCCGCCTTGCTCGTTGGTCACGGACGACATGGCTTGTCGAACCAAGGCAACATTGTCGGGATTAACACCGAGCGAACGAAGGGGCGGCGCTTTGATCCGCTCACCGTTGCGGCCTCGGATCAAGCGCGGCTCCACATGGTACCCACCATTGGCCAACCGCGCCGTCATCACGGCAAGTTGGAGCGGCGATGTGGTCGTGTACCCTTGGCCGATCCCAGCGTTCAGCGTTTCACCGCGGTACCAGGACTCGCCGAGTACAGCCTCTTTCCAATTGCGGTCTGGCATGACACCGCTGCTCACGCTCGACAGTTCGATCTCCGGCGGAACCCCAAGGCCAAAGCGCCGCGATAAATCAGCGATCTTGTCGATGCCGACTTGTTGCGCAATCTCGTAGAAGTAGACGTCGCAAGAATTTTTGATGGCCGAGATGCCATCCATGTATCCGTGGCCTTGCCGCTTCCAACAGTTGAAGAACCGATTTCCGAACCAAAGCGAGCCATTGCAGAAATGCCCGTCGGTTGGGTTCATGCCATTCTCTAACGCCGCGAGCAGCGTCATCATCTTGAACGTGGAGCCCGGCGGATAGACCCCGGCGACCGCTTTGTTTGAGAGTGGATTTTTCTCGTTGTCGCGAAGCTCAACCCATTGTTTCTGCGACAGGCCCAAGACGAAATTGTTTGGATCATACCCCGGCGTCGATGCTAATGCGAGGACGTCGCCGTCATTGACATCCATGACGATCACCGCACCGCTCTCATCGCCGAGACGATCAATGGCGTATTTTTGCAGCTCAAGATCAATGGTCAGATCGAGGGCATCACCGGGTCGCCCCTCTTGTCGAAACAGCTCGCGGATCGTTCGACCATGGACGTTTCGCTCGACACGGCTGAGACCCGCTGCACCCCGAAGCTTATCTTCCGCAACACTCTCAACACCGCTTTTCCCGATCCGCATGCCGGGCAGTTTGAGCAGCCCTTTCGCGGGGCCAGCGCGCTTCACATCTTTTTCGTTGGGCGCGCCAACATAGCCGACGATATGGGCGGCCAGTT
>CAZXMX010000244.1:0-4739 GCA_964641645.1 uncultured Neomegalonema sp.
AGCGACTTTTGCTATTGCCCCGGCCTTCTTGCCCAGTTGCGCGACGGGCCTGCTCAACGGTTCCAGAGAATATCTCTCGGTCTGCGTTATAGATCCGAAACCGGTCGAACGCTTTTTGTTGAAATAGCTTCGACCACGATTCCGCAAACCAATCTAAGTCGTCATACCCCTCGATCATATGGACACGGCTTGATGAACTATCCATCATCAGGTTCATGCCGAAGTTCCCGTAGAACACTTCAAGCCATCCGGGCTTTAGCCTATCCTCAGGGAAGTCGGCATTCTCCCGGTATCCGCCCAAGATGTCTTCGATCAAATACCGACCGTCCAAAACACCCAATATGCGATGATCGTTCTGGCCGAAATGTTCGAGGAACAATCGATAGTCGCCATGAAGCGTTTCGCCCGAAAGCTCGACGAGGGACTCGATCTGTTCTGGCGTCGCCCCCGCAATCACTCGCGGGAAATTAGGATCGACGGCACTGTAGGTTTCGAGGAGATCGTGCGGCCAGTCTGACATTTTTTGACCTCTTGAGTCGTTCACCGCTCTTTTACAGGTTAGAGCGGAACGAACGCGATTTTCGAGACCCTCATCTCGAACGAACAACCTCTTCCCGAGAGGATTGAGATCATCGGCCAGATTAGCGAGAACTCCGCCTTATGAATCTGAACGTTCCCAATCTGCCCTCTTCTCCAAATGTTGCCTGGAAATAAAGTCTGTCAGGATAGCAACAAGAGTGGCTTTTTCAAAACATACCGAGGTCATGCCCCATAAATCGCCTTTGATCTCGATACGCTCATTTTCGTCGCGAGAGTGGTCAATGAAATAACCGGTCTCTTCATCCTCACTGTCGAAAGTCGAAATGATACATTTACCCTCGTTGCCTCGAACATAGAGCTTCTCAAAATATTCCAAGTTATTCGCGCCATCGCAGACAGAAACATCGGCTCCGTTTTCGCTGAACACAGCTTCTGCAGCGTCTGAGATAGATTGCGCAGTGATTGCGTCGCCCGCAAATCCGAACGACGTCGGCTCAACTTTGTCCCCCTCTGCATACGGCGGGGACCCAGATCTGAAAATCATCATGAGCACTTTTCGGTCCGATTGCTCATCACAAATTTCTCCTGATCCGCAGGTGGCATCATTCATTACCAACGCACCGTACCTCGCTCCCGATACCGAGTAATCGCACTCTCGACAGCGTTGCTGAGCAAGGCAGATAGCGTTTCCATGGGCCGGATCTCATCGTCCTCCGTATAGCCGTAAACGAGCGGATCATCATCGCCATTCAATCGAAAGAATGCGACACGTTCCAGATCACGTTCTGAAAAAACGAATATCGGTTCATCAGGCGGCGCAATCTCGTTGACCTCAAAGACCTCGCGGCCTCGACTCTGATTTTCAATGATGTGTTCAAACCCGACATGCGTGTCATTGAATAACAGCGCCCACGAGCGGCCAGTTCGTCTGAGATATCTCCGGTAGACCCTCGGGAATATAAGGCCGAGACTACTTTCCAACTCAGCGATCTCTTTCTCGCTACACCCCCGGAAATTTTCTTCAACGAGATCCGTGTTCGCGACCAGTTTTTCGAGGATCTCTTCGACCTTCTTATTGGATTTCATCAGCTTTCTTTTCGTCGGAACACCACTCTACCCGGCGGTTCGGGCAGAGCAATCGCGGAAGCAGAGATAACAACCTCGGACGAACAGCGGACTTCCGATAGGATTGAAAGTTCGTCCGCAAGATCAGCGGCCTCTTCTTCATCGTGTTGACTAAGCACAGTCGTAATTTTGCACATATCGTTCGAAATTTCGACGGAAACCATTCGAAAGTTAGCGGTAATGACGCCGATTAAAGCCTGCATCAACATGACTTGAATTTGGTTCGCTCGGTATAAGTCTCCTTCTGTCACCTTCGCTCTTTCGCCGATGGAAGACTGGTTCGGCATAAAGCATCGTCTCGCTGATGTGACCGGTTGGGTATCATGGTCTCAAAACCTAGCTGATTGAGCGACCTGTTTCCACTGAGAGAAAGACATTTTCGCCGTCATCCATCTCAACCTCAATGCCACGTTCAGTTTCTACAACATTTTCAATAATCGACGGTAGGTTGCAGCGCCAAACTAACGCCCCAGCACCTTCGAAAAGTAGCAGTTCATCTTCAGCACTCACCAGTACACGGTCGTTCGAAATCTTGTCTATCGCTTGGAGAAAAGTCAGATCGGTGATCTCAGCAATGATCGATCCGCTTGCAGGTTGAACACAAAAAATACCCTGCTCTACGCCCAAAAAAGCCAGCCCAGATTCCGTAAGCAACACTTTCGGCTCAAACTCTGACGTATTGACAGCGAGAGCAAAATCGTTTGATGCGACTTCCGCCGGCGTCGGCGAGACAACCCAATAGTGATTTATGACGTCTGAGGCCAATAGAAGTTGGGCGCCATCAGGAACACTGTCGACAAGCTGAAATTCGAGGGTCGTCATATCTTTTTCCTCTTAGGAATAAGCGAAACCAAATTTGGTGTCCCATCCATTTTTCCATCAGGATAGAAAAATTTCGTGTCAAAGATCGTGCCTTCAAATTCGACCGATTTTGAGAGCGAAGTCCCGTATTCTCCGATTTTGGAATTCGTCGCAGGAGCAGCAGCTGCGTCCTCGAATACCTTCATCAGTTTTTCGCGACCCGCAGGAGTATCATCAATGCCTACACGTCCCAATTCATCCTTCAACTGTTGAGATCGCTTGTAGTTATGATTTAGCTTTTCGTACTTTTTTGGGTCGGTTGCTTTGAGTGCAGAGTCAGGCTTAGCAACTTTGCCAAACATATAGTCGAATTTTTTCGGATCAATATTGTAACCCTTGCGAGCTAACATTTTCGGGGGATTTGATTTCCGCACAATCCGATTGTACGCGCCAGTTGCGCCTTCGATGGCTTCGTCGATCCCCTTGCGCAGGGCTGTTGAGAGGCGGGCTATCAGCGCGAAGAGATCGTCGACGTAGCGAAAGAAAGCCGTGAAGACTCTACCGACGGCACCGGCTGCCGTGAAGGCTTTGCGGATTTTGGCCACCACGCCGGTGATGCGGGCAGCGATGCCTGCCGCGCCTGCCGCCGCACACAAAGTACCAATCAGCGCGAGGACGACGGAAATGACGATCTCCGGGATCAGGAAGCCCTCGACCATTCCTTTCATCTCGGCCCAGAAGTTTGGGGTCAGCATAAAGAGGACAGACATGATCGTCTTGAAGGCCTTTTGGAGGACATCCGTCTCCCGCGCGACCTCGATCATATTCTGAACCCAGTCGTTACTCTTCTTCCAAAGGTCCGTGAACAATTCGCCGAGTTCGCCGGGTAGATCAATCAGCGCTTCCAAGGCGGACTGGATGGCGTTCACGCTGCCTTCCACGAAAGCGCGGGCAACACGCATGATGTCGTCACGCCGGTCCCATAATTCCTGGACCCATTCGAAGATTGCTTCGCCCAACTCTCGACCAAGGTAAATTCCGGCCCCAATCGGATTGGAGAGTAACAATCGATCACCAAGGGGTTGCTGTGAATACCAGTCGGCGCCGCGCTGCGCGCCGGCCAAAACGGACCCCCATGCAGAGGATGCGGCGCCGCCGACGCTTGACCAGAAATCGACCTCGCCGTCCCACCAAGCCTTCCCGCCTTTGCGAAGGCCATTTCGGTAGGCCGCCGGGACCGATAACCAACCATCATTTGCCCAAGCCGTGATGTAATCGCCGACCTGCCCGCGAATGGTCGCCTCGAAGGATTGCAGCTTGGCGTCGATTTCCCGTTCGATCCCAACTGTGTCCGTCGCGGCGGGCATAAGACAGACTTTGGCTTCACCGGGATCAACACCGCTGACTTTATATTGGCTGAGCAGGTCGCGAACGGATTGGTGCTCTTGACCGTCTTCCTGACCGAACGTCGCGAGAGATTGGTTCATTGCCCCGTCGACGACAACGCCTCCGTTTACTTCGATGCGAACGGGGTGGTCTGTAATTTTGGTTTGCCAGCGGTCGTCGTACTCCGCCTCGATTCCCACCCAGTCTGTACATTGCGATGTCGCATCGTCGACAGAGCCGGTTTCGGATTCGGCGCTCGCTTGCGAGCGATTTAGATCATCCTTACCGCTCATGGTTCATCCACCGCGAATGTCAGATCGGTGAACGGGTCGTCTTGAATCGTTGCCGGCGACCGCGTCAAATGATCGGCGGCGCGGTAGATCGCCCAGAAGCGTTCCCCTTCGGGAGCTGGATTATCAGACGGATCGAAAGCGAAAGCCTGTATCTCTTTCGGCAGCGCTGTTTCGAATGACGGTCCGTAAAGCAGTTCTAGGACAATGAGCCTATGCAGGTGCTCTTTGCGGGCGAAACCTAGCGCGCGAAAACGATCAAAGGCAGCGCGAATGCGTGTGCGCAGGTCTCGTTCATCAACGGTGCTAAACTCAGCTTCAAAGTCACCACGAATTCGGGCGGCGACACGGTGTAGGAAGCCGTCATGGCCCTGTGCGGCCAGCTGAGACGATTGGGATGGGGAAATCTGAAACACAATACAACACCTTCACCACTCCGCACACGATATGCGCGTATTGGGAAGGACACAAGCATAGGTCGATCACTTTTAAGGGTTAACGCCCTCCGTCAACCGTCACGGTTTGCCCATTCTTTTCGTTTGGCCAATCCCGTTGGGCTGGTGAGCCATGCGCCGATGACGATGGCGGTGATGGTGG
>CAZXMX010000245.1:0-4708 GCA_964641645.1 uncultured Neomegalonema sp.
GGTTCTTGGATCGCATCTGTACGCACATGCTGGCCTTTGAAGGCGACAGCCATGTCGAGTGGTTCCAAGGGAACTTTGAGGACTATGAGGCCGACAAGATCGAGCGTTTGGGCCCGGATAGCGTGGAGCCGAAGCGGATTAAGTATAAGAAGTTTGTGAGGTAAGCGTTCGCTTTGCGAACGCGGGTATCGGCGACGTTGGAGCAGACGGTGCGCGGCAGATTTTTCGCCTCCCCATTCCCGAAGGGAATGACGGGGCGAAATATCGGGAGCCGACGACTCTTTGATGCTGCGGAGAAAAGGCAATGACGCTCGTCGTCCTTTGGTGCAACAGTGACACTGAGTTGCCGGCAATTGAGTGCGCGTCTGATACACGGATATCTCGTGCGGGTGATCGAGTAACCGATAGCGGCCGTAAGCTATTCGTCTTAGAGATGGTATGTTCCGGCAGTGAAGATCAGCAGGTACGACACTCTCTAGGAATTTGTTTCGCTGGCTCGGTTATCTTTTGCAATTCCGTGGTCCAATGCGTGAGTTCGATTGCGCGAGAGCTTTATTCATTGAGCGCACCACACCTTCCGTCACTTCTCTCCATGGGAGATTTGGTGCGCCGCGTTTGTGTGCACTTTATTCGAACTTGGGGAGTTCGAGATCCCGCAACCATCGACTTCAAGATTGAGGTTTTTGGTTTTTGCCCGATCATGAAAAAGCTTCAGACAGTTATCGTTGAAAACTCTATCGACAAAGACGGCGTGTTCGATGCGAAGATGGCTTTCGAAAACGATTTTTTCGGCAAGAAGCTCCTCTCGTTTTTCGGATCGGGGAATCTCGACTTTTTGAGGATCATGGCTGCGGCGGAAAAGAGCGGGCAACCGATTTCTCCGATTACAGGATTGGTCAAAGTGATCGAGGAAAGAGGTGCGTCTGTCGGTGGGAGCGTGCAATATATTCGCGCCGACGCGACCGGCGCCAAATTTATGCCGGTGATCCGACAAGATGAAACCTCGCCAGATCGTATGAAAAGAGAATTCATCGGTCTCAACACTCTCGAGCTTTATGACGACAATAAGATTGAAGGCCTCGACATCGGATCAAGCTATTTCGTTGTTGGTATGCAGAAGTATATGAATCGCCATGCACTGCGCGACTCTGGAATAGACCCGGACGATCCTTCTTTAACGCAGGGGGATCGAAATAGAGCTGCATTCGAAGCAATGATTACGCATATGTCCGAGAATGATGTACCAGGCAATTTGAGTGCAGATCGAATTTCCTTTTCTCCACCTGCTATTAACGAGAGCAAAACTTACCTGAAGGTGAAATGTTGGAAATGCGGATGCTCTCAAGAAGTTTTCGAGGATCGAACGAACGGTTGTTTTCACGAAGTGAAAGAGAGGTTTCGCGGGCACGGAAGTTACGCTGTCCATTGTCGCGGCTGTACAAAATCTATTGAATTTAACATGAGCCAAGTATTTGCCTGAACTCGCCTTGCGAAAGCTCTTGAAGCCGCATCGCGGCGACACGCGACCGACCGCCCCCACGGGCGGGCGCGTTCCGCGCAAAGCGCGGCCCACACCAGCCCTCGGTCGGTCGCTTGGTTCTTCCGGGTTTGGTCTTTCCGCTAGTCATTCCCGCGCAGGCGGGAATCCATCTCGAGGTTTGGGCGGAACAGTTGGATGGATACCCGCCTTCGCGGGTATGACGACCGTTCTCGGCTCTCAATGATCGTGCATCGCGCGATGCACTTGCCGCTGTGACGTTTGCGTTTTGGGTTTAGCGTTGTCCGCTTTCGCTTTGCGAAAGCTCTTGAAGCCGCGTAGCGGCGACCCTTCGGGCAATGGCACGCGCCCGTTCGTCGGGGAATTGATCGACTGGATCGCTTGTGATCCTCCTCAATCTCCACGGGCGGGCGCGTTCCGCCGAAGGGGGTCAACCCGAACCAGAAGGAAAATGGTATAGCCCTTCTCGATGGAAGGGCGAGGCGGTGCATCGATCAGGCTATAAGCAACATCTGATGCCTGCCGTCACGGACGGCATTGCCGCAAAAAAAGAAGAGTTGGAAAAGAAGATGTCAGATGCGGGATGTTAAGTGTTTCACGGCGAAAGACGCTGGGTTTGTTGGCTCAGATACTCGTATTCTGCGCTTCTTGTGGAGACTCTGAAATGGCCTCACCGAGCGATAATTTTGATGGGCCCGCCGAGAAAAAAATGGCGGAGGCCATCGTTTCGGGGGATGTGGCAGCCGTTCGCGAGGGCTTCGCGTCGGGGGGCGTTTCGCTTGCGGCTTCAGGCCGAAACGGTTTGGGATGGTTGCAACTGGCCATCCAAGCCAGTCAGCGACCAGCCTTTGATGCCTTATTGACTGCCGGCGCTATCGGAGACCCGAAAAGTGTCACCACCGGACATGCCATGTATGAAGCGACAGTCGCGGATGATAGTTCGTGGCTGAAGGCGCTCCACACTGCGGGTGCGTCGCTGGACAATCGCGGCGGCGGCGAGCTGTTGTTGCTTTCCGCTGCGCGATCCAAGCTGCCTGGGCGGCTCGCGTATTTCATTGAGAATGGCGCAGATCTCGAAGCGGCAACGCTGTCGGGAGATACCGCCTTGATTTCCACGGCGAAGACCGGAAATTACCCGGCAGCGCTTGATTTGTTGGAAGCCGGTGCATCGCCTTGGGCGAGCTCGCCGCGCGGTCATACCATTGGCTTTTGGCTGGAACGGACGGCTGGAAAGCCCGCTTGGGATGTCACGAGCGAGGCAGAGCAACAGCGGCAGCAGATCATCGCGATCCTGCTCTCGCGCGGCGTTCCGCATCCTCCGCCTTCTCCAGATGAAGTTCTCGAGCTGCAGAAAAGTGGCGACTGGGGGAATTGAGGCGTCGCGTGGCGCGACATGCGCCCGTTCGTCGGAGAATTGACTTACTGGATCAATTCTTGGCCCGCCTCACCCCACCAACCGGGCGCGTCTACTTGGTGGCCGCTATGTCCGTTCGGCGCAAGAGTTAGCCAACCGATTTTACCGCAAACCAATTGCCCATCGTCTCGGCGCTAAAAGTTTTGAACTTTTTGAAGGTTCAATCGCGAAAAACATGTCCAAACTCAACAAACGAAATGGCATGATCTTCATCATGAACGGTTGGGTACGACGGACCACATCGATGCGTGGAAGGGCAACGGCGTGACCGGTGTTCTCAAGGGCGGTGCCGTGGATTACTTCTCGAAGGGCAAGCAGGTATGGTTCTGGGAATTCGAATAGCCGTCATCGCTCTGCTTTGTGCTTCGTTGGCGCAGGCAGGGGGTGAGCAACTCGACGAGGCGACCTTGGCCGGCGGAGCCTTGAGCGTTGTGGACGGGGGTGGGCGGTGCTTTGCATCGTATGGTGGCGAACTTTTCGACACGGGGCTTCCAATGCCGTGCCAGTTTTTGCGGCGCGGGGATTCCGACCCGATTGTTCACGCGTATGGAGAGGCCGGCAGCGTAACGTTGCTGTCTGGGCCGCCTGCGCGCGATGAGGATTATTCTTTCTCCGATATCGTAGCCGCTTCGGATTCTTGTTCGCATTTGGCGCGGGCCATTCACTTCCGCGATGGACAGGTTCAGCTCGGTGAGATGCTTGTAGAGCCACTTGGGTTTTGTGCGAACATCGCTCCGGATGAAAAGTTCTACTACGGGCTTGCGCATCCAGACTGACGGTCGAGGTCGATGATGGCAGCCGCGTAGCGGCGACACGCGCCCGTTCGTCGGGCAATCGATCCACTGGATCAATTCCTGATCCTCCTCACCCCGCCAAGCGGGCGAGTCCCTTTCGTGTCCGCTATATCCGCTCGGTCGCTTGGTTGTTGATGTCGAGATCAATCTGAATTTCGAGTGTGGATGAGGGCGTTCTTCGCTCTCAATGCTGGCTACGCCAGCATTTGCCGCTGCGATGTTTGCGTTTGGGTTCGGCGATAGCCGCGTTTGCTTCGCAAACGCGTTACTGTGCTATGCACGTCACATCATCTGCGATCAGCTTGCCGCTCTCATCGCGCGTGAACAGCAGAATGTTCGTGTCGGCTTTCTCGCCCATCAAGACGCTGTAGGTTACCGAACATTTGCCGTTGCCACGCCCACCACATTCGGCGATCAGGTTGGATTGGCCCGATGGCAGTTCAGCGGCGGAAGCGTAGTTCAGAATGAAATCGGCGACGGTTGGCTTGGCCTCGGGCGCTGTGCCCAATGCACAGTCCGTTTTTGCAAGCTCGACGGCTCCGGCTTCGATCACGGCACGGGCCAATGCGGGATCGGCGAATAGCCCGCTCTGCTCGGTGGGCGTTGGTGTTAGAAAATGTTTCCCCGCAAAGACGCCGAGCGCGAAGATGGCAAGGGCGGCGATCATATGCAGAGCCGGGCGCATCAGGGGGTCTCCAAAATCGGACTTCGTAACTCACCAGACAGCCAATGGATGGCCCCGATTTTTGATCTGAATGCCTCGCACCTAGATCACCAATTCATACTCAATGGCTTTGCCTCTGCCGCTGTTTCGAACAACGGTTAGGTTCTTGCCGTTTTCAAGAATCACGACTTGGCAGTCATCCGTCATGGGCTCGCCATTCACGAGGCCATTCCAGCGGCAATACATTCCGTCTCTGAATTCATAATTCCCTGAGAATGTGAATGGTTCGCCCGCTGAATTGTTTCCGCTGCCCGTGATGGTGCCGTCAGCACCCAAGA
>CAZXMX010000246.1:0-4681 GCA_964641645.1 uncultured Neomegalonema sp.
GGAACGAAGAAAAAGACGAATCGCCTCTGCTGACGATCACGAAAGACCAAGTCGCAAAGCTGACCGACAAGTTGCACCGTCTGTATGGTGATCAGATCGAGGTCGATTACTGCATGCGATACGGCAATCCATCGACGATCACGAAAATCAAGGAAATGCAGGAAAAGGGATGCGAGCGGATCGTGTTTTTCCCGCTTTACCCGCAATACGCTGCGCCGACGACCGGCACCGCAAACGACCAAGCATTCAATGCACTGCAGAAACTGCGCTGGCAGCCCTATATTCGCACCGTTCCGGCGTATTACGAGCATCCGGGCTATGTCGGTTCATTGGCAAATGTTCTGAACGAGCACATGGCCGAGCGCGAAGCGAAGGGCGAAAACAAACCCGACGTCGTAGTCGCCTCTTATCATGGCGTGCCGTTGCGGTATCTCATGTCCGGCGATCCCTATCACTGCCAATGCCAGAAGACGACGCGCTTGCTGCGCGAGCATTTGGGATGGGATAAAGAGTTCCTGCAAACCAGTTTCCAATCACTGTTCGGAAGAGAGGAATGGCTGCGGCCCTATTCCGTCGAACACGTCGCGGAGCTGGCGAAGCAAGGCAAGAAAGACCTCGTCATGTTCGCGCCCGGCTTTTCAGCCGACTGCGTGGAAACCTTGGAAGAGATCAACGAGGAAATCCGCGAGGCCTTCGAGGAAGCTGGCGGCGAGCGTTTTACCTACCTGCCCTGCCTCAACGACCGCGATGATCACATCGACATGCTCGTCGATGTGATCGGAAATGAAGCGCAGGGGTGGTTGAAGATTGTCGGCTCATAGCGGCATCTGAAATGCGGAACCGAGGAAGGTGCGCGTAATTTGCTCGATGCGTCTCGAGCCATCAGGATTTAGAGCAATTTCGGATCAGATTGAATCTTAGGGTTTCCTCCGAGTGCCTTCTGTGATCCTCATCTGTGCTGGATGAAGGCCAGTACAGATGAATCGATATCTCTCTGAAGATCTTCTTATCCGCGTGACCAAAACACTAGAATCTGGCCTTTCACGCAACGCGGCAGCCGCCCGGTATGGTCTAAATGTAGTAGGTGCTGTGCGCTGGCTAGATGAGTACCGCCACACAAGACGCAGTGCCCCAAAGCCACGAGGCGGTGATCGCCGTTCAGGTCGGATCGAAGCGCAAGCCGATCTTTTGCTCAGTGCAATTGAAACGACGCTGATCCAATTTCCACGTCAACATTACTCGTCCGAAGCCACCGGATAGAGTCGCGGTGATTACCGATCTGAGCGACGAAGATGCCTTGCGCTTCGCGAGCAGCAGCGCGGCCCAGGCGGTTCTTGATACCGCAGAGCAATCCGGTGTCGATACGATCCTGACGCTGAACGGCTCGGAGATAACCCTTCGGAACATCGATGATGCGTCTCTGGAACGCTCCGGCTCGGAGATCATTGTCACCGAACCCTCTTCAGGGCCCTCTCAAGGCGACGATACCTACACCTACCGCATGAGTGATGGGGCCGTGACGATCTCTACCGACCAAGAAGATGCGACCTCCGGCACCCAAGACCGTGTCGTTCTGACAGACCTAGATCTCAGTGATGTCGAATTTCGCTATGTTGGCGGAGACCTCCAGATCGCGTGGGTCAATGGCGCTCAATCAGGCACGTTGAACATCGCCGAGGGAGGCCAGCATATCGAGAGCTTCGAGTTTGCTGACGGTTCGGTTCTGAACAGTGTGAATGCTGACTTCCTTGCGCGCCGGGCAACAAATCCCATTGCTGACGATGAACGTGACATCCTCAACGGCAGTGAGAATGGCGACACGATAACGGGAACAGACGGCACCGACTTCATCTATGGACTGGGCGGCGATGATACTCTTGATGCTGGCGGAACAGCAGGCGGGTTCCAGTATCTCTACGGCGGTCAGGGCAATGACACCTATCAATATGGGAGAGAAAGCGGGCAGGTGTTTATCCATGCTGAGACCGCTACATCCGGCACCGCAGATCGTCTGGTGTTCACAGACCTGAATCTCTCGGATGTCAGTTTCTCCACCCTTGAATACAGCAATCCAAATATCGGCGATGCGCTCCGGATTTTATGGAATGATGGGTCAAACAGCGGTGAAGTGAGGCTCACCCTAGAGGGACAGCACATCGAGAGTTTCGAATTTGCTGATGGCTCTGTGATCAGCGGTGTGAATGCCGACTTCCTCGCACGTCGGGCATCGAACCCGATTGCCAACGATGAACGCGACACTCTTAACGGAAGTGACGCTGGCGAGAAGATCACCGGTACCGATGGCACCGATCGCATTTACGGTTTGGGCGGCGATGATACCCTCGATGCTGGTGGCACAGCAGGCGGGTTCCAGTATCTTTATGGCGGTGACGGGAATGACACCTATCAATACGGCACAGAAAGCGGGCAGGTGTTTATCCATGCTGAAACGGCGACGTCAGGCACAGCGGATCGGCTGGTCTTCACAGACCTGAACCTTTCGGATGTGAGTTTCTCTACGGTGACGTACAACAATCCAAACCTTGGTGAAGCTCTCCGGATTCAATGGAACAATGGATCGGACAGCGGCGAAGTCCGTCTCTCTTTAGGGGGCCAGCATATCGAGAGCTTCGAGTTTGCTGACGGCTCCGTGCTTAGCAGTGTGGATGCTGATTTCTTCGCGCATCGGGCGACAAATCCTATTGCTAACGATGAACGTGATATCCTCAATGGCAGTGAGAATGGCGACACGATAACGGGAACAAACGGCACCGACCGCATTTACGGTTTGGGTGGCGATGATACCCTCGATGCTGGTGGCACAGCAGGTGGGTTCCAGTATCTTTACGGCGGTGACGGGAATGACACCTATCAATACGGCACAGAAAGCGGACAGGTGTTTATTCACACCGAGACGGCTACGTCTGGTAACGCAGATCGTCTGATCTTCACAGACCTGAACCTTGCGGATGTTAGTTTCTCTAGTGTGACGTACAACAATCCAAACCTTGGTGAAGCTCTCCGGATTCAATGGACCGATGGATCAGACAGCGGCGAAGTTCGTCTTTCCTTAGGGGGCCAGCACATCGAGAGTTTTGAATTCGCGGATGGTTCGGTTCTGTCCTATGATGAACTCTTCGCTTAAGCCCCTATTTTGAAATAAGATTGAGCAACAGAGAACGATCGGGTACATCATCCATCAGTGACCGAAATAGAGGCGGTTTTCTGATATGAAGCTCGGTCTTTTTCAAACGGAGCCACAGGCGGGCGGCGTTTCCGAAGCAATCCGTAACTTGAATGATGCGGCGCGCGAAGCCGGGGGTCATATGTGTGACCTGCTGATTACCCCTGAGATGTATTTGACCGGCTATGCGATTGGTGCCGAAGCCGTTCAATCGGCAGCATTGACTCTCGACGGGCCAACCATGCTCGAAGTGTCCGAGGTCGCTAAACGCTGGGGCGTTGGGTTGTTGGTCGGCTTTCCCGAACGCGACGGCGACGCGATCTATAATTCGGTTCGACTGATCGATCGTACGGGCGAGAGTGTTGCTGTTTATCGAAAGACGCACCTTTGGGGCGAGGTTGACCGAACCCAATTTTCGCGTGGTGAGACACTGTCTGAAGTGATCGATTTTTGCGGCTGGAAAGTCGCGCTGGCGATTTGCTACGACATCGAGTTCCCTGAGGTTGCCCGCGCCTATGGACTCGCCGGAGCGGAGGTAGTTTTCGTGCCGACGGCTGCGATGAAGCCCTATACCACGGTCGCGACGCAGATGATTCCAACACGAGCTGAGGAAAACGAATTCGTCGTGGCGTATGCGAACTACATCGGTGCTGAGCGCAGCACGCAATATTTTGGTCACTCCGTTGTTGCGGGGGGTGACGGGAAAATTATCGCCAGCGCCGCAGAAGAAGATACGCTCGTGATCGCACAACTCGACAAACAAGCATTCCATGGTCGCCGCGCCGAGATCAGCCATTTGCGAGACCGGCGAGCCGATTTGTATTGAGGTTGCCGTTATGACCGAACCGCAGATTACTCTTTTCGGTCCAGACTTTCCGTTCGCCTACGATGATTGGCTGGCGCATCCAGACGGAATTGGATCGATCCCAGCGGAAGCGCATGGCCGTGAAGTCGCGATCATTGGCTCTGGAATTTCCGGATTGGTCTGCGCGTATGAACTTATGCGGATGGGCCTCAAGCCTATCGTTTACGAGTCCGGTCAGTTCGGTGGACGATTACGCTCGCAACCGTTTGAAGGATCGGATGGGATCATCGCCGAACTCGGCGGGATGCGGTTTCCGCTCTCCTCGCGGTGCTTCTGGTCGTATGCCGACACATTGGGATTGGAAGGACAGGATTTTCCAAACCCGCTGACCAAAGCTGCGGGTTCAACAGTCATCGATATTGAAGGCCAGACCCATTACGCCGAGACCGCCGCTGACCTTCCGCAAATCTTTCAAGAGGTGATGCAGGCTTGGGACGCGGCGCTGGAAGAAGGCGCGAACTTCACCGCACTCAAAGCCGCTATTCGGGCCAAAGACCCCGAACGCGTTCGCGAGATTTGGGAACCCATTATACGCGCGTGGGACGAACGTTCATTCTACGATTTTCTCACGACCTCTGAGGCATTTTCAAAATTGTCTTTCCACCACCGCGAGGTGTTTGGACAAGTTGGAT
>CAZXMX010000247.1:0-4676 GCA_964641645.1 uncultured Neomegalonema sp.
CCATATATACAATACAAAACCAGACTCTGAATCTTGTAATCAACGGTCAGGCGCTAACGCGCCAGTCTCTCAAACAACTGCACCTAATGGTGCAGAAAAGGGCTTAGAAAAAAGTAAGGGAGAGATCGATCCCGGCCGCAAGCCGTTTTTGCCCGCCGAAGAAAACGATCTTACCGCTCTTTTCAATCTAGATACCGGCGACGAGGCTCAAGTTGAAACCGGCCTTGATCGCCTCCGCACCACGCAAGTCCGTGCTGCGATGCCGGACACGTGGCAATTCGAGATGCAGGCATTCGGCAAATTTTCGTGGCGTGCTTTCTGTATGGTCGCGGAGGCCCGGCTGGTTCATCTCGGCGTTGGCACCCACGCCTGGAAGCGTCTTTGCCTTGTTATTGGGAGGAGGGCGGCTGCAGTGGCTCTGATGGCGCTCGAAGCCAACCGCTTCCATCCGACCAAGCCCGTCAAAAACGTTGGCGGCGCCATCTTCCGCTTCGCCGACATCGCTAAATCCGGAGCCTTACGCCTCGATGCAATGGTTCTTGGTGTCTTGGCGCGCCAGGAAAAGATGGAGGCATGATAATATGGTGTGAGTCCCTCCGGGCCTACCAAACACCAAGAACGTCGTTATTTGTCGTGTTAAGTCAATGTTTTATAAGGCTGGGTGTCCCACATTAAACGTGAACAAAACAAGCGTGGGACACTCTGCTGTTTTTGGTTTGATCTCGAACCACCACGAGGCAAGATTTTTGAGTAGTTGAGCGCGATAATGAAATTAGGAGAGTTTTCCGTGTGACCACAACTTCGCGGACTCTTCGCTACCGTCATCCAATCCGCGCCATCATCCGGCATCAGCGTGGCGGTAGACGAGAAAGCGTCCTCTTGTTGGATGATCTTGTTCCCGGTCGAGCGTCGCACCCAGTTTTTCTGCCACCCGGACGGACGCGGCATTATCGGGGGACATGCAGCTAAAGACCTCGTCCCAGCCGAGAACTTCATATGCGTAACGTCTAGAACGTCTTGCGGCTTCGACGGCGATGCCCATGCCCGCTTTGCTTTCGACAACGCTCCAGGTGATTTCACGCTCGGGCCAGCCTTCCGGATACCAGAGGCCGACGATCCCGCAAAAATCGCCAGTAGATTTTTCCTCCACAGCCCATGCGCCATAACCCCTCAAGACCCAATGTCCCATCATCGCGGCGGCGGCACGCCAAGCTGTTGGACGATCCAGCGGACCGCCGTAATGTGCGGTTCGTTCTGATGCGTAGAAATTTGCATAGGGCTCAAAGTCTGTATCGTGTCTGAACTCTCGCAGGATCAATCGTTCCGTTTCCAGTTTGGGTATGTCGAAAGTCGGCATGATGTTTCCTATCTATTTTTAGCGCGTTAGCGCAGTGAGGGTGCCAGCCCCGATGAGCGAGGCGGCGCATAGCCGGTTCACGGCCTTGATCTTGTGGGCACCTTTCAAGCTAGCGAGAAGCGTTCCGCCGAGAAAAACCCACGCGACACTGCTCAGGAAAACCAGCGCCAGAAACGTCACCTCGACCATGATAATCTGCGGCAATGCCGGACGCTCCGGGGTGATGAACTGGGGCAGGAAGGCGACGAAAAACACGATGTCTTTCGGATTTAGGGCGGTCACGACAAACGCCGTTCGGAATGCTGCAAGCTGTCGCCGCCCGGTAGGAATTTCATCGACAACGAGTGGCTTTGCGCTGCTTCGCCAGAGCTGGATGCCCAGCCAGATCAGGTAGGCGGCTCCGACGAGTTTCAGGGCAACGAACAAGGTCGCCGACGCCTTGAGAATAGCGCCTGCGCCCAGCAGCGAAATCGTCATGGCGACGAAATCGCCGAGCACAACCCCGGGTATCGCCGCCGCAGCAACGGATCGCCCGTAGCCCATCCTGTAACCAAACAAGAGTACGACCACCGGACCGGGGACAGCGAGCAAGGCAATGCTCGCAGCGAAAAATAGAAACCAAAGTTCGAAATTCATTGTCGTCACCAATTCTTGCACTGCTGATTACGTTGAATTTGTATGCCAGAACTGCGAAGCAGTCATCTCAGGATGATTTTTCAAATGAAAGTCAAACTACGAGATGAGTATTGACTGGAAAGAGATGCCCTCGCTTGCGGCTTTGCGGGCATTTGACGCTGCGGCCCGGAGCGAAAGCCATTCGGACGCGGCGCGGATGCTGAACGTCACCGAAGCTGCGGTGCGCCAGCACGTTCGCGGTTTGGAGGAAACGCTTGCCTGTTCATTGGTCGAGCGGAGCGGACGAGGTCTGCGCCTGACCGAAAACGGCTGGCGTCTGGCGGGGGCAACTGCTGACGGGTTTCGCTCGTTACAGCGCGGCGTGCAGGAAGTCCGTTCCGATCTCAACAATCGTCCGGTAAGAATCTCACTGACGCCAGCCTTTGCCGAGAACTGGTTGATGCCGCGCCTTGGTGAGTTCTGGGCGATGCACCCCGATATCGAGGTTGAATTGGCTCCAAGCCTGAAACTGGCCAATATGCGATCCGAACATATCGACCTTGCAATCCGCTACGGTCTTGGTGAGTGGCCGGAATGTACGTCTGTGCATCTCGCCTCCGCCGAATATGTCGTGGTGGCAAAGCCCGAAATTCTGCGGAAAAAGAGTCGAGTCAAACTATCCGATCTTCGTTCTCTGCCGTGGGTGTTCGAGGCAAGCAGAACGGAACATCGGGTGTGGGCAGAAGAGCGCGGGATCGAATTCGATGCTGAGGCCAATAAACACCATCAGACGAACTCTCTTGTTCTGGCTGCGGTGTTGGCCGGTCATGGCGTGTCGTTGCAATCGCGAGCCTTGGTAGAACACACGCTTTCCACCGGAGCTTTGGTCGAAATCTACTCCGAGAAACCGGGGGCATTGGGATACTATCTGGTAACACGAGGCGAGCCGCGAACGAACGCTGCGACGTTTGGTGAGTGGCTGCTTGGCAGCCCTTGAACTGTGGAAATGCGACCGCGCAATAATGCTGCGACGGCAGCTTCTTAGGTCAGCTTCGGACAGATTCTAGCAATCATGCTCAACCGTCATTCACGGTCGCGATGAACGACATCGCCACCGTCGCTCACCACTCCATATCTTCGAGCGTCCGCATGGCGTCAGCGGCGAGCGTCCAGCGCTCGACGCCCTTGGTGTAGACCTCACTCGTCTTGGCCTCGGTGTGACCGTGGATTGCCATGATCTGGTGTTGAGAGCAGCCGTTCTGCGCGAGCAGATGGCCAGCAGCTTTGCGAACGCCGTGACTGGAGAGACCTTCGAGTCCAGCAGCATCGCACCACTTGCGGAAACGGTTGCGGAGAACTTCCGGCGATCCGAACGGAACGCCCTTTTCATTCAAAAGGTAGGTCGGGCCGACGACGTTCGACATGCGTGTGGCTCGATAGAGCGCGGGCAACATCGGAAATTCGACATAGGCTGACCCCTTCTTGCGTGGTTGCCATCCGAGACCACGCATACCCTTGCGCTCAAACTCGTTGTCACGACCGAGATGGATGATGTCTGATATCCGGCAGGCCGTGAACATGAACAGCGTGAGCGCCAGATGCGCCATCGACTCCGGTGGATGCGTCTCACGGTATCGGTTGAGGTCCTCAAGCGTCCAAGGTTTCGCGCCAGTATGGACGCGCTGCAGCTTGCCGATGCCAGTTGCGGGGTTCAGCTCGCAGATATTCCGCTCGACTGCCCACGCGTACATGGCCCGAACGCTCTTGATGAAGTTATCGGTCGCACCGGGCGTGCTGGCCATGCTGTCGCGCAATTTGAGAAGTTCGGGCTGCGGAATGTCGAGGGAATACTCACCGACCGACTTTAAGTGCCGGAACTGAGAGCGGCGCTGTTTCAGCGTGGCAGGGGAATACTGACCTGCTGCGACCTGCTTTCCAACCAGCCAAGATATTCTTTCATCAGCCAATTCAGCGAGCCGCGCATTTGCCGTGGCTTGGTCAGCGTTTTCGTTTCTGGCCGCTTCATCCGAATGCCGCACCGAGCCGCATGGTAGTGTTCCATGAAGTCAGGCTGGCCGGGTTCGACGTATAGCCGAACCCGTTGGGTCTTTCGCCTCTCGACGCGCACGCGGTAGCGGACGTTTCCTGATGGAAGTTTCTCACGCAGCAAACCCGGCAAGTCGATCTTCATAACGCGCTCCGTGGCCATTGCTTGGGAGCATCAGACTGAATCGCCGAGTCTTCATCGTCAACACCCTCATCGAAGATCAATCGAACCTCGTCGGATGTCATGACGACCTGACGAAGGGTCCGCCCGCATTCGTCGGCGGCTTTCATCGCGCGCTCGATCTGAGCTTTGGTGATTGCCTGTTTCTTCAAAATAGACAGCCTCTAATCGTTGGAATTTTCCGTCTCGATCAAAAGGCCAACGCACTATTTGAGAGTCTTCTCAGATAGATGAGCCTCCTTGCGCTGGCGAACACGGCCAAAGGTCATTTTGCTTTTCTCCCCGTCCCAATCATTTTTTCGAGGTCAGGCGGTTCCGTGCTCGGCTTGAACGCGTTCGGTGCAATGCCAATAGAACCAATATAGGGTTCACCTTTCTTGCGAGGGCGGCGGTTCGAACTGACATTGGATTCACTTGAAGCAGATCGACCGTATATGTGGCGAGCCCTGCGTTCTTCCATCGACTCAACGGGAGGCG
>CAZXMX010000248.1:0-4625 GCA_964641645.1 uncultured Neomegalonema sp.
CTTATGGCCCTTACCCGCCGCGCTCGGATCTCGGTCCGCACACGCACGAGCCAGACGCTCAGGAAATAGAGGAAAAACGCCGCCATCATCAACAGCAGCGGAATTTGGAACACGTTATCGACGTTCTTTTCGCCAGTGATCGTTAGACTTGGCGGTTGGTGTAAGGTTTCCCACAACTCGACTGAGTACTTAGCCAGAAACGCAAAAACCGACCCAACCAGACAGAAGATCGCCGCTGCCGGCGCCGCTTTGGATTCGTCATCAAACGCATCCCAGAGCGCGATATAGCCGATGTAGAAAAAGAAAAGAATGAGCTCAGACGTCAGCCGCGCATCCCAGACCCACCATGTTCCCCATGTCGGGTAGCCCCAGATCGCGCCCGTCACCAGCGCCAGAAGCGTGAAAGCGGCCCCGACGGGCGCGGCGGCTTTGGCGCTTAAATCCGCAACGGGATGCCGCCAGATCAAGGCGAAGATCGAGCATGTGCACATCATGAAATAGACGATGATCGACATGGCTGCTGCGGGAACGTGGACTAAGATTATCCGCGCTGAGTCCCCCTGTAATCTTTCAGGCGGAAGGACATACAGACCTTGGTAGATCCCATACGCAAACAGCAAGACGGCGATCGACGCTGTCACAGGCAGAACATAGCCTGAAACGCGCATGAATTTGTTCGGATTAGCAAAACTCCACATGCGCGCCTGAATATCCGCATGCAGCCCTTCCGTAAAGCGCCTCGCTGTCACAGACGCGTGGGGCGAACCGTCAGACGACGGTCAGCTCAATCCGCTGTGCCTTCGCCTTGAATCTGCTGGAAACGTCGGTCCCGCACGTAGCCGGGGGATGTCTACTCATCACAATGAACGGCGTTCATGAAAAAGGAGCGATATTATGAAAGTCGCTCAACTTTTCATTCTTTTCATTCGTCGGCACCCGCGAACGCCAACAAGAACTGGTAAAGCGGCTTACTTGCTCGCGAGATAAGCGATCAAATCTACGATTTGATTTTCTTTTTTCAGGCCGCCAAACGCCATTTTCGTACCCGGCACGAGTGCTTTGGGCTTTTTCAGAAAGGTGGTCAGCGTTTCGGCATTCCAGACCAACCCGGAATCAATCATGGCTTGGCTATATTTGAAGCCTTCGACCGACGCGGCATTGGCACCCAAGATCTTATAAAGGCTCGGTCCAGCACCGTTCTTGCCTTCTTTGACCTTGTGGCACGCCTTGCACTTGCGAAAAACTTTCTTGCCCTTCTTGGCATCCCCTGCCAGCGCAACCGTGGTGGAGGTGGCCGGAGCCACCTCTGCTTTCTTCACGTCCATGTTAAAGACCATGCGTACAGTCACCGGCGACGTCCGCGTGATGCCCGGCAACTTGGCCAGTTCCATCAGTTTGTCGATTCCCGCAGAAATGCCCAAGTCTTCCGCGCTGACGAACAGCATATCGTTGCTTGTGACTAAAACTTGCGATTCCGAAACGCGAACGACGAACATTTCCGCTTCGATATCAACGCTCTGACCCAAGAAAGCGAGCGAGCCTTCGATATCAACCGTCGACATGCCGCCAACGGCAATGGCGTTCAGCGCGTCCATATCGAGTTGAGCGGTCAACTTTGCAGCAGCCATTCCGCCAAAAACATGCTCATTGATCCGCTCGTTGCGGATATCGATGTTCGTCTGAACCGATGTCAGGTCGATATCAACCGTCACTGAACCATCCGCAGCAACCGCGCCGCTCAGGTTCTCAAAGTTGTGGACTTCGCCGATCTTATCCTTCTTCACAGACCCAAAGGCGAGGCGCGAATTTTCGCCGTCCAATGTCCATGTATCGGCAACCGCCGCACCCGAAAAAAGAATTGCCGCTGAAAGACTTGCGGCGTGTATGAGTTTCGTGAGCATACTTGCCCTCCCTGACGTTTTCATAACGCTCACCGCTCTTGGGTGAGTGCCGGGTAGACACGAGAAGCAGGCAAACTATTCGATGCAATTCGGAAAAAAATCGCCGACTGACCTTCAAGGAGCCTTGTCCGAGCACCTACCGTCGATCTGGCGGTTTGCGCTCTCGCTTTCGGGAAAACCTGATCTGGCGGATGACTTGGCGCAGGCGACATGCCTGCGAGCATTGGAAAAACAGCACCAAGTTGACGCTGACCGTCCGGTGATCGGTTGGTTGCTCACGATATGTCGTTCGATCTGGTTGAACGAATTACGCGCTCAAGCGGTTAGAAAGACAGGCGGGCTTGATACAGCCAAGGCTCGGGACCTCATCGATCAGGCCGCTGGCGCTGAAATGAATATTTTTGCGTCTCAGGTGTATACAAAAGTTATGGAACTTCCCGAAGCGCAGAGGGCAACAGTCGAATTGGTTTATGTTCAACAGTTTACGTATAGCGAGGCCGCTGGCATCCTAGATGTGCCAATGGGTACGGTCATGAGCAGACTGTCCACGGCTCGCAAAGCACTGGCCGCGTTGAACATGGATGATATGACCGCCGAGGCAAGCCAATGACTTATTCTGACGAGACCTTATTAGCCTATCTAGACGGCAGATTACCCGAGGCGGAAACACAGGCCGTTGAGATGGCATTGTCGATGGATGAAGCCTTGCAGCGCCGGACGATGGCTTTGGACACCTACGCTGCGCCTGTATCAGAGACGTTTAAAGGATTGCCGGGTGCCGAGCGCCTTGAAGGATTGCGCGGCACCCTTCCACAACCGAAGTCTTCCCCGCTGCGCTGGATGACCGGTGCAGCGATGGCCGCGTCGGTCGCCGTGGGCGTTCTCATCGGCAGCCAGTTCCTGCCCTCCAATTCAGCCGAGGCGAGTGGCTGGCGAATGGAAGTGGCGCGATATCAGGCGCTCTACGTTCCTGAGACCGTCGCGTATCTAGGCGGGGACTCAGATAAGCTCATCGACGAGCTTGATCGGGCGTCCAATGCGGTCGGACTGGAATTGGATTCTGACGCGCTGGCCGATGTTGATAATCTGACATTGCGCCGCGCTCAGGTTCTCGGGTTTGAAGGCCAGCCGTTGATCCAATTGGTCTATACCGATCCAAGTGGCAAACCGTTCGCGCTTTGCATTATGTCAGATGCCGAAGGCGGCGAAGGACCTGCGATCCTCGCCGGACTGGCAACCCATACTTGGAAGAGTAAATCGCACGGCTTCATTTTGGTGGGCGGCGATCAGCAAAGCAGAGTCGACGATCTCGCACAGCACCTTCGTTCAGGCGCGTTCAAAGCGCTCTAAGACGAACTGAGACCGGCATTGGCCCGCGCCCATGCCGGTCTAAATGTTTCATCAGAAGATCAAGAAATCCGTGTCAAAGCCGAAGCCTTGCACTTCGCCGCTGATATCGTTGCGCGAGAACAAGAAGTCTCCATCACGAGCCTCATTGGTCGTGTCGAAGATATCAGACGGCGTGGAGACGAACAGCTCGGTGTTGTTGTTAACGGCGATCACGCCGCCATCATCATTTGCGCTGTTGTTCTCGATGGTGATGCCATCAATGAAGATGAACGAGTCGTTGTGGACTTGCAAAACACCGCCGTCATCGCCTGCTGTGTTGTTGCTGAAGATGTCGTCGGCATCGCCCGTGATGCGAATATCGAACGCCGCGCCGGGCTGATCGATTTCCGTCGCAATCACACCGCCATCATCGCCAGCGCTGTTTCCAATCGCCGAGGTATCGCTGATTGTCACGGTGGCATTGCCGTTGTCGACGTAGATCACAGCGCCATCGCCAATGCTGCGGGTCGTACTGTTGTTCAGTAGCAAGCTGTTCGAAATCGACACCGTGCCGTTATCATCCAACGCAAAAACGCCGCCATCATCAAACGAGCTGTTATTCGAGATGGTGCTGTTGTCGACCGTCACAGTGCCGTCGAAATCAAAGGCAAAGGCGCCGCCTTCGTTTCCGGAAGAGTTACCGTCTATCAAGGTGTTCGACAGACTGACTTGCCCACGATCATCAAACACAGCGACGCCGCCGCTTCGTGCCGATGCGTTGCCTTGAACGTCGGTTCCGTCAATCGCTAACTGACCGTCCTGATCGAAGAAGATTGCGCCGCCATCGCGGTCAGAAGTATTGCCCGAGACGCTGCCGCCATTGATCTCCACGAGACCGCGATCGTCGACAAAAATTGCGCCGCCTTCTCGTCTACCTGCGTTTCCGTCCAAAGCCACATCGGTGAGGCGGATCACTGCGTCATCATCAACATGCACCGCGCCGCCGCTGTCGCGGGCGGTGTTGTCGCTGATGCTTCCGCCGGTGACGTCAATCTGAACTCGATCCAGACCCGTAATGGCCCCGCCGTTGTCGCCCGCTGTATTGCCAGTCAGGTCTGTGTCTTCAATGGTCAGAACAAAGTCGTTTCGCCCCGAAATCGCACCGCCATCGTCATCCGCTTCGTTGTTGGTGAAGGAACCGCCCGAAATGTTGATGACTCCGCGATCCTGAACCGAAACGGCCCCGCCATCATCGCCCGCTTGATTTCCGTCAAAGGTCACGTTCGTCAGGTTCAGCGTGACATCATTTCTGCCATCAATCGCGCCGCCATCGACTCGGCCATTGCCGTTCGCGAGGGTGATGTCTTGAATGTCCACGGTGACGCGATCATTGAC
>CAZXMX010000249.1:0-1775 GCA_964641645.1 uncultured Neomegalonema sp.
GCGCTGAAAGCTGAGTTGCTGGAGATTGCCGAGAAAATTCTGCCGTTCGCCGCCCCCGTCTGGCGCGAGTTGGATCAGGCGCGCAAAGCGGGCAAGCGCATTCTGTTCGAGGGTGCGCAAGGTGCGTTGCTCGATATTGACTACGGCACTTACCCTTATGTCACGTCATCGAACACGATGGCCGGGGCGGCAGCCGCAGGATCAGGGGTTGGTCCCGGCGCTGTTGGGTATGTGCTCGGGATCGTCAAAGCCTACACGACGCGTGTGGGCGAGGGGCCGTTCCCGACGGAGTTGGATGATGATGTTGGTCAGCGCCTTGGTGAGCGTGGACATGAGTTCGGCACTGTCACGGGTCGCAAGCGCCGCTGTGGTTGGTTTGATGCCGCGCTGGTTCGGCAAACCGCGACGACCTCGGGCATCAATGGTGTCGCGCTGACCAAGCTCGACGTATTGGACGGCTTCGAAGAGTTGAAGATTTGCACCGGCTATAGGGTCGACGGCGTGGAATACGATCACTTGCCTGCCGCCGCCGCACTGCAAGCCAAGGCCGAGCCGATCTATGAAACGATGCCCGGTTGGTCCGAGTCCACCGAAGGCGCGCGGCGCTGGGCCGATTTGCCTGCCGCTGCGGTCAAGTATGTGAAGCGAGTCGAGGAGCTGATCGAAGCGCCGGTGGCACTGCTTTCGACCTCTCCAGAACGCGATGACACGATCCTCGTGACCGATCCGTTCGCTGGATAGGGCGTTTATGTTTACGTGCGCGTTAACTTTGTTTCAACGTAATCGTTTGAATTAGCTGAGATATTTTAAAATCATGCTTTAGAATCTCACGGATTCCGCGTTCGTTGTGAATACGTGTGCATTGCCGTTTCTTCCCGCCGTGCTTTCTTAACTTTCATAGTTTTTGAAAAGGAGAAACCACGATGAAACGCATTCTTCCCGCTGCCCTCGCGCTGGTTCTTGGCCTTGGTTTTCACGCACAGATCGCGTCCGCTGCACCGGCTGTGAACATCGCGAAACCGATTGTTGAGGCGAGCGTCGCGCCGCTCGCGGTGCAACAGGTCGCTCCTGACGCGCTGAAAAAATTGGACCCCGCTCTGCTGCATAAAGCGAACGGCTTCCACCACCATGGTGGCTTTGGATTTAATCGCGGCTTCGGGTTCCGGGGCGGGTTTGGCTTTAACCGTGGGTTCGGTTTCAATCGCGGGTTTGGCTTCCGCCGAGGATTTGGATTTAACCGGGGCTTCCGGGGCGGCTTCCGCAATCGCGGTTTCCGCAGAGGCTTCCGGGGTGGATTCCGGGGTCGTGGTTTCCGCCGTGGTTTCCGTCGTTAAGGGCACTCAAGAGCATCTTGCGTTACTGCCCTGTCAGGTTTCGTGTCCCCCCCTCGCGCGGAACTTGACGCCTAACGGCCCGGTTTGAACATTATCTTCTCTGCGGGCTTTGCAGATTGGGTTCAGATGTCGCCTAGTAAATGTGAACTCAATAGCGGGCAGCACCTTTGGGGGCTGCTCGTCTCATTGTTTGTGGCGTCTGGCCCAAATCGCTGCGATCACCCCCGAAGCGCCGACGAGCGCAAAGATCGTCGCCTGATCCAATCCGGCGATGGTGAGGCCCGCGCAGAGGCCCGCCGAAATCGTCATAACAAGCGCATCGATGACATTGGAGCACGCGATGAAGCGGCCTCTTTCGTTCGGCGGGGACTCGAGTTGCAGCACCACATTGACCGGCGTCAGGTACAGTCCCGCACAGGCCGCGAGCAGGGCAAAGCATAT
>CAZXMX010000249.1:1875-4592 GCA_964641645.1 uncultured Neomegalonema sp.
CGTCCTGCGACCACCACATCCCACATGGCACGCGGGAAAACCCAATCGACCTTTGGGGCGGGTCCAAGAGGCGGGGCGCTGGGCGCGAAAAGGCTGGCGATGAACCCGATCACGGCGACGCCAACCACCACCACACCGATAATGGTCACGCCTGAATCGCTGAGGATCAGTTTCGCGCCTGCAATCTGACCGATGAGAATGGCGAGAAAGGTTGCGCCCTGTATCAGACCGTTGGCGGAAATGAGTTCGTTCTCGCGCAGGTATTGCGGCAGGATTCCATATTTGACCGGCGCGAACATCGCGGACTGAGCGCCCATCAAGAACAGCAAGATATAAAGGAAGGTCAGGCTTTGCCATTGATACGCAATGGCGGCGAGGATCATCAAGACGACTTCACAGCCTTTGACGAACCGCATCATCTTGGCTTTGTCGATCCCATCCGCCAATTGACCGGCGGTGGGCGCGAAGAGGGCGAAGGGCAAAATGAACAGTGCAGCCCCAATGGTGTTGTGCAGGCTCGCGTTCAGGCCGAGTTCATCCGCGAGCCGGAACGTAAGGAGGGTCAGCAGCCCCGTCTTAAAAACCTGATCGTTAAACGCGCCCAGCGATTGGACCCAAAACAAGGGCGCAAATCGCCTTTGGCCCATCAGGGCGAGCAGACCGCTCGCAGGTTCGGAAGGGATTGATTGGGACAAAATGATCGCGTCCGGTTGGCGGCTTCGGCGGGCCATTGAGACGTGGAATGAGCGATCAGGCAAGGGATTTGGCCTGAAAATCGGTTCGATCCCGCGAATTCGTGATCGACGAGGGCTTGCGCAGATCGTGCGGACCCACCATCGCTGAGGAAAATTTATTTCGCTCAGGTTCTCATGGCCGAACTGCCCACGTCGATTTATCGCTATATCCTGCAGCACACCAAACGCGGCCAGATCATCGTGGTCGGTTTGACTCTGATTTTGCTGCCGCTCGCACCGGTACCGTTAGAATTGCAGCGTCGAATTCTGGATGAGGCGATTGCGAACAAGGATTCTGAGCTGCTGATGCAATTGGCGCTGCTTTATGTCGGCGCGTTGCTCTTGGCGGCTGGGATCAAATTCCTGATGAAGCTGAAGCGCGAGTTCATCGCCGCGCGGTTGGTCCATTCGCTGCGCAGTTCGCTCTATCACTGCATCTATACCGTGACGCCGCCGTCGCATTTGACCAAGACCGGCGATCAAATTGATGAAGGCGCGGTGGTTGCCATGCTCACCAGCGAAGCGCAAAAGCTGGGCGGATTTGCGGGTGCGGCATTCTCCGGTCCTTTGCTGCAAGTCGGCACGGTCGTCTTTGTGCTCGGGTATATGTTTTGGATCGAGCCGTTGGTGGCCTCGATTGCCTTGGCGCTTTACTCACCGCAATTCGTGATCGTGCCTTTGGCGCAAATGCGGATGAATGCGTTGACGAAGGAAACGGCTCTGACCGTGCGCGAGTTGGGCGGGTTCATTGTTGATAATGCCGAGGATGCCTTGGTGGGCCGTGAGCCGCCGACCCCCTATCTGAGCCTGACGGATCGGATTTATGGTTTGCGGAAGAAATTTGCGATTACCAAGAATTTGATGAAGTCGATCAATAATCTTCTGATCGCTTTGGGACCGTTCGGGGTCATCGTGTATGGCGGGTATCTGGTCATCAATGGTGAAACGGAGATCGGGGTGATCCTCGCTTTTGTCTCTGGGTTGGAGCGGCTCGGCGGGCCGATCCGTGAGTTGATCGGTCTTTATAGCGAGATTGCCTTTGCCCGGATGCGATACGGTATGTTGCTGGATGCGACCCAACATGTCGAAGCAAAGGCGGGGGCCATCGCGGTTTAGATCGATGGTTTTTCGGGTTTGCGTTGAGCCGACCAACTGCCCCCGTCATGTTCGTAGTCGAACCGGATGTCTTCAAGCTGTTCGGGCGTGGCGAACTCGCGGATCAACGCGTTGGAGCCGATCTCGATGCGGTCTTCGAGTTGCTGCATGAACTCATGTTTATCAAGACCGGGGGGGATCGGTTCGAGGAACTCGATGGCGCAGCGGACCGGGAATTTACGCCAATCGCGGCGCGGCCATGCGAGGGAAAGGCTTTTTGCGACCGGTACAGCGGGGACGCCCAACTCGTGATAGATGTGCCAAGCGCCCGCCCGATAGCGCATCTTCTTTCCGGGGCGCATGAGAGTGCCTTCCGGATAGATCAAGATCGGGCGGCCTTCTGCGTTGACGCGCCGCGCGCCCTCTAAAACTTGAGGAAGTTGGTTTTGGCGCTGGCCCTCGACTTTGACTTTGATATGGCCGAGCTGCGTGACGATACGGCCAACGAGCGGATAATTATCCAGCTCTTGCATCGCGATGGCACCGTAGTTTGAAAACACGGTTCCCATGACGGCGATGTCCATCTCGCTCTGATGTTTCGCGACCAGCAAAGCGGTGTCTGGGCCGATATGTTCGCGGCCCCGGACCTCAACCTTTGCGCCCAAAACCCAACGAACAAGAAACATCGTGCCATTGCACCAAAGCCAAAACATCGCGCGCATCCCGCGCGTTCCGAGCAGCAGCGACGTGAGTACCGCTCCTCCGGCGCAAAACAGCGTGAAGCTATAGAAGCAGATATTGAAGATGAATGACCGCACCGCGCCCATAGGAAATCCCACCTCAGCAATTGTTCCGCTGAAGTGGGGGTGGAGAGGAGAGGAAGTCAAG
>CAZXMX010000250.1:0-4549 GCA_964641645.1 uncultured Neomegalonema sp.
TGATAGCCTTTTCAGGCTAACCCGCTGGGGAAGCAGCCGGTCCATCCCATTAGCTACCGTTCGCTATTGTAAAATCTATCGCGCTGGTCGGGTCCAACGATGCTCGACATCCATCAGACTCGATCCATCATCGAAAACTTCCATCTCTCGACAAACTTCGACGAGACCTTCTCGCAGATAGAATTTTCGCGCCTTTTCGTTCTTCTCGTATGCCCAGACCGTGATCCAATCGCGGTTCGTCTTGGCCAAGTCCAATAGCGCTTTGCCGACACCAAAGTTCCGGGCTTCCCTAGCGACATAGAGGGCGCTGATATTATCGTCCGAACGAGCACAGAAACCGACTATCCGCTTATTCTCTTCGGCGACCCAAGCTAAGTCGGATTCAAACAGATCGCCCCAGAAACGCACCATCGACTCGAGATGATCGATGGGAACCATCCATGGCGTTTCATCTCCCCAATCACGAATGATCTGGCAACATGCGATTGCGTCGGAACGTTCTGCCTGACGATACCTATAGGTCATCGCGGTAAGGATATGCGGCGGCTTTCTCGAAGTCTATTCACTCTTCTAGATACACTGTCACCTGCTCGGAGAAACCTGACACTCGAATGGCAGCAGTTGCCGAGGCCGTGCAAAAAGTCATAAATCCTGAAAATTTCGTCTCCCTCGTTGAACCTGACTGCGTAATTCTTGTCTCAGCTCGATCTGAGACGAAGAAAATTTCGCGAACTTGACCAATTTTGAAAAGCGCTCAGAGTTTTTCACAGCCTCGGCCAATCTCTAACGCTTACGGTGCTTGAAACTCGCAGCAGGAAAGGGACACAAATCAGTCCCCTTCTCTTCTGAGTCGATGAAGACCTGAAACCGGAAATATTACCGCCGCTCAATCCAGTCTTCTTCTTGATTTCACAGGGCTGCATCGCGCTAAACACCCGTTTACAAACGATTCAGCCGAACGTTGTACGTTAAACAAGATACGCGTTGTGGGCCTGTCCGATGTGCTTTCGGTTGGGATGGGTGTTCTGAAAAGGAATACGTGTGGTTAAGGTGAAAAATCAGGGTCTTAGCGCGGATTCCGCACAACATCCGTCGACCGAAAAACCGCATGCAGCGGACTGCCCAGATGCGGATCGCCTCAAACAAGTTTTCTATGACGGCATCGACGCCTTACCGTCGGGATTTGCCATTTTCGACGTCAATGAGCGCATGGTTCTTGCCAATACGGCTTATCGCGAGATGGTCCCTGCGCACGCCAAAGCCTGCGACGCGGGCATGACCTTCCCCGAAGCCGCGCGCCTTACCGCGATCGGGCAATTCGACGTGGCGGAAGAAGAGGCGAATGCGTGGTTGGAATCCCGGCTCGCCTATCGGCGCGACCCGGTCGGTCATTTCGATCAACAGCTCAAAGATGGTCGCTGGTTTCGCATCAAAGAAAGCCGAACCTCAACCGGTGGGACGGTCACCAACTGGACCGATATCACCGACCTCAAGAAGCAAGAGCAAGTTGCCGAGAAATACGCCGACGAGTTGATGATCACCAATCAGCATCTCGACGAATTCGCCCGCGCTGCCTCGCACGACTTGTAGGAGCCGCTTCGAAAGATCGAAGTTTTCGGCAGCCGCCTCTCCGATAAATGCGGCGCAGACCTGACCGAGAGCGGCGCTCAATATCTGGGCCGCATCATCAATGCAACGGGCCGTATGCGCCGCCTGATCGACGCGCTGCTCAACTTTTCAAAAAGTACGCATGCCGAGCACGTGTTCGAGGCGGTCGACTTGAACGAAGTTGTCAATGAAACGCTGGTCAATCTGGAATTCCAAATTCAAGAGAGCGGGGCACAGATCAACACCGCCGCGCTTCCGTCTCTGACCGGTGATTTCGACCAACTCGCCCGGCTGTTCCAAAACGTTATTTCCAACGCGATCAAATACGTCGCACCGGACACACAGCCCCGCATAGACATCGACGTCGTTTCGGTCGACGAGTCGCATGTTGAAATCTCGATCCGCGACAACGGCATTGGCTTTGATCAAAGCAACGCGGAGAAAATCTTCGAACCGTTCCAACGTTTGCACGGTCGCAATGATCGATATGAAGGCACCGGCATCGGTCTCGCTTCATGCCGGAAAATTGTTGAGCAACACAGCGGCTCGATCCGCGCCGACAGCGCCCCCGGAGAAGGCAGCACCTTCACAATCACGCTGGCACAAAACGCCGAGACCGCCGCTGCCGTCGCAGCGGGCCTCATGGACGTCGCATAGTCAGCGCGCCTGGGCGCTCTATTCAGCATCGCTGAGCCAAAGGCATCCGCTCTGAAACCCATTCAAAGATTTGCGCCGTACTCGATCACCAGCCGGGCGATTTGCTAGAGGCGCGGAAGGGCGGTTAACCCGTTGTCGAGGCGAACAAACCTGCAATTTTGGAATCTCAACAAGTGTGCTACACTCCGCGATGAACGGTCGTTGCTTTAGTTGAGTGTGTAAGGTCAAACCATGTCGGATTGGGACCACGTAGAAAGCGCCTTTGTCGTCGGTGCTGGAATGCCGAGCATCACGCATGTCCCGGTTCCGGGAAAACCGGGCCTAACAGTCGGACTGTGGACGCGCGATCCGCACTGGCAAAATCCGAATGCCATCGACGACATGCGGCGTCTCTTGCACGAGTTTGGCATTACGAGAGATCCCCCCAACATCAAGGGGTCGACCAGCACGCTGTTCATGCAATCCGCGAACGGGAAAAAGATACTGCGCCTCGATTGGGGTACGTTGCCAGACGGCAGTGTCAGCTATCATTGGAATCGAAGCAAAATCCCGGTGACCTTCACCGGTGTCGTCAATCACGAAACGGCGACCCCCTTTTATCGCAATGCGTCACGGGCCATGCGCTTCTTCCGTCACGGGAGCAGAGGGTTATTGGTCCTCGGCGTCGCGATGGATGCCTATTCGATTTACACGGCGACTGACCGTCCGAGGCAAGTCACGCGCGTGATTAGCGGTTGGGCTGGTGCAACAGCGGGTTGTCGGATCGTGGGCGCTGGCGGGGCTTGGGCTGGCGGTGCCATCGGCAGCGCGGGCGCTGGAGTTGGTGCAGCACCCGGCGCGATTATTGGCGGCATTGGCGGTTGTCTCGTGGGCGGCATCGGTGGGTACTGGGTTGGGTCAGAACTCGGTGATGCGGGGTATGAGTGGGCGCAGGATACGTTCTTTACCAAAGTGCCCACTGGCGAGGTTGACGATTATTTCCACGAAGAGCCTGCAACCGCTCAATGACCATAGCCGAACCACTTCACGTCACATGGATACCGCACGCTGAACGCGCCGACTGGATGGCCGGGATGGACCTGCCATGGCCGCACCGTGCGTTACTTATGTGGACGCCAATCGATCCAGACGGCGACGACCCCGCGCTCGCTCTTCGCCAAGCGGTGTGGCAAGCTCTCAGCACGCAGAGTGCAACGGTGGGCATGCCCAAGCTGATTGGAACCCGGCCAGTGGGTTTGTTCGGTAGATTGTTCGGACAGCCGCGCCGCGCCGAGTTTGCAATGGATTGGGGCGGATCATTCGAGGCGTTCGATGCGCTGTTGAAGGAGTCGCTTTATTTCGCGGTTGCGTTCGATCCCGACGCGACCCGCCCCGACGCCAACGCCTTAGCCGTCTGGCACGATCAAGGTGATCCTCCGGCCGACTTATTTCCGGCGGGGCAGCGCGCTGTCGTTCGCTCCGGCGTGGATAATTTTTGCCTCGGCATTTTTGGCCGGGATGAAGCCACGCTCACGGCGTTTCGAATGGCGCTGGCTGATGCACTCAGCGATACCGGTGGAAGGTTGGTCGATGGCGCTGAACCACCGCGACGTTAAAGCGGCTGTCATTGAACATCCCTCGAATCTTGCCAGATATGCAGCACAACGGGACGGCATTCGCCCGGTGCGGACTGCGGCGAGGCGTTGGCTGAAAACTCATGGCCTGCGAACTCGACGCTGACATGTTTTTCGAGCAACCCGATCAAAACACCGGATTCAGCGGTGGATTCATAGGCAAAGCTGTATGTCGTTCCACAAACGCCGCCGCATTCGATCCATGACCGCGACAGCACGGCCTCTGAACACGCCATCTCCATCGGCACCGTCCGAATGGCCAGCGGAAACGCCAGCCGCGCCTTCATGCTGTCTAGCGGTACGCCCTCGTGCTCGCCGTATTTGATGCTCACATACACGCCGCCCGCCCCGATCAGGGCTAGCAGCACAAGAAGACCCCAGAAAATTCGCTTCATCGTCTCAACCGATCATAACCTTAAACACACTATACGCTGGCCTGACGGTCCTGATAGAAAATCGGTGCCTGATCGATTCTGCCACCCGGTGCCCCGTCGACCCTCGATTTGCCCGGTAAATTCAGATCAAGGCTAGATCAGAACCCCGGTGCAGCCTTCCAATGCTGGTAATTCATCCCAATCGTCGCTATTTGCCTATCGTCAACAGCAGAAAGAGCCTCACATGTCGCGTCGAGCGCACACATCATCGCGCGGTCCCAGTCAGCGCCAATTGCG
>CAZXMX010000251.1:0-4548 GCA_964641645.1 uncultured Neomegalonema sp.
CGTGGCTTGCTCGGGACGTACTCCGCTGAATACCGATCGCCGATTGCCTCGCGTACTGCAGTGATGGCTTCAGGAGCCATATCAATACCGTCGGTCCGCATATACGTAATGAGACCTTGCTCGTAGAGGATCTGAGCCGCACGCATGGCTTGTTGCGCGCCGAGGCCGAGCTTGCGGCTGGCTTCCTGTTGCAATGTCGAGGTCATAAAGGGCGGTGAGGGGTTGCGCGTTGCGGGCTTTGCTTCGACCGATTTAACGGTGAAATCGCGCTCCTCGATCATATTGACAGCGCGGGTCGCCCCGGCTTCATCGACAAGATCGAAACGGTCGAGCTTTTTGCCATCAAGCGATGTTAGGCGGCTCTCAAATTCCGCTTTGCCGGGTGTCGTGAAGTTCGATTTGACCGACCAGTATTCGCGCGCATTAAAAGCGTCGATTTCCATTTCGCGCTCGACAACCAGACGGAGGCAGACCGATTGCACGCGGCCCGCTGAACGCGAACCAGGGAGTTTGCGCCACAGGACCGGCGAGAGATTAAAGCCGACAAGGTAATCAAGAGCGCGGCGGGCGAGGTAAGCCTCGACCAGCTCCATATCGACTTCGCGTGGCTCTTTCATGGCCTGTGTGACGGCGGCCTTGGTGATCGCGTTGAAGACGACGCGCTCGACGGGAACATCCTTCTTGAGCGCGCGGCGCTTATAAAGAGCCTCAAGCAAGTGCCACGAGATCGCTTCGCCTTCGCGATCCGGGTCCGTCGCGAGGATCAATTTATCGGTGCCTTTGCAGGCCGCTGCGATGTCGGCGAGCTGTTTTTTCGACTTCGTGTCGACTTCCCAAGTCATCGCGAAGTCTTCATCCGGCTTGACCGAACCATCCTTGGAAGGAAGATCACGCACGTGACCGTAAGAGGCGAGAACTTTGAAATCCTTGCCCAAATATTTGTTGATGGTCTTCGCTTTTGCGGGGGACTCAACGATCACAACGGCCATATAGTGCGGTCCTTCAGAGGTAGTAGGTCGGCGCGCTACATGGGCCAAGCGCTTGCCGCTGTCAACGGACCAGCCGGATCGGGCCGTAATGAACTATCATAACCATGCCGTGAAATTGGTGGTTAACGTTCGACATTCTAGCCCGATTTAGTGCTTTCCTTGAGAGTGAACAAGACAGTCTGAACGGAGGTCCGCACGATGAACATTTTGAAAAAACTCCTGTCACCTCTTGCCGCGCTCACCCTCACGGCGTTGCCGGCATCGGCGCACCAAGTCGATTTCGCTGGATTGGCAGAACGGGTCACGCCGGCGGTCGTTAATATCTTCACGACTCAAAATGCACCGGATTTTTCTAAACTTCGCGATCTTCCCGAGGGGCATCCACTCCAGCGCTTCGTTGAGCGATTTGGCGGGCCTGAAGGATTAAGAGCGCGTGCTGAACCTTCTGAGGCCTTGGGGTCCGGGTTTATCATCGATGCGGGAGGATATGTTCTCACCAATCACCACGTCGTTGCGAATACCAGCAGTGTCAAAGTGATGCTGACCGATGAGCGCGAGTTCAATGCGACGATTGTGGGAACGGACGAGAAGACGGACATCGCGCTGTTGAAGATCAATGATCCTTCGGCGCTGCCATTCGTCGGGTTCGGAAATTCCGATGCTGTTCGGGTTGGCGAAGATGTCATGGCTGTCGGAAATGCCTTCGGTTTTGGCGGGACGGTCACCACAGGGATCGTCTCGGGCAAAGGACGGAGCATTGGCGTTGGTGGGCCTTATGTCGATTATATCCAGACGGATGCGTCGATTAACCGAGGCAATTCAGGCGGGCCGCTGTTTAACACGAGCGGCCAAGTGATCGGTGTCAATACCGCGATCTTCTCGCCGACGGGTGGTTCGGTGGGGATCGGGTTCGCGGTGCCGTCGAATGTTGTCTCCCGCATTGTCGCCGATTTGAAAGTGGATGGCCGCGTCGAGCGGGGCTGGCTCGGTGTGAGTATTCAACCGGTCACGGACTCGATTGCTTCTGCCTTGGGCTTGCCGGGAACAGACGGTGCGCTGATCTCTGGCGTCAACCGAAGCGGTCCAGCGATATCTTCTTTGCGTTCCGGCGATGTGATCCTCTCTTTCAATGGCCAACGGGTGAAGCGCAGTCGCGATCTGCCGCGCTTTGTTGGGCAAACGCCGCCGCGCTCTCCTGTGTCCGTGATTGTTTTGCGGGATGGGATTCAGCAGAATGTGACGGTGACGCTTGGACTGTTGCCGGATCGGTCGGCCTCGCGCGTTGTCCCCGCGAGCATCAAACGCGCATCAGTGAACCGCGAGACCCAGTTTGGCGCGTCACTGGCGACCACGCCAGAGGGGGTGGTTGTTGCGGCTCTCGAACCGAATGGACCCGCCCGCAAAGGCGGCTTGGAGAGCGGCGATGTGATCCTAGAGGTCAGCAACCGCGTGATCTCCCAACCGCAAGACCTCGCCGATGCGCTGAACGCCAGTCGTGAAGAAGCGGTCTTGGTGCTGGTGCGTCGGGGCGGTGCGGAGCTTTACGTCGGCGTGAGCCTGAGAGATTCCTAGCGTTCAATCAGGGAGCAGGGCGACTTTGCCGCCCGGCTCCCGCCTCAGACGGCCCGCGAGGTCGAGTTCAAGCAGAACATGCGCGACAAGTCCCGGCGGCGCGTCGGTCATGCGGATCAGCTCATCAGTGTCGATGGGCACAACACCGAGCAATTCACGAATGTCTTTACGTAAGGCATCATCGGCTTCGCCCTGAGCGGTCGCCCATTCGAATAGGGGTTCCGCGAAGCGCGGCGTGAGCGACAGCGAAGACAGCGCCTCTAGCACATCATCAATCCCTCGAACCAGCGTTGCGCCTTCACGAATGAGGCGATTGCACCCTCCAGCGCGTGGATCGAGCGGGGAACCGGGCGCGGCCATGACTTCGCGGCCTTGCTCGCCCGCAAAGCGCGCTGTGATGAGGGAGCCAGATCGTTCCGCCCCTTCGGCGACCACAATCCCCAGCGACAGACCGGAAACGATGCGGTTGCGGCGGGGGAAGTCTGGCGCGCGGCCCTGATGGCCCATCGCGCGTTCGGAGAGAACGACGCCTTTTTCGATGATCTCGCGGTAGAGCGCCTCGTTTTGTGGTGGCCACATCACGTCGACACCGCCCGCGAGGACAGCCAAGGTCCCACTGGCCAGCGAGCCGCGATGCGCGGCGGCATCCACGCCTCGTGCGAGCCCAGAGGCGACAGCCCATCCCGCTTTGCCTAGGTCACTCGCAAGGCTTTCAGCGAATTTGAGGCCGAGGGCCGAGGCATTGCGGGCCCCAACGATGCCGACCGTTTGCGCGATGACGGTTTCTGGTGTGCCAAGCGCCCAAAGGACCGGCGGCGCACTGCCGGTTGCGGCGAGATTGTTCGGGTAACTGTCCGCGCCCAGCATCAACATCTTTGCGCCCACGGCGGTAGCGGCTTCCAGTTCCTTCTCGACGAGCGCCGGGTCGGCGAGCCTAACGCGCTTTGCACCGCCGTTTCTAGCAAGGTCTGGGATGGCATCAAGTGCCGCGCTGGCGCTGTCATAGCGGTTCAGCAGAGAGGCGAAGGTCACCGGCCCGATATTGGCGGAGCGGGTCAATCGTAGCCACGCAAACCGCCCCGCGTCGTTGACCGGAATGCGGGACGCAGGGAAGGGCGCGGTCATTTCTTACCGAAGGAGATTTTCGATTCCTCGCCCTTTAGCAGCCGTGCGATATTTTCGTGGTGCCGCCACCAGAGTAGGGCCGCCATCGGTACGGCGATCCAAACATATTCGTTCGCGCCGAATAGGGCGAGAATGATGGGGGCAGCGGCGGCGGCGATGAGTGCAGAGAGCGAAGAGAGCTTGGTGATGAACGCGATCATCAACCACGTCGCACCCATGGCGAGGAAGGTCGGCCAATGGAGACCGAGGAAGGCCCCGAGAAATGTCGCGACGCCTTTGCCGCCCTTGAATTTCAGCCAGACTGGGAAGCAATGACCTAGGAAAGCTCCGAATCCTGCCACAGCAGCGGTCATGTGGCCCCACTGTGCGGCAATCAAGACGGCGGCGGTGCCCTTTAGCATATCGAACAGCAGTGTGAGGATCGCGGCCTTCTTGCTGCCTGTGCGTAGGACGTTCGTTGCCCCGATATTGCCAGAACCAACGTCCCGCAAATTGCCAAGGCCAAAGACTTTCGCCATCACCACGCCGAACGGGATTGAACCGAGCAAGTACCCGAAGATCAGCGCGGCGAGCAGATAAGGCCCACCTTGGGTAAATGCGATCAGATCAGGGACATAACCTCTCATCCGAATACCCGCTTTCCTTCAACCCACGTTCCCAGCACTTTGCCTTGCACGCGGCGTTCATGGAATGGGGAGTTCTTGGACTTCGAGATCAGGTCCTTGCGGTCGATCACCCAAGGGGCGTGAGGATCGAACAATACCAGATCAGCGAGTGCGCCTTTGCCGAGGTGCCCTGCATTCAGCCCGGCAAGACGCGCGGGGGTCAGGGACAGGCGCTCGAACAGCGTGGTCAGCTTCAT
>CAZXMX010000252.1:0-4534 GCA_964641645.1 uncultured Neomegalonema sp.
AGGTTCTCGATCCGAATACCAAACGCGCCCTCGCGATAATATCCGGGTTCGTTCGAGAGGATCATGCCCGGCTGCAACGCGCCGGTGCTGCGTTTTGAAATCCCGCACGGCCCCTCATGAACGCCAAGATAAGACCCAACACCGTGTCCCGTACCGTGATCGAAATCGAGACCGGCCCGCCACATCGCCATGCGCGCCATCGCGTCGAGCTGCACACCCGTACAGCCCTTCGGAAACCGCGCCAGTGTCACTTCGATCATCCCGCGCAGCACCAGCGTAAACGCCTTGCGTTGATCGTCACTCGGCGTGCCGACGGCGATCGTGCGGGTAATGTCGGTCGTCCCGTCGCGGTATTGTCCGCCGGAATCGATCAGATAGAGAGAGTCGCCTTCGATCTTACGATTGCTTTCGCGGCTCACGCGGTAGTGCGGCAACGCCCCGTTCGGCCCAAACCCGGAGATCGTATCGAAACTGATGTCTTCGAGCTTGCCGGTCTCATCGCGGAATTTTTCTAATTTCTCGGCGACGGAAACTTCCGTCAACTCGCCTGATGCAGACGCGCCGTCGAACCAGCATAAGAACCGCGCCATCGCCGCGCCGTCACGCAAATGCGCCTTGCGCGCGCCCTCTTTCTCCGCTGCGTTTTTGCACGCCTTGGGCAGCGAGCAAGGATCGTTTGCCCAGACCGTTTCGGCTCCACACCCCGCCAACGCAGATGAAACCGCCACAGGCGCAGATTTTCGCTCAACACCGATGCGTTTACCTGAAAATCCGCTCACCGCTTTGATGAAGTCGGCGGGAGGATGAATACGCACATCTTCGCCAAGGTGTTTTTTTACGACGCTGTCCAGCTTGTCCTCCTCGATATAGAGGTCAACCACAGCGGACCGATGCAAGATGGCGAAAGCAAGTGCGACGGGCGTATGCGCGACGTCACCGCCTCGGATATTGAGCAGCCAGTTGATCGAGTCTGGCAGCGTCAGAACGAAGGCATCAAGGTCTTCGCCCGCAAGGGCTTCCGCCGCCGCTTTGCGTTTGTCCGCCGAAGAAACACCGGCAAAATTCTCAGGATGAACGACGACCGATCCCATCGGCGCGGGTGCTTGGTCTTCCCACACGGCATCAATAGGGTTGGCATCAACTGGCTTAAGGGTCGCCACTTTATCAAACCGCGCCCTCTCCGCATCGGTGAGGAGCCACGGATCAAAGCCAACCACGCTTTCACCGGCATTCGTTTCGAGCCATTTATCGGGCGTCTCGTTCTCAACCTGAACCGGGGTAAAAACAGAGAGGTCGATCTGCTCTTGCACCTGTAGCGTGTAGCGCCCGTCGATGAACACGCCAGCGGTCTCGCGTAACACGATACAAAGCCCCGCCGAGCCGGTGAACCCGGTCAGCCAGCGCAATCGCTCATCACGGGCGGGGACGTTCTCGCCTTGATGGGCATCCGCACGGGGTACGATCAATCCATCCAGTCCCAAGCGATCCAGCTCGGAACGTAGGGCGGCCAACCGTTCGGCCCCAAAATCATGCGAAGGAGTTTCAAAAGACTGATACATATCGCTTTCATGGCACGGGAAATTCGATTTGCAAACTGCCTCTGAGACTCGTCTTTCCGCGTATTTGGCGCTATCTAGAGAAAATCGCGGCACTTCGCACGCAAGGGACATTTGATGAGTGACAATCCGGTGGGCACCGAAGCCTTCAACATGAGTATGCGCAAATTCCTGAAACAAGTCGGGGTCACGTCGCAGCAACAGATCGAAAGCGCCGTGCGCGATGCTCACGAGGCTGGAAAGCTCGATGGCAAATCGAGCGTTGCGGCGAAGGTTACGCTGACCATTGACGGTCTGGACGTTACGCACACAGTGGACGGGTCAATTGACCTGTCGGGGGCGTAAATGTCGGATGCGTTGAAAGAGGCCGTGCTCGCGGCCCTGTCGAAAGTCACCGATCCCGCCAAGGGTGCGGATATCGTCGCCTCGGACATGGTGCAGGGCCTCGTGGTCAAGGGCGGCGCGGTTGGTTTTGCTCTGGAAGTTGACCCACAGCGCGGAGCCGCTCTGGAGCCGCTGCGCAAGGCCGCAGAAGACGCCGCGAAAGCCGTTGATGGGGTTTCTTCGGTGTCGGTCGTCTTGACCGCACATTCGACGGAACCGGGCAGCGCACCGCCTCCCCCACCCGCGAACTCGCCATTCGACAAAGGACCGCCGCCTGATCTGGGCCGCGCGAAACCGGGCGACAAGCCCATCCCAACCTCCAGCGATACCGGCCCGATTGAGGGCATTGATCGCATCATCACCGTGGGGTCCGGCAAAGGCGGCGTCGGCAAATCTACGGTGGCCTCGAACATCGCGCTCGCACTCGCGGCACAAGGGCAACGGGTCGGATTGCTCGACGCTGACGTTTACGGCCCATCGCAACCTCGGATGCTGGGCGTCTCGGGGCGTCCTTCGACCCCCGACGGAAAGACCATTCTGCCCCTGCGCAACTATGGCGTCACGGTCATGTCGATGGGCTTCATGCTCGAAGAAGATCAGTCTGTCGTCTGGCGCGGTCCGATGCTCATGAGCGCCCTGCAACAGATGTTACGTCAAGTGCAGTGGGGCAAGCTCGACACATTGATCGTCGATCTGCCCCCCGGCACCGGCGATGTGCAACTGACCCTCGCACAGAAAACCAAAGTCGACGGCGCCGTTATCGTTTCGACGCCGCAAGACATCGCGTTGATCGACGCCAAAAAAGCGCTCGACATGTTCCAGAAGATGGATGTTCCCATTATCGGCATGATCGAGAACATGAGCACCTATGTCTGCCCGAACTGCGATCATGAGGCGCATATCTTTGGCCATGGCGGCGCGCGGGCCGAGGCCGAGCGTCTGAACATCCCGTTCTTGGGCGAAATCCCACTCGACATCGACATCCGCACTTCTTCCGACGGCGGTGCACCGATTGTCGTTTCGAAACCGAAAAGCCCGCAAGCTGTGCGCTTCAAAGAAATTGCGGCACAGATCGCGAAGGTCGAGGTTCCAGCAGAATGACCATCGCCTACGATCCCACGATGCCCGGCGCAGGAGAGTCTCCGACCTTCCCGCCCTTGCTGCGTGGGGTCGAGGTCAAAGCCGGTATCGACCCCTTTAGCAAGGCGGTCACGGACGCCCAACGCGACGCGGCGGAGGTCGGTGACCTCTACTGGTCGCCAGACAAAGATACCCTGCGCGCCGCGATTGTCTTCGCGCCCGAAGAACCCTTGGCCGAGGCTTTGCCGATCCTCTTTGCCGTTGCAAATGGCCTGAATGATTGCATTGGCGCGTTGGCTCCGCCCGAGGTGGGCGTTCAGCATGTTTGGCCGGACGGCATCAAGGTGAACGGCGCTTGGTGCGGGACTTTGCAAGTCGACGCCTCAACGCGCGATCCTGCCGAGGTTCCCCAATGGCTGATCGTTGGTCTCGCGCTTTCCCTACAATGGCCGGAAGACGGTCCGACCCCCGGCGAAGCCCCTGATCTCACCGCACTCAGCGAAGAAGGCTGCGGCCACCTCAGTGCCGTGCGCCTGATCGAGAGTTGGTCACGGCATATGCTGACATGGGTCAATCGCTGGGAAGACGGCGACCTGCGGCCCATCACCGACGGCTGGTTGGACCGCGCGGAGGGGCGCGGCGAAACGGTTGCCTTTGACCATAGCGGCGTCATGCAGCGCGGAGAGTTCTTGGGATTGGACGAAGCCGGGGGCATGATCCTGAAGTCCGAGAACGGCAGCGACGCCCTCCCCTTACTGCCTTTACTCGATTCACCCCGAATTTGGCCCCCTGAGGTAGTGACATGAAGCTCGCGCGGACAATTCGATTTGACGAAAGCGATGAGAACGTCTTTCGCCGCTCAGCCGATGCTGGTGAGTGGGCAATCTCGGGTGCCTTCGCCTTTTCGGACTTCACAGAAGACGACCTGAAGGGGAAACCGCGACAGGAATTCCGCAATGGCTGGCTGTCCCTCGAAGGCATGGGCCGCGCGACCTTCGTTGCGACCGCCGAAATCGAACAAGCCGAAGTCGACGCCCTAACAATGAAACTCGCCGCGCATTTCATGCAAGAATACGGCGCCCCGTCGATCGAGGACGCTTTGCCTGTCGCCGAAAATGAAATTCAACACATGCTCGACCTCTGCGAGGAGCACCGCGCCAACACCCTGCTCGTCGTTGAACGCGAGTTGAGCGATGTCGGCGTCCGAGAGGCCTTCCGCGTCATTGAAGTAGCAGACGCAGGCGTCGCCGACGTCCTTGGACCCATGGCCGATCATGCCATCGAGATGAGCCAGGTCCAGCCGGTGAAGAAGTAGGGGTGGGAGTGGTTCGCTTTTGAGCGATCGTTGCAGGAACGGTGGATAACAAAACCCCACACTGGCTGCGGTGGAGGCGGCATCTTCGACGCTTCCGGTTTCTCGCTCATTTATCAACAAACCTCGTTTGGCCTTACAGTAGTTTTTAACGTGGTGGTGTTGGCATTTCAGCATCCCTCTTAGCGAAGCTCAGAACTAG
>CAZXMX010000253.1:0-4522 GCA_964641645.1 uncultured Neomegalonema sp.
TCCTGAAATCGGCGAGTACGATCAGACTCTTTAAGCCCGAACGCATCAAATCTCGGATCGAAAAAACGCCAAAACCTCCCGCCCGCAAAGCGGGGGGAGCCTCCGTCTAAACGGGGTCGCCGCTCATGATGTATCGGGCGGCGAAAATTCAATCTCGGCCACATTCGCAAGCCGATGGCAGTCTTTCAGAACATCATCGACTTCATGCCGCCTGCGTTCGGGCACCTGCCGAAATCCCGGAGGCCGCCCGCGCCGGATCGGCCTTAGGTGAGGCTCGCCCGTTCTCTCAAACCGTCGTTTCATCCGCGCTTCCAGCTTCGCCATCCGAAGCGCCTGACCTTCGAGATCGTTGAGCGCGCTCATCACCGCATTCAGCCGACGACACAGACCTTTCGCACTGAGGCTCGCCTCCTGCAAACGCCGTTGTTTTTCTTCGTAGGCTTGCTGCTCCGCAAACAACGCCTGACGCTGCGCCAGCGAATCCGCGCACCAGAAATTCGTGATCGACGGCCCCGGCCCTGCGGCATATTTTGGCTTATTCGGCTCAAGGTCAAAGCTCTGCCGGGGATCGGTTAGCCGAAACAAAAACGTGCGTTCGCATTTCCCCGCGCCCTTCTTCTTTTCAGACCGCACAGGTGCCCCCGCCCGCTCGGCCATCGGCGGCGCGGTGATCGACAACGCCAACATCGCCGCATAAACCAACCGCCGCAGCGCAGACTCCGCTGGCCGCAGCACGAAATAAACCGTCCGCTTTTGATGAAGGGGCAACTCATCAACCGACCCACCCACGCCCAACTTCAACCAAGTGAACAGCCACGCCACCGAACGGCGCAGAATGTCTTGATTGCGTTGAAGGGCGAGGGTCCAGTCCATGTCGTCTTTCGTTGTTTGAGGCGAAAATCGAAAAAGAACATATCATAAACATTTGGAATTTGCAAGCACAAAGCGTTCGCGAAGCGAACGCGGATATCCTCGACACCGGAGCAAGCCGAGCAGCGACAGATGCATTTTCGCGTCCCCCATTGCCGCAGGCAATGACAGGATCGACGGAAATCATCGAGAGCCAAGAAGAAAGAAGCCGCAAGAAACTTCGCGCAAAGCAAACGCGGCGATCCTCGACACGTACACAACACTCGTCCCATACGGAGTCATCATCGGACTTGTTCAGCGCAAGCGATAGCGCCGCGTGGATGATCCAGAGCCACAGGAGCCGACTTTTACAGCTCTGCATTGCCCGAATAAATCGGGCAATGACAAGACCAGCGGAAATCATCGAAAGCCAGTGACAAAAAGCCGTGAGAGCATTTGGCGAACGCAAACACGTCCCCTCACAAAGCGCATTACCGATCAATCAAGGCGCATATAGCCAATTGACTGCCACAATTTCCCAGCGCCATCCTGACGTGTATAGGGATCAAGGCCGGATATGCCCGCCCTCCTCAACGCATCAAGAACATCCGGCCGCATCAAAAATCCCTTTCCAAGACCGCTATGCGTCCAAAACGGATACTGCAGGACATAGTCGTAAGTGACTTGGGAAGTGGCTAAAGTTCCAACACCATCCACTGATGACGCACTAAAGTTTGTCTGGACATTTGATGGGCACGCGGCACTCGTGAATCTAAAATCGAACTTCGGTACGAAATAGAAATACGGTTCGACGACATAAGGTCGTCCATCTGGTCCAAGAATGGAGATTGGGTAAGATAGAATCCCATCTGGGAAGGCCGCTTCAAAAACCTCAAGCGCCTTTTGGTTGACCAAAGTTTGGACGCCCACAGAGAATATATCCGGCAGCTCGAATCCGAGGTCCTTCGTATCAATTCGAACATCCGAAAATCGAGAGCTCGTGAATTTCTGACATCGAACCAACCTGATCAGGTCGGGCAACCCTTCTGGACCTTTCCGCCATTCCTCAGCAAGATCGGGTAGGTAATCTTCCTGAACGAACTGTGCCGGGAAAAGATGGTCATCAAACAGATTAAAGCGATAACGGTAAAGGGTCCGAGGCTAATCAGCGGAAGATTTTGTCATAGATTTTTCAAACGTTTCATCATGTCTTGCGCCCCCTCAGCATAACATCAGTATACCCGCGACTCGCATCTGACGGTATGATGAATTCGCCCCACAACAGATGGGTACTAAATCGTAGGGGCGACGAGGGGCGGATGGCAGACTATCTCAAGCAACTTGAAAGCACGCCAGAATCGGACCGCTGGCCGATGGTGCGGGACTGGATGCGGGACGACCCGCTCCCTCTCTACGCCGAACTGCGCGAGGGCGCGCCGGTTCTCGCGATGCCCGACGTCACGGTGGTCACGCGCTTCGATGATTGCTCAGAGGTCCTGCGCCGCAACGACCTTTTCAGCATTGCGCCCTACAAACCGAAACAGGGCACCTATTGGATGGCGCGGGACGACACCGCTCAACATTGGCCTGAAAAGTCGCTCATGCGCGCGATTCTCGAGCGCGAAGACATTCCCGATATCCGCAAATACATCGGCGCGAAAACCGCCGAATTGCTGAAAAACGCCAAGGGCGAGATCGAGGCGATCCGGGGCATCACCCGCGCCGTGCCGATTGCTCTGGTGCAGGACTGGTTCGGATACGACGACAGCGACCCGGATGATCTGATGCGCTGGTCTTACTGGAACCAGATGGATGCTTACTGGAACCAGCCCTTCGGCGATGGTGCAGGCATCGGGCGCGAGAAGATCAGCGCCGAGCGCGAAAAGGCCGGCAGGCAAATGAGCCTTTATCTCGCCGGCCTCATCGCCAAGAAGACGCTGACCGTTCAGACCGAAGGCGGCAGCGACCCTGTCTCGTGCTTGTTGCAGGTGGCCGCATCCCTGTCGCTGGAATGCGATGCGGAGCGACTGGCGATCAATGTCGGTGGGCTACTGATCGGCGCGGTCGAGAGCACGTCGCACGCCGTCGTCAATGCGCTCTGTTACCTCATGGACGACCCGGTTCGGTTGAACGCGGCGCGCGCCGCAGCACGCGGTCCGTTTACGGAGGCCATCGACGGATTCGTCTTCGAAGCGCTACGACTCTCGCCCGCATTTCCTTACTATGTTCGGACCTGCGAAAGCGACGCGGTCCTCGCACGCGATACCGAGCATGAAACGTTGATCCCGAAGGGCGCGAAGGTTCTCGCCATCACCCACTCCGCGATGCTTGATCCAGCGGCTTTTCGGAATCCGGATGATTTTGACCCGACCCGCTCGCAGAGCAATAGCTTTCACTTCGGCACCGGGCTGCACGAATGTCTGGGCCGCAGCATCGGCAGCGTGATGGTCCCCGCAATCGTGCGCGAGGTGCTGCGTCTCGAAGGACTAAACGCCGGAGTGGTCGATCACAGGGGCGGGCCCGTGCCGGAAAGCTGGCAGTGGACGTGGAACTGAACAACACGTCATCGTCAACGACCTCTCACCTCAACATCGGCCACAGCGATAGCACCAGCACGATCCCCATCGAGATATTGAACCACTTCAACCGAACCGGGTCCGCCAAATAGCCTCGCAAAGACGTCCCCATACCGCACCACAGCACGGCGGCGGGAGTCAGAACCAACATAAACGCCGCCACGACCAACAGGGCAGAGGCGGTATAATTATCGGGGTTCGTGTAAAGGCTCATCGCGCTGACGCCGACCGCCCATGCCTTTGGATTGACCCATTGAAACATCGCCGCCTGCAAGGCGGTCAACGGCTCTCCGGCGCTGTCCCGCGACCCGATCCCCCGCGCCGTGGCGATCTTCCACGCGAGCCAAATCAGATAGGCCGCCGAGGCAATCTTCATCGCGAAATGCAGCCTCGGTGACGCCTCCAGCAATTGCCCGACACCAAATCCCGTCGCTAGCAACAGCGAGCCAAACCCAAACCCGATCCCAATGATATGCGGTACTGTTCGCGCCAAGCCAAAGTTCACGCCCGACGCCAAAAGCATCAGCGTATTCGGCCCCGGCGTTGCGGAGGCGACGAACGAAAATGCCAACAGCGCCAGAAAGACTTCCCAACTCACGCGGCGGCCTCATGGCAAACGACATGCACTTTGTTGCCGTCGGGATCGCGCAGGTAAGCCCCGTAATAGTGTGCGTGGTAATGCGGGCGCAGCCCCGGCGCGCCTTCGCACGTTCCGCCTTGCTCAATCCCGCCCGCATAAGCGGCATCCACTGCGGCTCGATCCGGCGCAAGAAACGCCGCCATCGCGCCGTTTCCAGCCACCGCAGGTTTCTCATCAATGGGAAGAACCGCCGTATAAAACGGCAGCTCGGCATTGGGCGCGCGATAGCTAACCAACTCGGGGGTCTGATTACGCAGCATCAACCCCAACGGCCCGAACAGCGCATCATAGAACGCCTTTGCGCGGGCCACATCCGCAATCCCAACCGTCACGTGAGAGAACATATCTCATCCTTTACCTTCAAGGCGACGACGCCCCTTTCGCGCCTTACCACCCCCACATCGCGCAGCGATATTGACCCGAAAGCAACGACACGGCTACACCACACAAAATATGC
>CAZXMX010000254.1:0-4457 GCA_964641645.1 uncultured Neomegalonema sp.
GGGTCGAAGGGTTGCAGGTCGTCGACTTGTTCCCCAACTCCGATGGCATGGATCGGCAGACCGAACTTGTCTGCCAAAGCGACCAACACCCCGCCCTTCGCGGTGCCGTCGAGTTTGGTCATGACGAGACCTGACACATCGGCCACGTCCGAGAATATCTCGGCCTGAGAAATCGCGTTTTGGCCGACGGTCGCATCCAAAACCAGCAAAGTGTTGTGCGGGGCGGTTTCGTCGCCTTTGCGGATCACGCGGACGATCTTTTCCAGCTCGCTCATGAGGTCCGCGCGGTTTTGCAGGCGGCCCGCTGTGTCGATCATCAAGATGTCGGCACCCATCTCGGCGGCTTGTTCCATCGCCTCGAAGGCCACACCAGCCGCATCGGCACCGACTTCTTTGGCGATGACCGGCACGCCCGCGCGCTCACCCCAGATTTGCAGTTGCTCGATGGCGGCGGCGCGGAAGGTATCGCCCGCTGCAACGACGACCGACTTTCCGGCCCCTTTTAGCTGAGCGGCGAGCTTACCGATGGTGGTGGTTTTCCCCGCACCATTGACGCCAACCACCAGAATGACTTGAGGTTTTTTGTCGGGATAAAGTGGGAGGGGCTTGGCAACGGGTTCCACAATTCGGGCAATTTCGACTGAGAGGAGCCGCGTGATCTCGTCCGCCGCGATTTTCTTGCCGAAACGCCCTTCGGCCACCGCAGCCGAAGCCCGCATCGCGACATTGACGCCAAGGTCGGCCTGAATGAGCAGATCTTCCAACTCTTCTAACGCCGCATCGTCCAGCACTTTGCGCTCCGCAATTGCTTCGACGCCGCCGGTAATCTTCGAGCTGGCCTTGAACAGCCGCTCTTTCATCTTCTTGAAGAAACTCATGGCTGACAGATAGCGAGTGTGCGGCGCGGGGGGAAGAACCGATTTTCAACGCCCCTCGTGTTCGCGCGTGACAATTTCGCCCTGATTCCGTAGTTCTTTGCGCGGGTAGCGAGCCACAAAAAAAGAATGAGCAGATGCCGCGCAACGATCCCCGATCCGCCTTGCCGATACCGGCGCGCCTTGGTGCGAGTGCCCGTGATGTTTGGCATGGACAAGTCACACGCCGCCTCGCCCAGTCCGGCGATGTGCCCGACAGCCTGTGGTTCCGGCCCGAAGCCCTCGAAGTTGGTTCGGCAGAGGAAGCCGAAACCATGTTACGCGGGCAATTCGATTTTCACGGGGCGTCCGCGAAGGTTGAACGCGGCGACCCTTGGCGGGTGATCCCCCCAAATGCGCAATGGGCAGCGGCGCTGCACAGCTTTACGTGGCTCAAGCATTTTCGCGCTGGTGACGGACCAGCATCACGCACGGCGGCCCGTCGATTTGTGGATGGCTGGCTCGTTCGGCACGGCAAGAGTGCTGGGTTCTCTTGGCGACCTTCCATCGCCGGAGAGCGCGTGACCGCGTGGTGCTTGAGTGCGACTCTGTTGATGGAAAACGCGGAGCCGACGTATCGCACGGCGTTCTTGAAGTCTCTCGGAATGCAGGGCCGCTATCTCGGCAAGACCGCCGCGTCCGAAGGAGCGGCGATGGACCGAATGCGCGCGGCGATGGGAGCGGTTTACGCCGGGCTTTGCTTGCCAGATCAACGCGGCTTGCTCACGGATGGTTTGAAGATTTTCGTCAAGGCCGCTGCGGCTGCCTCCTTGGCAGACGGGGGACCGGCGAGCCGGAATCCGTCGCAGTTGCTTGAGCGGGTGGCGCGACTGATTCAGGTTAAGTCCGATTTGGAGGCCGCTGGCGAAGCGGCAGTCGCCGAGCGCTTGTCACCGATGATTGCGAATGCCATTCCGATTTTGCGGATGCTGCGCCATGGGGATGGTGGGCTGGCCCTCTTTCATGGCGGTCACGACGAAGGCGGAGAGCGGGTCAACCGTATTCTCGCCGACGCCAACGAGGCGGCTCCAGCACGAGGCGATGCCCCCGATTCAGGGTTCATGCGACTCTCGGCGGGGCGCCTCAGCGCGATTTTTGATGCGGGGGGGGCGCCAAAAGGCCGGCACGCTCGCACAGCGCACGCCGCGCCGCTCGCACTGGAGGTTTCAGTTGGCCGGCATCGCCTGATTACGAATTGTGGATCGGCAACGCATGTCGATGCTGAATGGGAAAGCGGGTGCCGGGTTTCAGCGGCGCATTCGACTCTCACCTTAGCAGATACATCGCCAGCGGAATTCTCCGGGTCGGCCAAGACCCCGATGCGGCAACTGACGAACCCGCCTCAAGTCTTTGAACGGGAACGAGAAGAAGATGAGGATGGCGTTTGGGCGCTGGCCGCCCATGATGGATATGTCGCTGAATTCGGATTGCTGCATTATCGGCGGCTGTTTCTCGCCCCAGATGGCAGCGATTTGCGCGGTGAAGACACGCTCAGCCTGATCAAAGGCGGAGCGAAAGTCCTTGAGCGCGCACGGGCCAAACGCAAAACGCCTGACGGCCCGCCCTTTGCCGTTCGGTTCCATCTGCATCCCAGCGTCACGGCTGAACTGTCCGACAAGAACGCCGTGTTGACGTTAGAAAACGGCGAATGCTGGCGGATGATCGTTTCGGGCGGACGATTGACCATCGAAGACAGTATTTATGTTCCCCACCCGACCTCGCCAAAGGCGACAAAACAGTTGGTGATTCAAGGCGATATGCATGATGAAGGTGGTCAGGTGAGATGGGCGCTTAAGCGCTTCGACCCTGAGGAAGAGGCAGGCGCGACATCCGAACCGCAATAACGGTTGTCCCGCGTCAAGCGCCCTAACAAAGCGCTTGATGCGAGTTATCGTGAGAGGTCTTTAGCCCAGCGCCTTGGCGCAGAGGTAGTAAAACGCCGCGCGGTTTTTCATGCGGCTGCCCTTCATCTTCTCAGCCACGGCTTTGCAAGTCGCCTCGCCTTTGGCTTTGTCTTCAATGCCCAATTTTTTGACGATGAAGTTTTTACGTACGGTTTCCAGTTCAGCCGGATCGGTGCCCGCCACGTAAAGAGCATCGCGATTGTTCATCAGTACCCGCAGCGCATTCGCGCGTTCGGTTAGCAGTTTATCGTCAATACTCGACTCGCCTGCTGTCTTCAGTTGCTCTTCAGCTTCGGCCTTATACTTCGCCAGCTTTTCGGCTTGCTCACTCATGAAATTTTCTCCTGGTCCCAAAGGTGAAGCTGACCCTACGGAAAAGATGGACGGAGTCAAAGTGTCACAGCACTTGAGCCTTCCTGAAATCTCCGCTAGGGCATGGTGCATCGCACAATAGAGAGACTTTCATGACTGCTCAGCCCTTGAAACGCGCGCTTCTCTCGGTTTCTGACAAGACCGGTCTGATCGAATTTGCGCGTGCGCTGCATACTGCTGGAGTTGAGCTCGTTTCGACGGGCGGCACGTCAAAAGCGATTTCTGACGCTGGAATGCCAGTCAAAGATGTCGCCGAGTTGACAGGCTTTCCTGAGATGATGGATGGCCGAGTGAAAACCTTGCATCCGGCGGTACATGGCGGGCTGTTGGCCCTGCGCGATAATCCCGACCATGCGGCAGCGATGAACGAACATGGAATTGGCGGGATCGACCTGTTGGTGGTCAACCTCTATCCGTTTGAAGCGACCGTCGCGAGCGGGGCGGATTTCGAGACGTGTATCGAGAACATCGACATTGGTGGCCCTGCGATGATCCGCGCCGGCGCGAAGAACTGGCAACACTGCGCTGTTGTGACAGAGACAGAAGATTACAACACCATTCTCTCCGCGCTACCCGGTGGTTTAACTGACGAGGCCCGCAAGACGCTCGCTGCGAAAGCCTATGCTCGCACCGCCCGTTACGACGCGGCGATCTCCGGTTGGTATGCGCAAGCCTTGGGTGACGACACGCCAAGTTCCGCCGCCTTCGCGGGAACGCTGCGTCAGACATTGCGCTACGGTGAGAACCCGCACCAATCTGCGGCGTTCTATGTGACCGGTTCCGCGCGGTCCGGCGTCGCGACAGCCACGCAGCTTCAGGGCAAGGAACTCAGCTACAACAACATCAACGACACCGATGCGGCCTATGAAGCGGTGGCCGAATTTGATGACCCCGCCATCGTTATCGTCAAACACGCCAACCCTTGCGGCGTCGCGATTGGGGCGTCGCTCGCGGACGCCTATGAGCGGGCTTACAATTGCGACCGGGTGTCTGCTTTTGGTGGAATCGTCGCCTGCAATCGGCCTCTTGATGGAGAGACCGCCGCCAAGATTGCGGAGATCTTTACCGAGGTCGTCATCGCACCAGAGGCCGATGATGCCGCCCGCGAAATATTCGCTGCAAAGAAGAACCTGCGGCTGCTGACTGTGGGAGACTTGCCGGATCCGACGACCGCCGCCCGAACGCCGAAATTCGTCGCCGGTGGGTTCTTGCTGCAAGACCGCGATGGCGGACGGATCACGCGAGACGACCTGACTGTGGCGACGAC
>CAZXMX010000255.1:0-4418 GCA_964641645.1 uncultured Neomegalonema sp.
CTTGGTGGATTGCAAAGGTTCAGGCATGGTTTGCAGAAATCCCGAACCGTCTGCTCGGCCTCCCGCCAATGATTACGCGCGATCAAGTGGAAATGCTCAAACTGGATAACGTCGTCGCCGAAGACGCAAAGGGCCTCAGCGATTTTGGCATCACCCCAACAACGATGGACGCGATCCTACCCAGCTACCTCTACATGTACCGCCCCTACGGCCAATACGCTCGCATGAAACCGAATGCTGAGGTGGGTGATTGATTCAGATGTGAACGGACAAGACTTACCCGCTGAGATTAAGTTCACGCACAGCCCGCCAATTGTAACTTCGTACTCGATCCATTTCGACGGCAACCTGATCTGGCGAAAGCCCAGAGACTTTTGTGCGTCCAGACGAGGAAAAAACCTCGTCAGACGGAAAGGGCAAGCCCGCATCGACTGATTTTTGAGTGACAATAACGGTGCTGATGTCGGGTAAACCCCGTTCCATACACATTGTTGCTGCCCTGTCGAGAACTGGACCGAGACCTTGGCCATTTGGATTCGGCACTTCGAGCAGTTCATCCAACTGTCGATAGGTCAGGAATTGCTCACCGCCAACCATCGCGTCGGCGATCTTGCGTATCGACTGATACGCAAGTCTCTGGGTTCGTGATGTCACTCTCGACATCAAGCCTAATTATCCAAGAAACTCCGCAGCTTCCGGCTCCGGCTTGGGTGCTTCAGCTTGCGCAGCGCTTTCGCCTCAATCTGACGGATACGTTCGCGGGTCACGCTGAACTGTTGGCCGACCTCTTCCAAAGTATGGTCAGTATTCATGCCGATCCCAAACCGCATCCGCAGCACACGCTCTTCGCGCGGCGTGAGGGATGACAGCACGCGGGTCGTGGTTTCTTTCAGGTTGGACTGAATCGCGCTGTCCAGCGGTAGGACGGCGTTCTTATCCTCGATGAAATCACCAAGCTGCGAGTCTTCCTCGTCGCCAATTGGCGTCTCCAGTGAGATTGGCTCCTTGGCGATCTTCATCACCTTACGAACCTTCTCCAACGGCATCTGGAGTTTCTGCGCCAATTCTTCCGGCGTTGGCTCACGGCCAATCTCGTGAAGCATCTGACGGCCCGTGCGGACCAGCTTGTTGATCGTCTCGATCATGTGGACCGGAATACGGATCGTGCGCGCCTGATCGGCAATCGAGCGCGTGATCGCCTGACGAATCCACCATGTCGCATAGGTCGAGAATTTATAACCGCGACGATACTCAAACTTATCAACGGCCTTCATCAGGCCGATGTTACCCTCTTGGATCAGGTCGAGGAATTGCAGACCCCGGTTCGTGTATTTCTTCGCAATCGAAATCACGAGGCGCAGGTTGGCTTCGACCATTTCCTGCTTGGCTTGGCGGGCTTCTTTCTCGCCCTTTTGGACCTGCTGTACGATGCGGCGGTATTCAGAGATATCAACGCCGACCAGCTTACCAACTTCCGCGATTTGATCGCGCAGCTCGGCCAGACGCACGCCATCCTTTTCAACAAGGCTTGCCCAGCCTTTTGTTTTCAGCTTGCCTACGCGCTCAACCCAGTTCGGCTCCAGCTCAGCGCCGGTATATTCGGCAATGAACTCAGTCCGCTTGATCTTGTGATCATTGGCCAGACGCGCGATTTGGGATTCAAGGCCCATCAGGCGACGGTTAATGCCATAAATCTGATCAATCAGCGTTTCGATACGATTGTTGTTCAGTTTCAGCGCGTTGACGTTTTCGACCATCGTCGAGCGCAGCTTTTGATAACTGCGTTCTTGTTTCAGCGAGAAAGTCGCCTTGTCGCTGGTCGCCGCGTTCATGCGTGCGGATTGCAGTGCGCGCAGTTTTTCATAATCCTTGGCGATCTGGCCCAGCGCTTCGAGGGCCGCAGGCTTAAGCTGTGCCTCCATCGCCGACAGCGACAACGCGTTATCGTCATCATCATCGTCGTCGTCATCCGAGGACGACCCTTCACCCTCTTCAGACTCGTCGTCTTCGTTCTCAGCCGCCGCAACCTCGGGTTCTTCTTCCTCCTCTTCCTCTTCTTCGCCCGGCTTGGGCGGAGGAACAGACCCAGCAGCATTCGCCGCATTGGGGTCATCAAAGGTTTTTCCGAACGTCGCGTCGAGGTCGATCACATCGCGCAGCAGGATGGTTTCTTCCAGCAATTCCTCGCGCCATACGGTAATAGCGGCAAAAGTCAGCGGGCTTTCGCAAAGCCCCCCAATCATCGTGTTCCGCCCCGCTTCGATCCGCTTGGCAATCGCAATCTCGCCCTCACGAGACAGCAACTCTACCGAACCCATTTCACGCAAGTACATGCGAACCGGGTCATCGGTGCGGTCAACCTCGGTGGACGTGGAAGCAGCTTTGACGATCTCAGTCGACTTGCTCTCTTCCTCGGTCTTTTCCTCTTCGGCGGCTTCTTCCTCGACGACGTTGACGCCCATTTCGGACAGCATCGCCATGACATCCTCAATTTGGTCAGGCGATACTTTATCGGAGGGGAGGACTCGGTTCAGCTCGTCATAGGTGATCGTGCCACGCGCTTTTGCGCCTGCGATCATCTTTTTGACGGAGGTTTGGCTGACATCAAGAACGGCGCCTTCCCCAGTTGTGGGAGGCTCGGCTTTCGCTGCACTGCTTTTTGCGGCCATCGGTTTCTCTCTCAATGTCTCGCCAAGGGGCGCACGAGCGAATCGCTCAACGCTGCCGTGATCTCGGCGTCTTTATCCATATCTTTTGGTCAATGAAGTCTTGCACACTGACCGATTCATTCTCTTCAGCCGGGTATAAATTGCTCTGGCGCGCGGTTTCCCGCGCTTTTCGCGCCTCCAACATCCGGCGATAAGCTACGTCATCATCGGACATGACGAAGTCCGAATCGCGGTCTGGTTGTTCATTTTCGACGGCGACGATGCATCTGTGCCGATTCACGGCGGCCAGCAAAGCAGCCTCCGAGCATGATTCGTCAATGCCTCGTGCGATCAGTTCAATACGCTCGATCCCTTCAGAGGGCATACCCAAACGGGTCTTTTCAATGAGCGCAGCTGTATCCAAATGAGCATCCGCCGACGATAGGTCAAGATAGGCAGATATGAGGCGTCCACGAATCATGTCAAGCAACTGATTCGCGAAATCGGTGTTTGCGAGCGAATCAGTTGCCGCTTCCAGCGCCTCCGGTGCCCCGAAAGCGAGCCGCAAAATCTCCGCTTCCAGCGCCTGTCTCGCGTGATGCGCGCCCTCTGCAGCAAGGCGCGTCCGCCGGGTCTCATTGGTGGGTGTAACCACCCGCGCAGGCCCATTCCACATCATAGCGGGACGGTTTGCCGCACCATTTGAAGCCTTTGGAGCAAATAGCGCCGCGCGCTTTTCTTTGAAATGATCTGCGTAGTAGTTGCGAATCTCGACGTTTCCGATGGTTCCGAGCACGTTACGAATGCTGTCATTCAGCTTTGCCCGGCGCTCAGGCTGATCGAAAGTCTGCCCTTCCGTCTCGCTGCGCCAGATCATCTCCGTCAGCGGCTCAGCCTTATCGAGCAACGCCTGCATCGCGCTCACGCCGCCAGCACGAACCATATCGTCGGGGTCTTTGCCATCGGGCATCAGCGCGAATCGCAGCGTTTTGCCGGGCGACAGCCGGGGCAAAGCCAGCCGAGCCACACGATCCGCCGCTCGCAGTCCCGCTTTATCGCCATCCATCGCGAGAATCGGCTCATCGCTCATCCGCCAGACCAGATCGAGCTGATCCTCGGTCAGTGCCGTGCCGAGCGGAGCCACAGCGCAGGTAAAACCAGCCTGCGCCAGTGCGATCACATCCATGTAGCCCTCGCAGACGATCAAGGGCTGGCCTTTGCCCGCCTCCGACCGTGCCGCGCCATGATTGTAAAGCACCCGCCCTTTGGAGAAGAGCGGCGTCTCCGAAGAGTTCAGGTACTTCGCCTGCGCGTCGTCGCGCATGGCTCGGCCACCAAAGGCAATGACCTGTCCCTGCGGGTTGCGGATCGGAAACATGATGCGCTCGCGAAAGCGGTCATAGGTCGACCCGTCATCGCGCAGGCCAACCAAGCCCGCTTCGACCAGTTCTTCCTGTTTCGCACCCGCTTGGATCAGCGTCTCACCCAACGCATTAGGGCCGCGCGGCGCAAAACCGATCCCGAACGTCTCCAGCGTCTTCGCATTGAGGCCGCGCCGTTCCAGATATTCCCGCGCTTCCCGCGCAGCGGCGCTGCTAAGCTGACCTCGGTAAAACCGTTGAGCCGCCTCCATGTGATCGATCAGCCCGTTGCGCTGTTCCCGTTTTTGCGCCGCCTGCGGGTCACGCTCTGGCAGAGGCATCCCGGCAACGCCCGCGAGCATCTCAACGGCTTCGTGAAAGGCGAGATTGTCCATCTTCATCGTGAAGC
>CAZXMX010000256.1:0-4373 GCA_964641645.1 uncultured Neomegalonema sp.
CACCCTTTTGGCTGTCGATCTGCAACTGCATCGGTTGATAGTTCACGCCGTCCACGGTGATGCCCTTGAGCAGCGGCTCAACCATCCGGTCGGTGACCACGCCATGCACCCGCACGCGGTAGCGGCGAATCCATCCAGTCGAGGGCAGCTCTAGCTGTCGTTTGAGTCCGCCATCGTTGGTCAGCAACAGCAAGCCTTCGGACGCGATATCGAGGCGGCCCACGCTCATGACGCGCGGTAGGTCGATCGGCAAATGTTTGAAGACCGTCTCCCGGCCCTTCTCATCGCGTTCGGTCGTCACCAAGCCTTGCGGTTTGTGATAGCGCCAAAGCCGGGCGGGTTCGGCCTCCCCGACCAGCTTACCGTCGACCTCGATTTTGTCGATGTCCGTCACGGTCACGGCAGGGGTTTTGAGTTGCTTGCCGTTCAAACGCACCCGGCCCGCCTCGATCATGCGCTCCGCTTCACGGCGAGAGGCGATCCCGGCTCGGGACAGGCGTTTGGCGATGCGTTCGGGTGCGTCTTCGATCATGCGGCAGTCGATAGCAGATGAGCGCGCGATGCGCTATGGCTGGCAGCATGACCCGAACGCTCAACACTCGCCGCTTAACGGCCCGTCCGATTCATCCGGAAGACTGGCCGTTGATCCATGCGATTCAGAGTGACCCTGAGCATGGGTATTGGGTGCGCGGTCCGTTTGCCCCTGCCTCGCCCGATCGGAGCCAGCGGATAGCGCGGAAACTGTCTTCGGCTTGGGAGGCAGGGTATGGGCCTTTTGTCTGGCACCTGAACGGAGAGCCGATTGGGTATGCTGGCCTCCGACTCACGCGCCTTTTGGGATCGAACGCCGCCGAAGCGCTGTGGGGGTTTGTCGCGCGGGCCCATCATCAGGGCTATGCGAACGAGGCGATGCAGGCCGTTCTGCGAAAGGCGCGCCCGAACGTCGAAGAGGTTATGAGTTGGACATTACCCGAAAACATCCCATCCCGATCCTTGATGGAACGGCTGGGGTTTCGGTATCAACATGATCGAATGTACGCGAACCTGCGACATGTTGTTTACCGGTTAGAGCCATGACTGAATTCACATCCTTTATGGCTGAGGCTTTGATCGAAGCTGAAGCCGCCGGTGCACGCGGCGAAGTGCCCGTCGGGGCGGTTGTCGTCTCGCCCTCTGGCGAGGTGATTGGTCGGGGTGGCAACGAGACCCGTGCCCTCAACGACCCCAGCGCCCATGCCGAAGTCTTAGCCATTCGCCGGGCCTGCGCGGTTGTCGGTTCGGAACGGCTGATCGGTTGTTCGTTATGGGTGACGCTAGAGCCTTGTCCGATGTGCGCGGCAGCCATTGGGTTTGCCCGGATCGAGCGGCTGTATTTCGGTGCGTCCGATGCGAAAAGCGGCGGGGTCGATCACGGCCCCCGCATCTATCAATCGAGCAGCGCCCATCACGTGCCGGAGGTGTATCGGGGCGCATCGGAAGATCAGTGTGCGGTGCTTTTGCGTGACTTTTTCGAGAAAAAACGATCCGTGTCTTAAAGAAGACCAGCCGCTTCATATTTTGGACGCACTTGATCGTTAACCATTCTTCTACACGCTTTCATGCGAGTCCCTCTAAACTTTAGCAGCGCCCTCGGGTGCTGCTTTTTTGTGAGTGACCCTCATCCACTCAATCAGACTTTGCCCAACGCATCGACCAGTGAATCTGGTGTGAGAATTTGCGGCAAGAGCACCGGATCACCCTCTTTGGGGTAGATCGCGTAGAGCGGGACACCAGCGCGGCCAAACCCTTGAAGCAATTCTGTGATTTCGCTGTCATGCGCGGTCCAATCGCCGAGCAGGTAAGCAACATCGTTCTTCTTCAGCGCCTCTTCAAACTTGTCGCGCAAGGCGACGCGCTCATTGACCTTGCAGGTGATGCACCAGTCCGCCGTCATGTTGATGAAGACAGGCTTATTCTCGGCCCGAAGCTCCGCCAACCGCGCCTTGGTAAAGGGCTCGCCGGGGCCATCGATCTGAGCTTCCTGGCTTGATGATGAGACGACAGATGGAATTTGCGTCACGAGACCCACCGCGATCAGAGCGGAGGCAATCGCCGCGCCATAACCCCACTTCTTGCCGCGGTCACCTGACGTTTGACCCGCCCCGTAAGACCAAGCCGCCAGACCGATAAAGACCGCGCCGATCATCGCCGCGAGCATGGCGTTGGTTCCGGCAAGTGTGCCGAGGACCCAGACCAGCAAGGCTGCGGTCGCATACATTGGAAACGCGAGGAACTCTTTCAGCCGAACCATCCAAGCACCGGGCTTTGGCATCATCCGCGCAGCGGCTGGGGAGAGCGACAACAGCAGGAACGGTGCTGCCAAACCAAGTGCCAGCGCAACGAAGACGGTTCCGCCCTGCAGCGGCGGCATGGTCAGCGCTGCCCCCATCGCCGTCCCCATGAAGGGGGCCGTGCAAGGCGTCGCGACGACAGCCGTCAGCGCACCGGTGAAGAATGCCCCGCGCAATCCACCGCCATCCGCTTGTTCAGCACCAACGCCAGCGAGGCGCGTTGACACTTCAAAGACGCCAGAGAGGTTAAGACCAACGAGGAACAACAGGTAAGCAAGGCCCGCCACAACATAAGGGTTTTGAAGCTGGAAGCCCCAACCGATCGCAGCACCGGCAGAGCGCAGTCCAAGGAACAGCGCGGCAAGCAGAACGAACAGCGTGACCACACCCGCCGTGTAGGCCAGTCCATGAGCTGCGCGATGGCCGAAACTGCTTTGCGACATCTTCGCAAAGCTCAGTGCCTTTAACGCCAAAACCGGGAAGACACACGGCATCAGATTTAGGATCACACCGCCAAGGAACGCGAAACCAAGCGCCCAGCCAAAGGAAAGGCCACCGATGTTTGCGAACGTTCCGTTGGCGCCTCCACCAGCGACCAAGGCCGATGCCGGGCCGGGCTGAGCATCGAAAGCCAAAGCGATCGTAACGTCGCCATCGCCCGCTGTTTCCGTAAGTTCGATCACGCCGCCAATCGTGCCAGCGGGTGCTTCATCATTCTCAGGGCTGCGCGGGATCGTGAGAGTCAAACCACCGCCATCGACACTCGCGATCTGTACGCCTGCATGATCGATGACCCCCCACTCGTCGGGAAAGGCGTAGACGTCTTTGATATCCGCTTTCGTCAGAGCCTCGCCAGCGAAATGAATTTTAACTGACGTATCGTCGACCTCGTAACTCGCGTCATAGGGGCTCTGCATCGGGACGGTTGTCCGCGCTTGCATAAAGACTTCTTTCGAGCCCGACCCTTTCAGAGACGCAGGCCCGGTATCGAGCGAGACGGTCGTTTGGCCATGCTCAGGAATACAGACTTCTTTGCAGACCAGCCAAAACACATCAGCCGTCATCTCGACGGGCTTACCCTCGGGCCAATCCTTCGGCACTGTCACGGGCATCAGCAGGGTCGAGCGGTCCGAGTACCCGTAGTTCATCATCGGCGCGAACGGCTGACGATGGGGAGCGGGCCATTGGGTCTCACCGATGGTAATTCCATCCGGCGACTTCCACGTAATCTCGACCGGTTGGCCTGAATCGCCCGCATTCTTCCAGTAGGTATGCCAGCCCTCGGCCAGCGTCATGTCCAGCGCAAGGGTCGTCGCTTCGCCCGGTGCGACAACCTCATGTTCGAAGTGGAAGTCACCCCGAACAAATTCGGTCTCGATCGTCGAGGCTTGTGCGGTTCCGGCAAAAACCGATAGGGCGAGGAGGACGCGCGCGAACATGGCAATTCCTGAGATTACGGTCGTTAAGGTTCGTATACTCAGAAAATCTTGACGCCATCAAAACTCAAAACGTCACTCTTGCGTGACGCTTTGAAACAATTCGTCGATTAACGTATGAAAATCAATCCTCTAATGCGTCTCCCAACGTTCGTAGGCCACGGCGTTTCGCTGAAACCAACACGGCCATGTTACCGGGTAAGTGCTCGTTTTTACGCATCTTCGTATGCGCCTTCGGAATGTCCGACCAAGCGAACACTTCTGACATGCACGGGTCAATGCGCCGCTCGATCATCAATTGGTTCGCGAGACTGGCTTGTTGAAGATTGGCGAAGTGCGAGCCCTGAACGCGCTTTTGGTGCATCCAGAGATAGCGCGCATCCATCGTCAAGTTGTAACCCGTTGTTCCGGCGCAGATCACCACCATGCCGCCACGCTTCACGACAAACACCGAAACCGGGAAGGTCGCCTGCCCCGGATGCTCAAAGACCATATCGACGTTGTTGCCTTTGCCGGTGATGTCCCAGATCGCTTTTCCGAACTTTCGGGTCTCGCCAAACCACTCTTTATACTCAGGCGTATTCACTTGAGGCATCTCGCCCCAGCA